>NZ_DATCSD010000303.1:0-29524 GCF_036568665.1 Ohtaekwangia sp. | reverse complement strand
TGATACCAGACGATCGCGTAATATCTTTAAATACATTATTATCATTTCTGTACAATCGCGAGCCGCTTACCGGGTCTTCTGTTTTCAGCATGGCGGCTGTGTTGGCTTCGTTCAATACGGGTAATGCCTGTATATTATGGTTGAGCAAAAACATATCGAGATCGCCATCGCGATCATAATCGAAGAAATAGCCTTGCGTGCTGGTAGCAGGACTATCCAACCCATACTGTCTGCCTTCTTCTTTAAACTGTGGTATACCCTGTTCGTTGTTGCCATAGTTGATATATAACTCGTTCACTCTTCGCTCAGGCTTCAAGTTTCCTGAGTAGCATATATATAGATCCAGTTTTCCATCGCCATTCACATCAGCCATCGTTACTCCTGTCTTCCACGGACCATTGCGTGTTTGTATACCGCATTGACGGGTTATATCCGTAAACTGCATGCTGCCGTTGTTCAGGTATAGATGATCGGCAGCCATGTTCGCAGTAAAGTACAGATCATCGAGGCCATCACCATTCAGGTCGCCTGCAGCAATACCCCCACCGTTGTAAAAATATTCGTAAAGCAACACGTTGGTATTAAGCGCTTCGGTGAGTCTGTTCTGAAAGTCGACATGTGTTACGGAGGCTGGCAGCAATTGAAAAAGCGTTGGCTCTGCGGGTAATGTTGCATCGCTCGCTGCCTGCTGTGTTGCCTTCTTGCAGCCGGCAGCCAGTATATATAGGGCAGCCAGGCTATACAGTATAATTCGCTTCAAAGGGTCAGGATGGTTTAGATAGTAAAAAATCTATGCCGATGCTATACACACCGACATAGATTCTAAAGATAACTTCTCCGGATAAAATCAGTATCCCGGATTCTGTACTAATTTATTGTTGCGGTTCATTTCATCGCGATGTATCGGGAGGAAATACATTTTGTCCAGCCACGCCCTGTTCTCTATACCGGGATCTATATCCAGCGGTTCATATACATAGTCGTAGTTGGCAGGATCGTATTTATATACCTTCACATCTTTACCGGCCTTGAGTGTACCGATGATATTGATCCTGCCGGCTTTCCGTCCTAAGGTAGTAGGTGCTATCATCCACCTGCGTGCATCGTGATAGCGGTGTTCTTCATAGGCAAGCTCTACCCTTCGTTCATTGCGATAGCGCTGTCGCAAAGCATCGCCTGCATCTGCAACGGCAGGCATACCCGCCCGGAAGCGGATCTTGTTAAGCCATTGTATAGCCTCTGCTTCTTCACCCAGTTCTATACAGGCTTCAACATAATTCAATACAGCTTCGGTATAGCGGAAGAAAGGCCACGGTATCTGTTGCCTTGTGTTCTGATCGACAATGGCCGGATCGGGATCAATGAACTTCTTCATATAGTATCCGGTGCGCGAACCATTCCAGTCTTCAATAGAACTCTGCCGTGTGTCCAGCCCGAAGTATGATACAACGCTGCCACTACCGTTCACGATCTGGTATTGTCCGGTTTGTATTTCGTTGTAGGGATCTTTACCGGCAGCATCCGCTGTGCGTGGTTTCCACGGAGCGCCATCGAATAGTATGGTGGCATAGAAGCGCGGATCACGGTCGGTATAGGGAGCGGACGCATGTGCAGTGTTTTCCCAATCGAACGATGAACCGTCCATCATTTCATAATCATCCACCAGGTTTTGTATCGGTGTGTTACCGGCCCAGTTATGATAACCGTTTGGTCCGTTGTTGCGACCTACCCATGCTCCGCCTTCATCTTTTGCATTGATGAAGTAACGCGCAAAGATCAACTCTTTCTCGCCACCATTTTTAGAGAGCGACATGTTTGCATAGTTGGCAGTGCCTTGCGTTGCTGATACCGGTGCAGCGAGTGATAACTCATAACCGCCACCGAGATCGATCACAGCTTTCGCTGCATCTTTTGCTTTTTGCCAACGCTCTACGCGCGTGCCACTGGTATAGCCGAGTACATCTTTGTTAGAGAAGTTTGCTATACCGGATGAGTTGGCGGATGCTGTAGCTATATCGTGCAGATCGCTCGCGGCATAGAGCAGTATACGCGCCTTCAACGCGAGGGCTGCTGCTTTTGATGTTCTGCCGGAAGGCATTGCTTTACCATCGAGCAATTGTGCAGCCTGATCGCAATCATTCACAATAAAATCCACGCATTCAGCAAATGTATTGCGGGCTATGGTATAATCTGCTTCACCTAATGTATAGGGCCTGTCTACCAATGGAACACCACCGTAATAGCGCAGCAACTGATGATAGAAATAAGCGCGCATAAAGAGTGCTTCACCCTTCAGTACACTCGCGCTGATCTGCGAGGTGTTTTCGAACTGTGGTGTTTCCAGGTTTTGTATTGCCAGGTTGCAGGCACGGATGCGCGCATACATATTGGGCCAGTTGAGGGTGTTGTTTACCCATCCTATATCTGCCGGATTGGAACGTGCCTCGGTAATGGTATTGATACCACGCCCGGGGTGCGTAAACATAGCTTCATCGGTAAGGGAGGCGAGCATCTGCTCATCAAACCCTCCATTGCCTAATCCATTATATATATCGGTAACAAATGCCTGCGACAGGCCAGGATCTTTCCACACGGCTTCTTCTGGCACTTCACTCAAGGGTTGTGTATTCACAAAATCATCGCTGCAGGCACCTGCTATAAATAACACGATGACAACCGGAAATATATACGTGAGCTTGTTCATATACTTCATCATTTCAAAGAGATTTAAAATGTTACGGTAAGACCTGCGTTGATGATGCGCGACTGTGGATAATACTGCCCGAGTGTATTGGTAGCTTCGGGATCGAACACTGACGATTTATCGATCGTAAACAGGTTGAGTCCGTTCATATATATTCTGAGCTTATTAATACCGGCTTTCTCTCCGATGGCAGCAGGAACTGTATAGCCGATCTCAAAATTTTTGAGACGTATATAATTGCTGCTCTTTAACCAGTAGGTATTGTTGTTGGAATAATACTGGTTGCTGCGGTCGGCAATGCGCGGATGATCGCTGCTCGGGTTATCGATCGTCCAGCGGTTCTGGTATACTTCCAGCACATAGTTACCGATACTGCCCGATTCGCCCGTGCTCAAATATACCTGGCCGCCCGCAGCGCCCTGAAAGAGAATGCTGCAGTCGAAGTTTTTAAAGCCCAGGCTTATATTCAGGCCGCCCTGGAACAAGGGTATATTGGTACGATTGTTCCGGACCTGATCATCGGGGGTAATTTTACCATCGCCATTATAATCTTTATACTTCATATCACCGGGGCGCAGTGTATTGGTAACGGCAGAGTAATCCAGCGTATTGGCGTTGATCTCTTCTTCATCTTTGAACACACCATCGTATTGATACGCCATGAAAGTATACATCGGTCGTCCGGTAGTGCGTTGCCATGCCGGTGCTCCGGGTGCTTCATCCCAGAAGAGAATCTTGTTCTGCGCATAGCCTCCGTTTATACTTGTGGTTAACGACAACTCTCCGATCTGTGTGTTATAGCCAATGAGGAAATCCCAACCGCGGTTTTGTACCTTGCCTATATTTTGTGGCGGCAGTGTCATACCGGTGGTCTGTGGTATAGATCCGGTTTTCTGCAAGAGTATATTATCACGTTTGTTGAAGAACACATCAAACTCGAAGTTGATCTTGCCTTCGAAGAATTGTCCTTCCAGCCCTATATCTTTATTGTTGGCAACTTCCCAGGTGATGTTCAGGTTGGGTACTTTTGTTTCATAGATTGTTCCTACTTCCTGTCCACCGATAATATAGCTGCGGAATGCATTCGTTGAGAGGTATTGATATTCGAGTAATGATCCATCCCAGTTGAGCGTAATGTTATCGTTACCCATCTTTCCCCACGAACCACGCAGCTTCAGGTAATTCATGAAGGTAACGTTGTTCTTGAAGAAGTCTTCTTCAGATATCTGCCAGCCTGCCATGATGCCGGGGAAGAAACCGAAACGCGTATTTTTCGGGAACATATAGGAGCCATCGTACCGCCAGAGGAACTCGGCTATATATTTCTCTTTATAGTTATAGGCTACGCGACCAAAGTAATTAAGGCGCGCGCGCTCCCATGCACCACCACCATTGTTCTTCTCCGGGTTACCACCGGCACTCATCTGATCAACGGCTGATGATATAAAGAATCGTCTATAGGCATTGAAGTTATCGAACTCGATCGTTTCGCGATTGGTACCAGCCAATACAGTCAGTGCATGATTGCCGAATTTTCGATCGTAGGTAATTATACCCCCGAGCAATACGTTGAGCTGATCTTCATCGCCTTGTGTAAGGCGTGGCTCTGCCGGGCCGCGGGCACCTTTGGAAAGTTTAGGCGTAGCTCCGTCTGCTTCATACGATACTTTGTCCCAGGTATATAGATACCACGGTATCTCCCAGCGTTTGGTGCGCTTTACATATTTATCTACCGATGCTGTTCCGGTAAGTTTCAATCCTTTTATCCACGGAATGGTTATATCAAGCTGACCATTGGTTTGCAGGTAATAACGCTTGTCGCGATCGTAACCTGTTTGATTGGTGGTGATCACTACCGGGTTCTCGCCATTCTCTATATCAGGGCCGGGCATACCGTTGGGCCAGTACGCTGGTTGTGTAGGTATACCGCGCATCAGCATACGAAATATAGAGCCGGCCGAGCGTGTAGGGAAGAAACGATATTCTTCGCGTGCCAGCATACCTATACTGGTAGTTATATACTTGTTTACATTGGCATCGAGATTAATACGGAAGTCATATTGTTTATACCCGGTGGCTGCATTTTTATAGAAGGCATCCTGGTTCTGATAGCCTACCGATGCGAGGTACTTGAAGTTATCATTACCGGCTGAGAGCTGTACATTATGCCGCGATTGTGGCGACCATGTTTTGAGTGTACTCTTGAACCAGTCGGTGTTGGGATGTCCCCACGGATCAGAGCCATCATTCAATTTTTGAAAATCTTCCGGAGTATAGGGAGCGCTCACTACACTTCCGTTGGGGCGGGTATAACTTCCGGTTTGTTTAAAGGCTGTGTTGGCCGCGCTCCACTCGGCTACCGGTAAATTATAGATCTCCAGTTCGTTACGCATCTCGGCAAACTGCGAAGCACTTGCCAGCTTGGGTATAACGGTTGGCTGTGCCCATCCCTGGTTATAGGAGTACGACAGTTGTGGTTTACCGGATTTACCGCGCTTGGTTTTTATCAGTATAACTCCATTGGCAGCACGCGCACCATATATAGCAGCGGAGGCATCTTTCAATACGCTCATGCTTTCTATATCAGCCGGGTTGAGACGTTCAAAACCTCCGGTACGTGCCGGTATACCATCGATCACCACTAACGCATTGTTATTACCCAATGTATTCGAGCCGCGTATGCGTATAGTGGAACCGTCATAACCGGGTTCGCCACTGGCCTGCACTACGGTAACACCGGGCATTCTTCCTGCCAGTGAGTTGGAAAGATTTACGGCTGGCGACTTCACCAGGTCTGAACCTCTTACGGTAGCGACTGAGCCTGTAACCGTTTCTTTTTTCTGTTCGCCATATCCTACAACTACAACTTCGGAAAGTTGTTGTACATCGGCCGCGAGTGTAACATCAACGGTGGTGCGGCCACCGATCTCTACTTCCTGTGTAGCATAGCCGATAAAGCTAAAGATCAGTGTAGTGCTTTCGTCAGGCGCTTGCAGACTATATTTACCATCGGCATCCGTGGTTGTGCCATTGGTAGTTCCCTTCACGAGTATATTTACTCCGGGAAGTCCCTGACCATCGGCATCACTCACTTTTCCGCTAATGGTAAGTATATCGGCAACCGGTATAGCATCGGTGTTTTCAGATGCTGCTTCCAGCGGATCATCATCTTCTTCTGTTCTTATCTTGTTCAGTACGATCCGGTCTTTAATAACTTCGTAACGGATATTTAACGGACCCAGCAGTTTGTTCAGAAGTGATTCTAACTTTTCTTTCTCGGCTGAGAAAGAAACTTCCTGTCGGAGTGAAATAAAGTTCTTGCTGTAGACAAACCTGACGGAAGCGCTTTTTTCGATTTTGTCCAGAGCTTTGTTCAAGCTTACGTGCTCGACCGTCAACGTGACATTGCGGTCTAAAACACTTTGTGCTTTGCCGACCTCTGCCCGAGAAATGCCGGTGAGGATCAACATAACGACAATCTGGCTCAACGTAATTCGCATAATTTTGCTGAGGTTGATGTGCGTTTGTAAAATCTCTTGCATAATTTTGATTGTTTCGTTTTTACAAATGAGACACGTCTCCCTGCCTGTGCTGCCAAGCGTAACAGGGAGTACAATTGAATTGGATTAGGGGTGCCGCAATCACTCCTAATCTCTTTTAATAAAGTCTGTTGATCTATTGCATAGTATAAAGGGGTTTAGGTGATTCACTCAACACATCCCTCTCCATCGAGGTAAATCGTGTTGTCTTTCAATTCATAGGTGGCTTCAATCGAACGGCTTAGCAACTCCAGTATATCTGCCAGGTTCTGATTGGTAAAGTCCGCCCGGATAAGGCAGTTATTCAGGTTAGCATTTTTTACCTGGATGTTTACATAGAATTTTTCTTCCAGCATGCGCAGCACACTCCTTACCGGAACATTATCATATACTATAGTAGCCTGTTGCCACATAGCCAGCTCCGGTAATTGTGCCGGTGTTTCTTTCAATAACTTGTTCTCGGATTTTACATAGGTAACGCGCTCGTTCGGTGTAAGAAATACCGATGATGAATCGGTAGTATCTTTTGGTTTCATCTGTACGGCTACACGCCCCGTCATAACCGATACTTCAATGGTAGAAGCATCCTGGTAAGCCTTAATATTAAAACTGGTACCGAGTACGCGTGTAGTTACATTGCACGTAGTAACGATGAAGGGCCGATGCCGGTCTTTTGCTACATCGAAGAAAGCTTCGCCTTTTAATTGTATGGTGCGCACCGCACCGGAAAATCTGTCGGGATACTCTATATAACTTTCGGGCTTCAGCCACACCGTTGTGCCATCGGCAAGTTCTTTGCGAAGTATAGAGGTGGTGGTGTTGCGTAACGTGATGAGGTTCGCTTTAACAACGGGTATAGTTTGTACTTTATCTTTCCGCTGCAATATTATACCGAGTCCTACCACAGCAAGTGCAAGAATAGCTGCCGCTGCTTTGTAAAATGTACTATAGATGTTTGAAGGGTTCTTTTTCTCCGGAGGGAGTTGCCCTATATCTGCCAGGTTGTTTTTGATGCGGGCTATCATTCTTTGCCGGAGTTCTTCGCGCTGCTGTATATCCGGCAGATGCTCATCGTCTGCCGCTTTATCAAAAGCAGCATACCACGCATCTACACGTTCGCTTTCTTCAGGCGTACATTTTCCCTGCAGGTATTTCTGCAGCAACTCCGGAGGTATTCTTTCCATGGTTCAGGGCATTTACTAAAACCGCAAGTATAGCACGTGCAGCTTCAGAAGGTCGCTGTATATATAGTCAGCCCTGCAGGATGTGTCCCCTATACCGATTGAAAAAAAAATTTAAGAAGATTATACCAGGCCAATAGCGGTAGTGATGAGAATGGTAAATTGTTTGAGATTCATCTTTAGCACACGCAGTGCTTTACCCAATTGATGTTCCACCGTTTTTTCTGAGATGCCGAGTTGCGCTGCTATTTGCTTCATGGTAAGATTTTCCTGGCGACTCAGTTTAAATACTTCCTGGCACTTGGGTGGAAGTTTACTGATCTGTCGCTCCACAGAAATATGCAGATCGTTTACCAGCACAAGTTCTTCGGTAGAATTATCGGCTTCTGATAAAACCTGTAGCTGCCGGTGGAGATATTGTTTACGAATAGTTTCGTGATGCAGGTGATTGATCACTTTATATTTCACCGCTGTGAAGAGATAAGCCGATAATGATTTTATATGAATGATCTCGCGATTTACCCACAAACTGGTAAATATATCTTGCACAAACTCTTCAGCTGTTTCCCTGGATTGTATGCGCTTATAGGCAGCTGAATATAGCTTATGCCAATAGCGATCATAGATTTCCTCAAACGCCAGAATATGTTGCTGGCGGAGTAATTCTATGAGGTCGTGGTCAGAATAATCTTTAAACTTATTCATGGCACCGAGGTAAGGGGGTAAACAATATTAAGACAAATTACCAGTACTTTCGACACTCTTCACCTAAAAAATCTGCTTTGCTAACGATTGTAAACCTCCTTTATCTGTACAAACCCATCGGTAATGTGTTCGTGCACAAGCATTATACAGCCCTATATTTCATGAAAAACTTATGATGCACACAGCCCGTACAGGCACGAAATGCACGGCACATTTTTTTTACACACGTATCTTTTATTGAGGCAATTTTTCCACGATTGCATGACAGTGGCGGATGGATCAGTATATAGATTGATGTATTTGAGTGCAGGCGCAATTTTATCTCCATCATCGCAACCTGCATATATAGGTGTATATCTTATCCTGTTTTACTATCTCCTTATATTTTACTGATCTTCTGTAGATGAACCGTATACTTCCCGCTAACTTGCCACATTTATAGCCCACGATGAGATCTTGTGAAATTATTCGCACACCTATTATGTATGCAGAGCTTCTGTTAAAGAATGTACTCGTGCAGCAATACGATTTACAGGATATATCTTTTACGGACCTTCTTCGAAATAAATACAGAGAAACGGCAGAACCTGCTGCGCAGGAAATGCAACAGTATATTAATAACGGAGAAATAGTGCCCATCCCAATCTTGCATGCTTTATTAAAGAGCGAGATCGAAAAAACACCGAAAGGGATTTTGTTAAGAAAATATCCGCGAACAGCGGAACAATTTAACGCGCTGAAAGAATTTCTTCACTCTGAAGGATTTACAATCACCAGATTCTGGCATCTGCGATGGAACAATATAGAAGAGTATGTTGAATTAAAGTCGCAGGAAAGAGATGAGTATACCGAGAAGTTTGGCTTTGATAAAGACCTGGTAACATCAAAACTGAAAGCTGAACTGAAAGCTACCGAGGAGCTGATCAACTATATAGACAGTTCTACCATGCTGAAAGTAATGGATATACCGTATCCGCTCACGATCTGCACCGAAGATTTTACAACAAAACTTTAATGTGTTTACGTTGGTACGTGTGTAGGTGTTTACGTTTAGCAGCCAACGTACTAACGTACACACGTATCAACGTAAACACGTTATTACTCGCTTCGCAGCGATTTTACCGGGTTGGCGCGTGCGGCTTTCCACGTTTCGTAGCTTACGGTGAGGAGTGTTATTACCATGAGCCCCACGAGACTGATGATAAATACTACAGGACTGATTGCTGAACGATAGGCGAAGTCGGCCAGCCAGTTATCAGCCAGAAAATAGGCGAGCGGTATAGCGATCAATGCAGCTATCAAAAGAATTTTTAAAAATCCCCACACAAACATACCTACTACCTGCCGCACAGCTGCTCCCAATACTTTGCGTATGCCTACTTCTTTTGTTTTTTGCTCGGCCGTATAGGAGGCCAATCCAAATACACCGAGTGCTGTAATTAATATAGCGAGTATAGCAAAGCTCTTGGCTAATGACGACACTCTGCTCTCTGCGAGGTACATGCGATTAAATTCATCACTCACAAACCAGTAATCAAAGCCTACCCCCGGAAATATTTCGCGCCATTTTTTTTCGATCGACTGTATCTTTTCCTGGAAATGACCTGTTGGTAATTTTATATAAGCTATACGATCAATGAAATGTACATGCGGATTCAGTACCAATGGCTCGATAGCCTGATGCATGGAGCGGAAAGGAAAATCTTTTACTATACCTATTACTTTATACGAGCGTGCTATACCATTGTTATCGTTATTTACTTCGGCTACGGTTGCTCCTATAATTTTCTCGATCGGCTGATCTAATACTTTTACGGCAGCTTCGTTCAGGATCATCGCGCCAGAATCGGCCGGATTATTTACATCAAAGTCGCGGCCAGCTATAAATTCCAGTTGATAGGTTTTAGCAAAATCAAATTCTACGTTGAGTTGATTCCACTGCAGGTCTTTATCATTCAGCTCGGGGAACTTGAGTGTTGTGCCGATCCAGCCAAAGTAATTTAGTCGTGGCAGGTGATTGGCCATGGTTACATGCTCGATGTCTTTATCCTGCAATACGGCTTGTTTGAACGCAGCAAATTTATCTTGTGGTGCCGTACCGCCATATCGTATTGATAGTAACTGACTGCCTTGCTCATTCAGTTTTGTGTTTTGCATGTGCTCCATCTGTCGCACTACGATAAACGTAGAAATGATCAGCACCAGCGACACTGCATATTGTACGGTAACGAGTCCTTTGCGAAAAAGCTCTGCTCCTATGCCTTTTACCATTTTACCTTTCAGCATTTCCACGGGTTTAAACGCGGAGAGGTATAGGGCCGGGTAACTTCCGGATACGAGCGACATAAAGATGACTACGCCCAATACGACCAGTAACATATAGGGATTAAGCAACGATGCGAGGGTAAAAGATTTATGCGCCAACTGATTGAAGGGCTGCAGAAATATAATTACCAGTATAATCGCTATCACCAGCGAACCGAGCGTCATCAATACTGATTCACTAAAAAATTGCCACGCTATTTCTCTGCGCTTACTTCCCAGCGATTTACGCAAGCCTACTTCTTTCGCTCTGCGTGCAGAACGTGCTGTAGCCAGATTCATATAGTTGATACAGGCAATGAGCAATATCAGGAATGCTACGGAGCTGAAGATGGCGAGGTATTTTTTATCTCCGCGTATACCATTTTCCCACAAAGTTTTCTGATCAAAATGTATAGCCGAAAGTTTTGCAAGGAAAGGTCGCAGTTTCCAACCGCCTGCCACAAAAGCAGAATCGCTGCGGGCCATTTCATTGCTCCATCCCTGCAACGCTTCTTCAATCGGTTTTACATCAGCCGAAGGTTTCACAACAATATAGCATTCAAAGAACTCGGAGTTTCTAAACGTGGTGCCTTCCATATAGGCATCAAAATTTTCGCGCACACTGCGCAGCGCATTTACATTTATTATATAGTGTGGTTTGAAATGAGAGTTGGATGGATAATCGCGATATACACCGGTAACCACTACATCTATCTCTTTGCCATCGGTTGCCCAGGTATGTTTAACGGTTACAGTTTGCCCGATCGGATCTGCATCGCCAAAAAGCTTACGCGCCCCGGTTTCACTTACCACCAGCGAATTATAGTCCTGAAACATTTTTTCACGATTACCCTTTAGCAGATCGAAGAGCAGTACTTTATCAAATCCGGGTTCAGCCCATCGCACTTCTTCCGTCAGGATAATCTTGTCGGTCGCTTTATGATGGAACGATGTAGGGTATCCTATATAATCAATGCGAACAGCCTGTTCAATTTCTGTGCGGGTATCTTTCAGTTGTTTGATCCAGTATCCCGGGGCAACAGTGTTATCAAACTCCTGTCCTTCGGTGTTGGTAAAGACGCACCCCACGCGATATGTGTTGTTATAGTAAGGGTGCATGGTATCATACAAAAGCTCGTCACTGATATAGAGGAAGATCAATATAGCGCTGGCAAGCCCCAGTGCCAGACCAAACATATTGAGTAATGCAAAAAGCTTTTGGCGTTGAAAGTTGCGCAGGGCGATGATCAGGTAATTCCGTATCATAACTGCAGAGGGTTTTGGTATATACTAAGAACGATACCAGTAGCTTAATAGGTATCCCCCACCTGGAAGGATTTTACAAATTGCAAAAGCCCCTTGCGCTATAATGATGAAGAGTAAATTCGGGAGCTCTAGCGTTTCTTGAATTTTCCGAGCCAGCGATCGGCTTCTTTCTGTAATTGTATTTTACCTTCGGCAAGGTACTGGCTGAGCTTTTCATTCATGGGGCCGCGCGAGGTGAGATGAAAGAACCCGCACTCTTCGCATTGATAAACTGCTATAGGCCCATAACCGGCAGCAAAGTCAAAAGCTGTGCGCGTTTCGATCAGCACATCTTCTGCAACCTCCTTGCTGGGATAACATTTTTTATGGGTGGTGCATGTATCCATTGTGCAAATGCTGAATGATGAATTTAAGCAGTAAAAATCAGAAAAATAAATTACCGCACACTAAAAATTTTAACAACGGTCATGCACATAAAAAAAGGAATTGATACACGACCAATCCCTGTCGGCATGGTTCGCACATGCCCTATATAATTACTTGCATAACATGATTGCGGGCACCTCTGAAAAACTTGTGTTCCTTTCCTTTTTTGAAGAAGCAGGACTAGATTAAAAAATAGTTTTTCAAAGATGCCCTCATTCACTATGCCTGAGCGGTAAGCTCTTTAAACCACTTCTTGGCAGACGCTACATCTTTGAAATAGGCGACAGTCATGCCATGGCTACCGTGCTCCTTATATTCATCTATACCTATCACTGCCAATTCTTCTACTGGTAGTATAAACGCTACGTGTCGCAGCCCCGCGGCCAGCGCTCGCGGAGTCCAGTCTTCTATTCCCCATTTTGTATCTTCTTCATTAAAAACTGGCGATAACGTTGCATCAGAAATCCAGAACATTACTCCGGTTTCGTTGATCTTACCTCTTATAAAATCGAGACCAACATTCAGAATTGTTTTAAATTCTTCCGGAAGCATAAAATCCATACAGGTAAAAACAACACAGTGAACGGAAGAATCGTAATCAAGTACCGCCTGTTTGGTTGTATAAATTCTTGTAATCATATTTTTAATTTCTATACTCGCTAAAATGTTCAACTATATATTTATATACCTAGCTCATCAGTTCTCTAAACCACTGCTTGGCAGACGCTACATCTTTGAAGAAACCTACGCGCATTCCTGCCTGCACACCACCTTCTTTATAATCGTCTAATGCTATCTGCGCCAATTCATTTTCGGGCAATACAAAACCTATATGCCTGATACCGGCAGCAACAGCGCGCGGTGTCCAGTCTTCCACAGACCATTTCGTACTCTCTTCATCAAAAACCGGAGAGGCTGAGGTATCCGGTAACCACATCATCGTTTTTCCTGTCTCTTTGATTTTCTCGCACATGAAATCAAGCGCGAAATTCAGGTGTGCTCTAAATTCTGCCGGCATCATGAAATCAAAACTTGTAGCAACGAGACAGGGCACAGAGGCATCATAATCAATCACCACCTGGGGAGTAGTATAAATTCTTGTAATCATATTTTTCTCTTTATGAACTGGTTATGCTATATAAGTATTTCAACATCAGGCTATATTTACTAAATGAGTACGCTACTTCTGACTTCTGCACCAATCTTTGGCGGATTGCAAACCACCAAACATTTGCACATCTATGCTGTCACCTTTTTTCACCGTGTTCTCGGCATACTTCTTCACGGCTATATTTCCGAATATATTCTCCGGTACTACAAATGCCAGGTGATATATACCGGCTGCTATCGCCCGCGGGTTCCAGTCATCCGAAACCCAACGTATATCCTCATCGGGTCTTACTGCATGTTTTCTGGTATCCGCTACCCAAAAGAGCTTCCCGTGATTTTGCTTTTTCTCAACGAAATGATCAAGCCCTCTATCTAGGAAACTTCGAAATTGCTCGCTGGTCATAAAACCATTGGTTGTTACCGTGATACAAGGAACGGTAGCGTCATACTCCAACGTGCCCGTACTTCTCTTCTAATAGTTTCATAAAGTGTTATTCTAAATTTTGAGTGATGTCTGTAATATGATAAACTGATCACGAACGAGATATACCTATATCTTCCATAAACCATCTTCGGGCAGATTCTACATCTTTAAAACAAACCGTTGTTATACCCTGCTTTTTTTCTGTCTCTTCACAATACTCTTCGGCCGGAACTTTTACCCACTCTTCATCCGGCACCACCAGTGCTATGTGCTTGATGCCAGCCTCAAAAGCCCGCGGGTTCCAACTCTCTATTAACCATTGAACACTATCCGGGTGTGTGATCGAAGAAAATCGTAAATCAACCAGCCACAACATTCTTCCCGTTTCTTTGATCTTCTCTTTCATAAAATCAAGTCCGAAATTCAGGTAATCTTCAAATTCCTGAATCGCGATAAACTCCAGGCGTGTGGCAATAACACAGGGTACAGACGAGTCGTAGTCCAGCACTACATATTCCCTCGTGTAAATTCTTGTGATCATATATATAGTATAAATTGTTGTATCCAGGCAGTAGCGTCTTCTACCGTTTGAAAGAAGGAGGTAGTAACGGATGTATTCTCAATCTGATCCAATATCTCTTTCACCGACATTTCTGTAAAAACATCTGGCGGAACCACTATAGCATTATGTGAGAAGCCAACTTTAGCGGCCCGGTGATACCAATCTGTAGCTGTCCAATGTTGATCGTCCGGGTGAATAGCTCCCATATAGGTAGTATCGGATAAAATTTTTCCGATCTTAAAATGCTTTATAGCCTCCAGCAGATTTTCCATCCCTATTTTAAATTCGTCTGATGAGGGCGGTGTTTTCCAGGCATTCACAACAACACTTGTCGTCTCGTTGTAACTGATTCGAATAAATTCGCTATCGAAATAAGCTTGCATATTTTTCATTATGGATACAGGTATATACTTGGTTTATTGTTTGTATTAAAACTGGTTTACCCATTTAATTGTCTATGGTATATCTGGTGTGCAGCAATTCCTGGCTGCTTTTTCCCTGATGCACGTATTCCTCTTCGGCATGCTTGCGTGCCATCGCTTCCTGTGTAGCAATGAGCTCCTCCATATTCTGTCGTAGCTCTTCTTCTGTTGCGCGCATTTCTGCAGCTTGTCGTTGAGAAGTTTCCAATAAGCTTTTCATTTTCTCGGTTGTTCGCACACCCTGCAACGCAGAGGCAACAAACTCACCCGCTTTTTCGAGAAACGCTACCTGGTGCTTCTCAAATTTCTCAAGGCCTGCAATTTCAATGATGGCTTCAATGGTATCGTTGTATTTCATCGGAACAATCAGCACACAACCCGGTGTTGCTTCGCCCATACCGGACGTGATATAGGTATATCCCTGCGGAATTTTTGTGAGCATGGTGGTTTCGCCTTCCAGAAAAGTTTGTCCTACCAAACCAACCCCTATATCTATTCTGCGTTCAACAAATTTCTTACGGTCGTATGCATGGCAGGCCGTGAGCTCCAGGTATTGATTTTTGTCGTCACTCTTTAACACAAAAAGTCCGCCCTGTTGCGCGCCCATATACTTGGTTAAAAATCTGACTACTTCATTCGACAATACTGCGAGATCGTTCTGATGATTTCGTACCGTCTCCGAAATTTTGGTCAATCCTTCATTACTCCACAGGCGTGCTTCTTCTTCCAGCTTCATGTGCTTTAGCTGGTCACGCATTCGCGTAAGTCTGCCGGCAAGACTGGTCTCGTTAATAGCCTTGTTCTTTTCACTCAGGTCTTTCCACTCGGCAGTATAATTACCGCCTGCTATATGTTCTATAAATTCACTGGCGTGCTGCAGGTTTCGGATGGAATTCTCAATCAGCTCCTGTTGATCCTGAAACTGTACAGCCGTGCCCGGATCAAATACATACTTCCGGTTATTGTCTTCCAGCTCCGTCAATAATTTTTGACGACCCCGGTTATCGTTCTTCATTTTAACAAGGATGAGAAACAGTGTTGGTATACCTATAAGTACTATAAAAAACTGCAGGTATAAATTATTCCGCACAGCCGATTTATAGCTTGCCTGAGCTGTGACACTTTTTTCCTTTTCAAATTCAGAAATCTTTCCGCCTATCTCCTGCGTGCGCGTCCATACAGTCATTCCCTTGTCTTGCGATACCATCCGGTTAAAGGCCTTCATGCTATCCAGGTCTGCCATCTCCACCATTTTCATATTGAAGTCGACATATTCCCGATAAACTTCCTGCAGTTCTTTCAGCCCTGATACATCATAGCCCTCCTTTACCAGTCTTTCCTCTATACTCTTAAAATGAGTTGGTATATATTTGATAGCATTGAGCGTTGGCACCATCATTTCGTGGTTTCGTATAAGACCGTATGCCCGCACACCCAGGTCTATATTATTTAAATAGGTTGTTAGCACCTCAACATCTTTCACCATAGTGTCTGCATCCTGTTTTATTGCGCTATTCTTTTCAATAGCCTCGTTGTTCCGGTACATCAACACAGCATTGAGCACCAGCAATGTGGACACCAGGCATATAGCCACTCCGATGACGTTGCCGCGGATATACTTTGTAATTTTTTTCATAGAGCCTTTGACAGTTTTTTGTTTGTTAGTAGTTACGGTTGTTTGTTAATGGTTATTCGTGAGCGTGTGGGAGTTGAAGGTGAAGTTGAAAGCTGAAAGCGGGCATTACCGGGCTTTACAGGTTAAGCTTTGCATTATCTGCACTCATCTGCGGAAAATTATTTTGCATTTATTCTGTGTTCGTCTGTAAATTCTGAGGGAAACAATCAAGCTGCCTTCAGCCAGGCCAGCGCATCTTCTGTACTGTGGAAATATGAGAAGGTCATTTCGTTTACTGCGGAGGTCATGGTGGCTTCCAATGTCATTTGCGCGTAGGCATTATCGGGTAATACAATAGCAGCATGCGAGTGGCCTGCCTTCATCGTTTTACTCAACCACTTGGCAGAGATCCATTTCTGATCGAACGGATGGAGCGTTCCAAACCTCTCAGTGTCCATTAACAACTTACCCGTTTTGAAATGCAGCATCGCTGAAAGAAATGCATACATATACTCCCGCAATTGCAGCGACAGGGGTTGTGTTTTTAATGAACCGGTTAATACACCGCTGTTCTCATCGTAGGTGATAACCGCATAGTCTGTATCGAAATATACCTGCATCTGTTTCCTGTTTAATTCTTCATGAGGATTCGCACTATGCAACCTTTATCCAGTTCAGTGCGGCTTCTGTATTATATATACCGGGCATTAACAATTCTTGCCCCTGCTATATATTAAGCGGCTGTTCTATTTACTATATCGCGCAAAGAACGTTAGCTATCCGTTACAAATATTTTCAATCATCTATACTATACTTTGTATACAGAAAATCTTTGCTGCTCCATATATCCGTTACAAAAGTCTTAAATGGATTGAGCGGGTAACGGCATTAAAGACACCAACGTCATGATTGTAAGTTTTATATTAATTTTAAAAAAGGACATCAAATTCTATGTCTTATCACAAATGAACACCTCGGTGTATTTACGGAGTGACTAATCGGTATATAGATGAATGCAGATTCAAAGTTTTTGAAAAAATACTTTTTCAAAGTGCATCTGTTCATACTGTCTGTATATAGCTTGCTTGATCATCGGATGATCGCAGCCTAGCCCAATCGTTGTGTGTGATTTTTAGCGGAAGTATGAACAAAAAGACAACGAACGACAGCCTTACAATTTCCGAAGGTGCTCACATTCAGGCAGTCGGCAGAGAAATGCCTAATGAAACTATTTTATTATCTTGCGCCCCAATTGAATAAAACTTATGAAAGAAGCAGAAATCCATACAAAAAAGGGCGTGATGAAAATTCGTTTTTTCGAAAAGGACGCGCCTAACACGGTGAAGAACTTTGTTACCCTGGCTGAAAAAGGATTCTATAATGGTCTTACGTTTCACCGGGTAATTCCAAACTTTGTTATTCAAGGTGGCTGCCCGAATGGTATTGGCAATGGCGGACCTGGTTATAAAATAGACTGTGAATTGACTGGTGATAATCAGTATCACGATCGTGGTGTTCTTTCGATGGCGCATGCCGGCAGAAACACCGGGGGCTCGCAGTTCTTTATCTGCCACTCACGCCAGAACACAGCTCACCTGGATCGTAACCACACCGTGTTTGGAAAAGTATACGAAGGTCTTGACGTAATCGATCAGATTCGCCAGGGCGATGTGATGGAGAAGATTGTCATTAAGGATGTAGAAGCTTAATGCGGAGAATTAATCGTTAATCGTGAAGAGGACGAGCGGAAAGCTAAAAGCTGAAAGCAGAAAGTGAGGGACATACTTCGTCATTCGTTGATCGGTGTTCCCTGTTCGATATTCAAATGCCTTCGCTAACAATTAAACAGACAGCCTGTAATATTCTTACAGGCTGTTTTATTTTATACACTATATAAATCGATTACTTCAACAACGCATTGAGTACATAGCGGGGAGCGGTAAAGACGGTACCATGGCGCACTCCGGCAGGAAATGTAACTTTATCCGATATATCTGTCCAATGCTCCAGGTCGTGCGAGGCAACAGCACCCATCCGGTGGTCGCGATACTTATCGAAATATACTATCCACTGGTCGCCTGCTCTCAAACAGGTCGGTCCTTCTGCCCAGTAACTTCCGGTGATCGGTGCACCCGGCTTGCTATAGCCTCCCGTAAGCGTTATACTCTTCGCTATGCGGATGTTCTTCTGTGGTGGCTCCACCGTTTCATCTTTCAGAAATATAACGTACGAGTCATAGTTCTTTTGAATAGTAGCATCAATCACATTAAACCCCTGATCGTATAGCAACGCAGTTTTGCTGAAAGTTTTGAAGTCTTTCGTTGTTACATAATACATCCTGTGATTATAACTGTTTTCTTTCTGGGATTGTGTTTCAGTAAACCGACCGGTGATGGTAGTAGCCCAATAGATCATATATATACCACTGTCTTTATCGAAGTATATTTCCGGTGCCCAGCAGTTTCGCGCACCAGGCTCGTGCTCCATTACCGGTATATATTGTTGTGGCGACCAGTGTATAAGATCTTTCGAGGAAGCATAGCCTATACCTTTTTCGTTCCAGCTTACCGTCCACACCATGTGATACGTTTTGTCTGCTCCTTGAATAATACAAGGGTCGCGCATCAGCTTGTCTTTACCGGCAGTGGGTTTCAGAAAAGAGCTGTCGTTGTGCAGGGCCTGCCAGGTGTAACGATCTTCGCTATAAGCCAGGTGCAACCCGTCTTCACCATTTCCTTTAAAGTAGGCAAACAGGTATATATCGTTGATTGACTGTGCCACGACTGTTATACTGCTATATACCAGAAAGAATAAAAATAAAATACGAATATGCATCAGCGTTCAGGTCTTGTTGTAAAATCAAACCACAAAGTTCCCTGTACTGGAGTATAATTCATCATGATGTTCTTCTGGCTCTGAGGCCCCATTACTTTGGCATCCTGAAACTTGGTACCGATAGGTGCAATAGCTTGCAGGAAACTGATGTCAGCTTCCGGGAACGGTGGGTTAGTAAATTCATTGTATGCACCTTTTGGCCGCTGTGGTGTAAGCATTTGCAGAAATACATTTTCGTTACCGGTATAGATCGTAAAAGGGCTACCGCTGGTTTGCACCTGCACCCAATATATACCGGCATGGTATCCTTTAAATTCCGGGTAGTTCCAGCTCTCGCCTGTTATCGTATTGTTATACTTCTTCTCCCATATACCAAACTGCATGCCTTTGGTTCGGTTCTTCCATACGCGATACGGACCACGCCCCAGCCACTTCATACCGGTAACCGTACTCTCGGGCAAACGAAAAGATATACCCATAAAATCGCTTTCACCTCGCTGGCTATAGCTATAGTCAAGCCTGGCAGGTTGCCCTGGTACAAAAGTCCACTTCACAGAGAAGAATGACTCACCATCGTATACCGGCTCTATTATATACCGATCGCCTTCGCGATGATGCTCAAACTTGCGGAGTGTATGCCGAACCCCTGTGTGCGAAGGACCATTGGATAATGATATAGTAGCAGCCGGTGTAATTACCTGCGTTAGATAGCCTGAGCTTGTATCGAAAAAGTACTGTATACCATCGGCCACAACGGTAAGGGTACTGGTACTTTCCTGTATTTGTATAGATGTGCTATTGGAAGAAATATACCTCGCTGCTATAGCTGCCGGAGCCTGCAATGGCCACGACCATGTAAAAATCTCTTGCTGATGCGGATCAATAGCCGTGAGGTAAAGTATATCACTGCTATGCCAGTCGGCTGGTAACGATAAATCCAGTATACCTTTTCCTCCCGGAGGAAGTTGTACGGATTTTGCAGCTCCGGCAGCATTTACTTTCCCCGCTATATCTTTGGCAAAGGGAGAGGCAAGGGATACGAGTTTCCAATGGAAAGTACATTGATCGAGGTTGGTATACAGATAACGGTTTTCAATTTCCAGTTTGCCGTCAAAATTTTCGGGTATAGAACGTCTGCCTATATATACCGGTGACCATATTTCTTTTACGGCAAAATAGCTTGCCTCCTTTTCGCGATGCGGGCCTACTATACCATCGGGGGCACTGTTGCTGTTGGTATCAATGCTATCGCCTTTATCGTGTCGCACAACACCTTCGTCATGAAACGACCAGAGAAATCCACCGGCACCATACGGATGCGCCAGCATGGCATTCCAGAAATCGTCAAGGCCTGCTGCATGGCCTCCATCATATAGCCCGTGCATAAACTCGGTTGGAAAGTATATTTCGTTTCCATAGAGCGCAGCGTTGGTTACATAATTATAGTCGGGATAATGTTTTGTATCAGTCCCCCGAAATTTTTCCCACGGATGGTATACAAAACGTTGCTGTATATCGTACTTGGGGAAATCATCATCGAGAGCCGTGTTCCATCCGCCTTCATTGCCATTCGCCCATAATACTATGCTGGGATGATTGACATCACGCACGATCAATTCCTTTACTAACTTTCTTCCCGGCTCTGTATCATACTTCGCCTGCCAGCCGGTCAGTTCATCCAATACAAAAAGTCCGAGCGAATCGCACACATCCAGAAAATGCTGATCGGGCGGATAGTGCGACATGCGTACAGCATTCATGTTCATGTCTTTGATAAGCTTTACATCGAGGATGCTGATCGCCTTACTCAGCGTGCGACCACTCTCCGGCCAAAAGCTATGACGATTAACGCCCTTGAAAATTACCCGTGCACCATTTACATATATACCATCGCGCTTGCGCACCTCCACGGTTCTGAAACCAAAACGCTGGTATATAGTATGCACATCACCCTTCTTATCGCGCATGGATATAATGGCTTCATATAGATTGGGAGATTCCGGGTTCCAGGTTTTGACTGATGAAAATATACCGGTCAACGAAGTCTTATCTGCTTTTGTATCTACAGGTGCTGATAATGTGTTTCCCGTTTGTGCTCCGCCCAGCGGGCGTATTTGTACCTGCAGGGTTTGGTTGGTTGATGCACGGCCGGTATATACATCTATATGAAATGTTCCATCGGCCTTTGCATCAATAGTCACGCGATCAATATACGCTTCGGGCTTGATCTCTAAATATACCGGTCTGTATATACCGCCCATCGCCCAGAAGTCGCCATCGGACTCTGCATGATATACTGATTGATCAGCTGATACTTTACTAACCTTTACTTCCAGCAGATTGCTTCCGGATTTTACCAATGCTGTTACATCATACCGAAACTGGTAGAAACCACCCTGATGAATCGGGCCTGCAGCCTTGCCGTTTATTTTTACTTCGGTGTCGGTCATCGACCCTTCAAAAACGAGGAACAGCTTCTTGCCCTTCCATTCTTTTGAAGCCGTAAAGGTATATTTATAGAGCCCCTGTTCACCGATCTTCTTCTGCCCTCTGCCATAGGTATATTCACCAAAGCCTTGCAACTCCCAGTTGGAAGGAACCGGTATAGTAGTCCACTTACCGGAGTTGCGTCCTTTGGTGCAATAAAAATCCCACGGCACCGTGTGGTCTTTATCCGTTCCGGAAAGATAGTAGCGTTGTGTTCCTGTTTTTACCTGCGCCTGCAGCGATAACACACAACATACAACGGCCAGGGTATACGCCAATCGAACTATATACATAGCGCTATTTCTTTTTCAGGAATGCCAAAACCTGGTCGGAGAAACCTTGTGAGCGGGCAGTGTTGTTGTGATCGCCGGGCACACGTTTATAGATCGCACCGGGTATAAGCGATGCCAGCGTTTCAGATGATCCATTATCCTCATCACGATCGCCACACAAAACCAGTACTGGCTTTTTAATAGCACCCAATGCCTCCACACTGGTAGAGGGCTGACCTTTTTGCATATAGGCCAGTGCCTGCTGATCTAACCCTGTATCTTTTATATACTTTACAGCGCCTGCCAATTCCGGCACATCCTCCCCCATCAGCGCTTTGTAGAACATGATCCTCCGCGGCCATTCGGGATTTGTAAAGTCCGATCCCATACCACCCAGCACCGCTTTATCTATACGAGCCGCGTCCAGTACCAGTAGCCGTGCCGTTATGATCGACCCCCGCGAATATCCTACCACACTATATTTCTTTACACCGAGCCTGGTGAGCAGCCCCATGATGTCGCGCGACTCTGCATCTTTCTCGTATGCTTCCGGTGTGTGAGGTTTATCCGACAAACCATTGCCGCGCATATCGAGCGTAATTACTTTAAAGCCTGCTACCAGAAGATCGTTGTATAGCGCAGTGCGTTTCCACGATTCGCCATTTACTATAAATCCGTGCACCAGTAATACCGGCTCACCAAATCCCTGTACTTCATAATGGATCTTCACGCCATCAAACGAAGTAAAGAACTTCACAGAGTCTTTCGTCACCTGCTGGCTGAAACCGCAGCATGGCAGCATGATACATAAGAGGTATATTATTTTTCTCATATTAAGTATGGACGTTAATCGTTACATGTTATCCGCTATACGATTAACGGATAACGGTTAACTATTGAGTTGCTTCTATCGCCCACACAAGATACACGAAAGGAGCATTCCAATTGATAGCAATTTCGTTGGATGCATAAGAACAGTCTGTATCTGAGTACGCTTCATCGGCAACAGACGATGGGTATGAGCATTTATCCTGCATACCGGGGTTAGGTCCGCCTGCCAATAATCCAGGCACGGGCTCCTCTATACCATCGGCAATGGATGGACGATGGTGCGGATGCATGGTAGGCTTGTCGCCAAAACCGGTGAGGAATGAATAGCCGGTTCCATTTTTTCCCAGGAGAAAATCCAGGTTCGATAAAGCATACTGTATATACTTTTTATCTTTTGTTATTCTATAGGCTTGAATCAATTCTATACCTTGATTCGCAGCTACCGATGAACTTCCCCATATGTAGTCTCTGCGCGAGCCACCCATTACCGAGTTGAAGGCGCGTTTGTCAACACCGTTGATAAGGCTATCCGCAAAATGTATAATGCCTTGTTTCATCGTTTCCACTTTCTCGCGGGCACTGGCCGGTAAAGATGCCTGGTGGCGGATCAACGTATAGTATCCCAATAATCTCACTTGTCCCCAGGCAGGAAGTGGCGTAGCATTGTGTGGTAACACCGTTACAGCTGCTATATATTGTTCATCTTTGGTAGTGGTATATAATTCTGAAGCCGCCCACACAAACTCATCGGTAAATTCATGATCGCCATAGCCTCCGGTAGTTACATCCGGATCAAACGCTTTGTTCATTGCATCCTGATCATATACTATTGATGGATTTTGTTTTGCCCATTGCCATGCTTTTTTCGAGGCTGCTATACAGGAATCAGCAAGTCCCGGCAACTGCTTTTCATATTGACGGAACACGCGTGCCGCTTGTGCCGTTACCGCAGCAAAGTCGAGCGTGGCGGCAGTTCCCTTCTGCACAACGTAGCGGGTAGTGGTCGCTTTGTCGGGCATGATCATGCCATCAAATTTTGCATTGGTAAGTTTATGATATACTCCGCCATCGGCAGGGTCTTGCATGGTTAACATCCAGCGCAAATTCCAAAGGGTTTCATCAAGCAAGTCGGGCAATGCATTATTACTCTCGGGTATATTTAGCGCTATACTTTCCACATACTTCGGGTAATCTTCATAGAGCGATAGCAATGTGCCCATCGTAATACCGCTGTTCACTATATATTTATTATAGTCGCCTGCATCAAGCCAGCCTCGTGGCGAACTGATCACTGTTCCGGCAGGGCGATTCGCAGAAGCAGCAGAAGGATGTATCAATACATGATTGTCTGGTTCACCTGCAGCGCGATGCCACTGGCCCGCGTATTTTTCAGGAAGATCTGTGGAGAGTCGCTGATAATAAAATCCCCGGGCGGCTCCTTTGGCAACAGCATCGTGTACATTTGCGCGTATCTCAAAAGGATACGATGTGCCTGTGCCGGGCACCACAACGGTATAACTACCGGGTGTAGTGAACGCAGAGAAATCTGCGATGCGTGTTTTCTTGTCGGAGAAGATCGACTTTCGTACTTCGCTTAACTTCCCCTCAAAAACTTTCTTGCCGTCAGTCGTGGTAATAAAAAATGCAGTGGATGCTTCGCCTATAATCACGGCCGACTTGGGTGCTGCAGGATAATAACCGACCTGGTTGAGACGGATATTTTCCGGTGACGACTTGTCTGTTCCTGGCGACTGTGCATTGCACGCCATCGCTGCCATCAAAATGAAAATGGATGTTCTCTTTAACATGATTACTTTATGTGATGCGTGAATAAAGCGGGGATTCCTAAAATTACTCGTTGCCACGGGTGAGCGGGAACAGAAAATGGTTTTCAGGAAAATACCGTTTATCATCGGTCCCAAATGTATACAGTATACCGGGATGATGATAAACGGCACTTACCTGAAAGTAATTTTTATTTTATCATTACACGCGCGTGCAGCGTATCGCGGGTGCTGGTAAGATTGATAAAGTAAAGTCCCGGATGAAGTGACGTCCGTACCTGAAAAGATTTTTGTGACGGATCGAGACGATCTTCCATAACACGCTTGCCTTGCACATCGGTTATATTTATAGCAGAATAACCCGCGGTGGGTAACTCCAGTGTAAATGCGTTCAGTGCAGGATTCGGATATACCTTTACGGCATTATTCTCTTTCGATGCAACAGAGGTAATGGTATTATCGCCACTTTCTACCAATACATAACAAACCGAACGGGCCGGTGCGGTAAATTTTACGCCACTGCCAATAGCAGCCGCTTTCGCTTTGATTGCTGTTACATTGGCCGGGCCGCCCGATGCCAATGACGTGCCGGCTCCGTTAACATATACTTTGCGTGAGAACTCACCGTTATCAGTTCCTCCCGTCAAGGTATAGATATAGTAGCGATCACCATAGCCAAAGTTCTGCAGGTTGATGCTTACTGTCTGTTCACTTGTTCCCTTGTTGATCACTACTATACCGGATTGACCTGAATCAAATTTGGATGCATACGATACTACATCGCTACTGCCCGAACCGGATACTGACGACTGCACCATATAATTACCAAAGTATTTCTGGAAGTAGTACATATAATAAAACACCGGGCGCGGATTCCATTTGGTACTGTTGTCTGGTTCATCGCCCTGGCTAAACATGCCGTGGTCATTGCCATCGCTCCACGCATTGGCAAGATCCCATCGGCTCGCTTCGCCATAGTTATTCTTGATCAACTCGCCTAGCACTAATGCCGCATGCATACCGTTGATGAAGGATACTTGTTGCTTGGAGCCTTCCGCAAATATATTCCATTCGGTAAGCGCCACGGGTTTCTTCGTAACACCAGCTGTAGTCATAGCGTTGGTAACATAGTTCATCATATCGGTTGTTACTGTATTAGCTGAACTAAATATAGCGGCAGCGGTAGAGTTTGTCTGATAGGGAGTATAATAACTGTGGATGATATAGAAGTCGGGCGTGTTAGCCGCTTTCTGAAACACACCACTGTTCCAGCTTTTATCCGTAGCGGTTGCCCAACTGGCTGGTTCTTCCTGCAGTAACTGTGCCCCTATATATATCGTGGCGCCTACCTCGGCAGCAGCAGCACGCATCGAGTCGGCAAATATTTTAAAGTGTTCACCGTATAGAGCACCCGTTATAATTTCGGGTTGACCATCATGATTGTCGCTTACTTTAATGCGATAGCCTGCCTGCCATGTTCCGTTACTTTCGTTACCAATCTCCCAGAATTTTGTGCGGCCGTTATCATAGCGTACCCAGTCAGCCGCGAGGTGAGCAGCCATGGCTACGGGGTACATATCTTTACTATAGCGTGCATACGCATAGTTCACCGTAATAATACCTGTGCTGTTTGTCATGCCCAGCATGTTGTAATAATTATCGAGCGACATGGTCCAGCCGGCTGTGTTGCCTCCGTACCAATACGGATACGAATCACCAGCCGTACCGTTGGCATCGAGTAAAAATTCCGGCACATCGATAGACAGATCATTTTTGGTAGCAGCATTCCAGAAATATACACTGCTCAGATTTCCTCCCGGAAAACGAATCAGGTTGGGCGATAGTGTTTTTATATTGTTGATCAACGCAGGCTGATCTACCATCTGCGTCATAAATATATTGGCGTTGTTACCATATATATACTTAGATACTGGCGCTACTACGCTGGTATGATTTACCGAGATAATACAGGTGCTGGCTTTTGCAGGCTTATCAAAGCTCTCATACTCCGGACTGGCTATAGATTTCGTTTCGAAATCGTCCAGGAAAAATCCCTGTGGATTTTGTGCGAGCAGCGGAGCGCCTGATACCAGGAACAGGACTAACAGATATTTTCTTTTCATCAATCAATATTTATATAGATATAGTTAAGGCTATAAATAAAGAATGGTACGTTCTTATGAAACGTACCATTCAAGAATCAGTCATTCCTTATGCAGGATACTGCCTGGATAAAAACAGTGCGTCTGGTTATTTATCAACGATCCGGAGATTATCCAGTGCTACATAATGTGATGCAATCACTTTAGCACCGGTAGCTCCATTGCTGAAGTCAACACGAAGATCTCTGATCTTGGAAATGTCTGTTATTCTCACGATCGGGTCAGCCTGTGTATCGCCGTTATATTTATAGAAGTCAGATAATGGTATATAGAAAGTTTTCCATCCATCTGTTTTAAGACCGGTGGTACGATAAGTATCGGTATCCCACGGCTTGAATTTATATTTAAAGTGATCGCCACTTTCCATACCTATATCAATAACATAGTATCCGGCTTTCCACGCTTCCACTATATCTACTTCCATCTTGAAGTATTTATCTTCATGCGATGCAGCAGGTAAACCAAAATCAAAATAGCAGGTAGAGAACACCCAGCTTCCGTTATAGCCGGTTGCCGGAAGATCGGTTTGCTTGATGCGTGAGTAACGACCGGAGATAACCGGCAGTTCGGAATTTGCCGGATCGATGCGTTCGGCATCTCCCCAACATACATCAGACCCCCAGGTTGTAGCCGGTATATCAAAGTTGATCATTCTTCCCTCTGTTTCGTGAATGCGGAATGTCGAAGTAGTTTCACCACCGGCACCTACAACGGTCACGGTAGATGTTGTTGCATCTTCAGGCATTACAAAAGTGATCTCGCTATCGGTAAACTCAACGATCTCTGCTTCGGTTGAACCCACTATTACTTTGGTGATCAGGAAGAAATAACTTCCCAACACTTTATTCTGTTCTCCGGGTATACCAAATTCATTATACAAACCGGCAATCTCCGGTGGTGGCAACACAACCGAAAAGTCTACGCTTACTTTTTCACCGCTGGCAGTTACCAGTGTGATCTTGTTGGTTACTTCCTTGGGAGCTGAATCCGGAACGGTACATATAATGTTATTGTCGGTTACATATACCGGGCTGGGTATAATGGTAACATCGTTGAACATGATGGCGCGCACAGAGCCAAGGCCGGAACCTTGTATAGCAATGGTCTGATTAAACTCGGCACCCGAGATCGTGCTATCCTTTTCTACCACCCGTATATTCGTGATTACGGGGGTAGCCACTTCGTTGTCTTCGCACGAGAGCAGCATCGTTGCTGCCACGCAGACCATGAGTATTATTTTGACTATATATCGCTTCATAGTAATTCGTAATTAATAAGGATAATGATGTTCTAGTTTGTGAGTTTACTGAAATCAAAATCTACTGCTGATTTACGGAGTGAAGGCGCCTTTACGAGTTCACCATCCGGATAAGGGAAATAAAAGTTCTCTTCGGTAGCGGGGAAGAATCGTGTGATCGCTGCACCATCGCCATCTACTGTAGGATAGGTTACAGTGTATTGACGAGGATTGTCGGTACCCGCTACATAATCTATAGTATACGGTCCTTTGTCCTGCTTGCTGATAATATCCAGCGCGCCATCGCTGCCATTCATATTGAAATATGACAGGCGCACGAGTTCATGCCAATATCTTCCTTCCATAGCAAACTCGATTCGCTTTTCATTAAATATATCCATGAATGTAAGTGTAGTAAGATCGGGCAATCCCGCGCGTGTGCGAATAGCGTTTACATACTTGAGTGCTTCGGCATCGGCCGTAGAAGCACTGTTACCGAGTATGGCTTCGGCATAGATCAGGTATACCTCTGCCAGGCGCATCATATAGGTATTGATATAGGCCGTCATAAACTGACCATTGCCATTATTGTCGTCCGGGCCACCAATGATATACTTCTTGATGTTCGCCACATCATTTATAGTATAGGTTACGGATGGATCGGCAAAGTATTTCAGCTCCGGGTAACGATCCCCATTGAACATGAACGTTGGCTTTCTGCGAAGGTCAGCCTGGTTAGCCATATAGTATTTTACGAGATCGGCTGAAGCACCGTGGGCACGTCCCCAGCCATCGCCCTGATTACCGATAAGCTCCGGACTAAACGCCATGTATGCCTGGAAGCTATTATTCACTCCCCACGGCTCGCGTATAGGAAGCCACAATAAAGCAAACAAGGTTTCACTATTTATACTCTGCGCATTGTTATTGGCACTGAGAAAGAGATCGCTATAATTCTGCATCAGTGTATGACCGCTGTTCATGATTACATCTTTCGCATAATATTTAGCACTGTCGAGGTCTGTCTGATCACGCGAACCTGCACCGGCTCCTATACCTGCGTGTGTCAAGAATGCGCGGGCCAGCATACCTTCTGCAGAATATTTCGTGATACGCCCTGCAGCCACTGGTGTAGCCGGTAAATTTTTAGCAGCATAACGAAAATCGCGGATA
Organism: Ohtaekwangia sp.; assembly: GCF_036568665.1. Lineage (GTDB taxonomy): Bacteria > Bacteroidota > Bacteroidia > Cytophagales > Cyclobacteriaceae > Ohtaekwangia. The sequence goes on along the minus strand of NZ_DATCSD010000303.1, from coordinate 485 downwards.
GCAAAATCCCATACACTCTTTACTGTATTTCGTCTAATGGTAGTATCGTTTAATATAGCCAGGTTATCATAAATGATCGGCACTTCTTTCCATATACTGGTAAGGTATGTATAGGCCAGGCCGCGCATAAAGCGGGCTTCTGCTATAGCATGATTTTTTACGGCAGGTGTTACGTTGGTTGCATAGCGATTCACATTTTCGATCACCATGTTGCTCTGTGCAATGATCTTGTAGAAAGAAGCATACGCACTTAGTAGCGGACCATCAGTAGCGCTTACTGCGAATTTATAGTAATCGTCATAATCGTTTGAGATCATGTTACCGGCACGCGCATCGCCTATACCGAAAGACGTTTTATCGTTAAAGTCAAACCATACTATATTATAGAGTGGCGCAGTGGCCATTATTACTTCATCATCGGTCTGGTAATATATACCATCCGTGAGTTGATCCATCGGAGGTCTCTCCAGGAAGCTGTCGCTGCA
>NZ_DATCSD010000302.1:0-6790 GCF_036568665.1 Ohtaekwangia sp. | reverse complement strand
GAAAGACTGCCGCTTCTATTCCCTTAATGGCGATATCAATGCGCTGTTCCAGAAAGGACTGGGGGCCAACCTGAGCTTCGAAAGTTTTAATGGCAACTTCTATACCAACATCGATAAACTGGAAACACTGCCGGTACAGGTAGAAAAGAGCAGCAACGGAGAGGGTATTCGCTTTAAAGTAAATGGTAACCGCTACCAGGCCGGAGCCGGCGGTGCACTGCTCGACTTCGAAACTTTCAATGGAAATGTATATCTGAAAGAAAAAGTAAATTAAAGTATATATATAGTAAGGTAACAAGTCTGTAACTATGGCAGACAGCTGAAGTATTATAGGAAGGAAGAATCTGTGTGCTATAGATATATACTTCCGGATTTTAAAAAAAGAGAAAATAACAAACACATGAAAAAGCAGATATTGACTACCGCTCTCGTTCTGATCACACTGGGATTGATACTGATCAGCTCATCCATTACCAAGGCGCAGAGTAACAATGAATTTACCGTGCCGCTCAGCGATCCTGCCAAGCGCGGCAAACTGAAAGCGCATTTGAATTATGGTTCGATTACAGTAAAAGGAACTGCGCGCAAAGATGTACTGGTAAAGTATAAATCCATGGAAGATGGAGAATGTGAAGATTGCGATGAGCATGACCGCGACCGCGATGAGCATGAAAAATCCAAGAGTGGTTTGAAACGCATTGGTGGTGGAGGCATGGACCTTGAAGTAACCGAGAACAACAACTTTGTAAAAGTAGAGTCAGATTCATGGAATCATAAGCTCAACCTGGAGATTGAAGTTCCTTCCGGTTTTGATATGGAAGTACATACCTATAACGATGGCGACCTGATGATCACCAACGTACAAGGCGAGTTGGAATTAACCAACTACAACGGAGAGATCACAGCACTGAATATATCCGGATCGGTTGTAGCCACTACGTACAATGGCGAGATCAAAGTAACATTTGATAAAGTTACCGATGGCGCACCGATGTCGTTCTCAACCTATAACGGAGATATAGATCTTACTTACCCGGCAACGCTGAAGGCATCGTTCAAAATGAAAACAGAACAAGGTGAAATATATACCGGTTTTGATATGAAGATGACCAGCACCGGCCCTGTGCAGAAAAAAGATGCCAAGTCAGGTGTATACCGGGTAACCGTAGATGATTACAAACGTGGTGATGTGAACGGAGGAGGAGCCGAAATTACCCTGAAGAATTACAATGGGGATATATACCTCCGGAAGAAATAAGAACTTACCAGGAATAAAGATACTTGTAAGAGGAATCGTAGTTTGATACAGGTGAAGCGGCAGATGGAAGACGTCTGCCGCTTTTTTATTTATTAGCCTGATCATAAAAACCGATCGTGGAAGTAAATGCGTAAGTGTGGAAACAATCGTTGATATTTGTGAACGGTTTTAAGAAAAATTGAGTTCTGCACTTTTTAACAAATCACTATGCCACTACCAGTAGGAGCCAAAGCTCCTGATTTCACTTTGTCGTCTACCAACGGTAGAGATTTCTCCTTGTATAAGGACATGAAGAACAAGCCTTGTGTACTATATTTCTATCCGAAGGATTTCTCGATAGGCTGTACCAACGAAGCCTGTAGTTTCCGCGATACTTTTGAAGTGTTCAAGGAATTGAACATCACCATCATCGGCATTAGCCGCGACTCGATTGAAAGTCATGAGAAATTCAAAAAAACATTAGGACTTCCTTTCGACCTGTTATCAGACAACGCAGGAAAGGTATGTGAGCTATACGATACGCAACTGCCGTTTGTACCTTCGTTTACCAAGCGTACAACGTACCTGCTGGATAAAGACCAAAAGATTCTGGCAATGTATCAGAATATATTCTCTTCGAAGAAACACATCAAGACCATGGTGGAGACTGTTACTGCAAAGTAATTGCGAGTTTCTGGCCGGTATACTTCGGCATTCGTTACATGTTAATCGTTACACGTAGAGGCTAAAAGTTGAAAGTTCAAGGATTCTCTACTTTCCGCTTTCAACTTTTAGCTTTCTGCTACTTACTTCTCTTCCCACCACGGCAGTGGTAATTTAATTTCCTTCACGGACGTGACTACCATATCGGGTTTGAATGCGAACTTGATAAGATCTTCCTTGCGGGTAATGCCACTCAGGGTAAGTATAGTTTTATAGCCCATTTGTACACCGCCTTGTATATCAGTATCCATAGTGTCTCCAATGATAGTGGTGTCGGCTGTTTCGAGGCCAAGTGCTTTGCGTGCAGAGCGCATCATTACCGGGCCGGGTTTACCGATAACAAATGCTTTTATACCTGAGGCTTCTTCGATCATAGCTGTAGTAGCTGCTATACCGAGGTTGGCCCATCCTGTTTTCTTGGGAGAAGGATCGCGGTTTGTCGTAATAAATTTGGCGCCTGCCAAAATCATATCGACTGCGCGCTGTACCATCTCCAGGGTAAAGTTTCTTCCTTCACCGAGCACGACAAAGTCAGGATCAGTTTCTACGAGCGTGATACCATTCTCGTGCAGGCTGGTTAACAATCCGCCTTCACCTAATACATACGCAGAACCGTTGGGAATCTGGCTGGCCAGAAATTTTCCCGTAGCCATCGCGCTGGTATATATATGTTTTATATCAACATTTATACCGAGCTTCTTCAGTTTGCGAACCGCTTCCAGTCGCGTGCGCTGACTGTTGTTGGTCATAAACATGAACGGTATATCTTGCTTCAGCAGTTGAGCTATAAAATCATCGGCACCGGGTATAAGCGAGTCACCGCCATATACTACGCCATCCATATCGATCAGTAAACCTTTAGCCATTTTTTAACGTGTTTAAGTTTTGCAGGTGTGTACGTGTGTATGTTAGTTAATACGTTTTGTGGAGTTTCGGATGATTAGTTCTGTAGGCAGAACTTTGGTAATGGGTTTGAAGTCTTCCTTGTTATCCATTTGCTCAATGAAAAGTTTAGCGGCCGATTGTCCCATCAGGTATGCCGGTTGCGCGATTGTAGTGAGCGATGGTTCGATGAACTGTGATACCGGTTCGTTGGTAAAACCCACCAGCGATACTTCGTTCGGTATAGCTATACCTTTTTCTTTCAACACCTGCATGGCCAATATAGCCACGGGGTCGTTCATGCAAAATATAGCATCAGGTCTGTTAGGGCGATTCAGCAGTGTACGCGCTGCTTCAGTAGGATCGTTGTGAAAATCCCTGCAGTGCATGATCAGTTCTTCATCCAGTTCCAGGTTATAGTTGCGTATAGCATCACGATATCCGCGAAGGCGCTGGTCACTTACATATAGTCCGTCAGGTCCGCCTATATAGGCAATGCGCTTGCAACCGGTTTTGATGAGATGCTCAACTCCTCGAAACGCACCGTTGTGATCGTCTACCACTACTTTCGAAACATCGAGTTCATCGGTAATGCGATCGAACAATACGATCGGTATTTGTTTCGCGATAAGACTTTCGAGGTGCTCTATATCTTTTGTTTCGCTGGAGAGCGAGATCAGTAATCCATCCACGCGGTTCGATACCAGCATGTGTATATTGGATTTCTCAGTGCGCAACGATTCCATCGACTGGCAGATCATAATGCTATAGTCGTGCTTGGCAGCATACTCTTGTATACCGCTGATCGCTGATGAGAAAAAGTGCATCGCTATTTCCGGTACTACTACGCCAATGGTGTTAGTCTTTTTGATGCGAAGACTTTGCGCTACACGATTGGGTTCGTAGTGTAATTTCTTAGCAAGCTCGAGTACAGCTTTCTTGGTTTCCGGATTTACATCCGGAGCATTCCGGAGTGCACGAGAAACGGTAGATATAGAGATGTTTAATTTAAGAGCAAGATCGCGAATGGTAGCCTGAGGGTTTTTCATCGAAAACGAAAGGAAAATAGGTCAATAGTACAAGGACGGCACATAATATCAAAACCGTTTGACAACCTGTTGGGCACAGCGAGTTACGAAATAATGCTCTTGAATTTAAGCATAATATTCAAAATGATATCGTTTCCGGAATCGTTATTTTGCAATATAATTTTACGTTCATCAAGGATAATTATCCTGAATTATTCTATTTAGCACTTACTGACAAACATGGTCAGCGAACCAATCGTGATTAACCCAAACACTCATGAAACAACGCAACAAACTCTTGTTGGCGGCAGCATTCATCGCCTGCCTGGTAACATCCTGTAAACAAAAAGAGACAACCACCGATACAACGGTACCGGTACCGGCCGTGCGCGAAGTGTGGACGAAGGATCAAGCCAATGAATGGTATAAACAATGGGGCTGGTTGCGGGGCAGCGATTTTATACCCAGCACAGCCATTAATCAACTGGAGATGTGGCAGGCTGAAACCTTTGATACCGCTACTATCAATCGCGAACTCGGTTGGGCAGAGTCTATCGGGCTTAACTCTATGCGGGTATATCTGCATCACCTGGCGTGGCAAGTAGACTCCACGGGTTTTAAAGACAGAGTTAATCAATACCTCGGCATTGCCGATAAGCACCATATATCTACGTTGTTTGTTTTGTTTGATGATTGCTGGAGCCCGGTATACCAGGCAGGTAAGCAACCCGAACCTAAAACAGGTATACATAACTCGGGCTGGGTGCGCGACCCTGGAGATAAACTTCACGAAGATTCAACACTCTATATAACCCTGGAGAAATATACCAAAGATATACTCTCACATTTTGCCAGCGACAAACGCATTGTGTTGTGGGATGTATATAACGAGCCTGGCAACTCCGGCTACGGCACAAAATCATTGCCGCTGTTATCAAAAGTATTTCAGTGGGGGCGGGAAGTAAATCCTTCACAGCCGCTATCGGCCGGAGTGTGGTCTAAAGATCTGGAAGAGCTGAATAGATATCAACTGGCAAACTCCGATGTGATCACCTATCACAATTACTCTGTGCCGGAAGATCACCAGCAATGGATCGACAGCCTGCGTACGTATGGCAAACCACTGATCTGCACCGAGTATATGGCCCGCACCCGCGGCAGTCGCTTCGATAATATTATGCCGATACTAAAAGAACAAAATATAGCAGCCTATAACTGGGGACTCGTAGCCGGCAAAACCAACACTATATATGCCTGGGATACACCAATGCCTGATGGCAAAGAACCCAAGATCTGGTTCCACGATATATTCCGGAAAGATGGCACTCCGTATAGCAAGGAAGAGATTGCGCTTATTAAAAAGCTCACGGGGAAGTAGAGTAGAAGCTGAAAGTTTAAAGTTTAATGTTCAAGGTTTAATGTTGATCGTGCCTAACCTTGAACCTTGAACTTTGAATCTCAAACCTTTCTCTTCGCATTTATCCGAATGAGGAAGTAAATAGTCATGATCAGCATGATGGAAAAACCTATAGCGGATAATGTTATTTTCCAATGACTGCCTTCTTTGATAGCTTTTGTGAGTATACGGAAGGCAAACAAGGTTTCTGCAATAACAGCGACTATCAGTGGTATATACTTTTTCATAAATATTTAATCACAAGACGACACTGCTCCAGTTAACCCCCCGGTAATTGCACCTCCAATGGCACCCACGGCTCCCGCGGAGACTGTACCTATAACAGGAAGCGTAACCGTACCTACAGCGGCTCCGGCTAGTCCAAAAGTTAGCGCACCGGTTCCTGCTCCCCCTAATATTCCAGCTGCACATTTGCCCCAACACGGCCACCATCCTTTACATTTGGAATCATCTTCTTTTGCTGTTGTATGGGTAATGTTGAAAGCTACTTTCTCCTGAATATAGTTTACAAATTTTTCGAATAGTGCAATTTTGGATAAGAACTTTGACTTGACAATGTTATCGGTTTGATCATTCAATACTTCTTTTCTTAATTTAGAAAGTTTAATCAGAAACTCATCTTCGCTCGTAGAACTAGATATACAGGAATTGAGCTTGTCCTGAAATACTTGCCTTGCTATAGTATTCGGCTTAGTCGATTCTTCTTCACTGGCCATACTGGCAGTCGAATAATGAAAATTTACGCCTTTGATTCTTTCAAATTCACGTATATAATTCACCATAATTATTTCATCAGGCGAGCTGCTTGATTTCGAAGCTGATGTATTCTCCTGAAGTTTGGTGACATTGTAATCAATAAGAGAGAGCAATGTCTCGATACCTTCGTTATCGATTTTTATACTCTCGGCCTTTTGAATTTCATCGCCTGTGTTATTGCAAGAACTAATAAAGCTTAATAGTAGTATAGCGACCAGAATGTATGTTTTGTTCTTAGTGATAAGGATAAAGGTTATTATAAAAAACATCGGTGCTGGCCAGCAACCTTATTTCAAGAAGCTAAAATCATTTAGAAGAAAAAAACAGCGCATGCTGCGCTCGTCAGAGATATACCTGAAAAGTAAGGTCGATTTCTGATTTCACATACAACAAAGGTTGGAGAGATATACAGTTACGCGCTCCTTCCATTCAAGGTATAGCATGTCCCTGTAAAACATTCAGAAGAAAAAAATCAGGTGCATGTTTAAAGTTCCATGTTCAAAGTTAAGTCCGATCAACGTTGAACCATGAACCTGAAACCTTGAACTTGAATTTAAGAACGTTTCCGGGAACGTTATTTTGTCTCGGAGAAGCCCGGCCTATTTGCTATCTCACAGCGAATACGGTACTTCGTATCGTCATTAACATTTTGGGTTAATTGATTGGTTAAGTACCGGAGATCGAAAGGAGTTTGGTCTCCGGTTACTATTTATAGAGGACACCTAAACTTTTTTACGTAGTGGAATT
>NZ_DATCSD010000301.1:0-45558 GCF_036568665.1 Ohtaekwangia sp. | reverse complement strand
ACGTTCGATGGCTCGTATATAAAAACCTCCTATAGCATTCGCGAGCTTACGGATTTATACCTGGCCCAGCAGCCGTGGGGCGACCTCGGTATAGATATATGTCTGGGCTCGGAGATCGATCGCAAAGCAACACCTTATGAGTATATGTTTCTTCCCGATTATGTTGAATCAGGATTTGATCATGCTACTATAAAACACAACGGTGTACCGATGCCACTGGTAAAAGAAAAGAAGATCGTATATGAATCGCGCCCGGAAGACAAGATGAAAGGCTTACCTCACCCGTTGTATATTTTCGGGGCACTGGCGGTTGTAGCTATTATACTTTCGGTGATCGATTGGAGAAGAAAAAAACTGGCAACGTGGTTTGATGCTATCCTCTTTTCAGTAACGGGACTGATCGGATTACTATTACTTTTCCTGTGGGTTGCTACCGATCATAAATCTTCTTACAACTTCAACTTGCTATGGGCATTACCTACTAACCTGGTTGCTGCTATAGCACTTATACGAAAGCCTAACTGGTTAACGAAATATTTTTTGATCGCAGGAATTATAGCGATTGTTACTCTATTGGCGTGGCCATTGCTTCCGCAGAAACTAAATATAGCACTTATACCAATCGTTATCGCGATTGTTTGCCGTGCACTGATACGGTATAGATTACAAAAGAAAGTCTAAAGAACGGTAACACGCTTAGGCGTTTCCACCGGAGTGATGGAAAGATTAACGGGAAGGGTAACGGTAAAGATCGTGCCCTTTCCTAACTCGGATTGCACCTGAATATCGCCTCCCATTTTTTCTACCGTCTCTCTAACAATATATAGCCCGAGACCAGAACCTTTTGATTGGTTAGTACCACGGAAAAACATTTCGAATATGCGTGGTAATAATTCTTCATCTATACCCTGGCCGTTATCGGAAATAATGAGCGTGAGCTTATGATCTTTATGATATGCCTGGATATTTACCCATGGATCGCGCTTATCCAGGCTATGATACTTTATAGCGTTGGAGATGATGTTGTTTAAAATAACAATCAGCCGGATGCGATCTACCTCCACAAGACGTTCGAGGTGTATATCTTTTTGAAACTTGATCTTATCTGCATCTTTTGTAAAAGCAAAGTTGCGCACTACATCATCGATCAATAACGCAATATCAATAGTCTCCAACCTTAGTCCTATCTGACTATTGCGCGCATAGTCGATTATATCCAACAGGAAGTTATCCAGTTTTTGTGCGCGCTCTTTCAGCACTTCAAAATAGGCGAGTACTTCTTCGTTTTTGTTTTCGGCCAGCGCAGCATTAATGGCACCTTTAATATCCATCAACGGAATTTTCAGATCGTGCGAAGCACTATAAAAGAAGCGATCGAGCTCACGATTTGCTTTCTCCAATTCCGTGTTCTTGGTTTTTACTTCGCTTGCAAGCGCTATCAGTTTATTCTCGGTTTGCTCATTCATGTTCGCCATAAACACAATGAAAAACACCAGCACCAAAATGCTCGACACAAAATTTATAATGAACGATCGCTCAATATCAACGGCCTCAAAAGTTACTTTACCAAAAGCATCGAAGTTGGTTGCAAAGAGTATGATCGTTAGTACGATAGATAGACCTATAAAAAAGAAGCGATAAAAATTCTCGTGCACCTCAAACACAACAGCGGCCAATCCCACCCAAGAAAAATAATACAGGTATATACCCAATTGATGATTAGCCAGCGAAGAGTATATGAAGAAGTATATATTGAGAAACGAAAGCAAAATAAGACGAGCCGTTTTATGCCGGCCACTTTCGTTGATGAGGTAACAGATAAAAATGGAAACAGCCATGATGAAATCCATCATCGGCATGAAATATAGTCCGTCCACCAGGTCTTCCAGAGCATGAAAGACACCTACTACCGAGCCGAACAAGGCAAACTGCGATAGCAGTATAACGCGCTTATATTTACGCAGTCCTTCTTTGTCGCCAGTGAACCTGCGACTATAGCGGGACCAGTTTCGAGGGTGAAGAACATTCATGGGGGGACTTTATTATAACAACAAGCTGCAGACAGCGAATATACTATATTTTGCTACCTGCAGCTGGTGATATTACATATGGATCGGTCTGTTCTCGGTAGCAGCAAGACATGCTTCCTTAACAGCTTCCATATAGGTAGGGTGCGCATGCGACATACGCGCTACATCTTCAGCAGACGCGCGGAATTCCATCGCAGTAACACCAGCAGCAATCATATCGGCCGCACGGGCACCAATGATGTGCACACCTAAAATTTCATCGGTTTGCTTATCGGCTAATACTTTTACCAAACCATCGGTATCCATACTGGCGCGTGCGCGACCCAATGCTTTATACGGGAAGCTTCCTGTTTTATAGGCTCTGCCTTCCTGCTTCAGTTGCTCTTCGGTAAATCCTACACTGGCAACTTCCGGCCAGGTATATACTACTCCGGGTATAAGCAGGTAATTAACATGTGGCTTTTGTCCGGCCATCTGCTCGGCTACATATACACCTTCTTCTTCAGCTTTGTGTGCCAGCATAGCGCCACGCACTACATCGCCTATAGCATAGATGTTATCTACTTTTGTTTTCAAATGATCATCAACCGGTATCTGACCTTTTACTGTTTCAATACCAATTTTATCAAGACCAAGTCCATCGGTATATGGTCTGCGTCCTATACTTACCAGGCAGTAGTCGCCTTTCAGTTCAAGAGCATTGCCACCATTCTTAGGCTCTGCCTTCACGATCACTTCATTGCCGGTATTTTCTACTGCCGTAACTTTATGACCGAGGAAAATATCCATACCCATCTTCTTGGCTACACGCTGAAGCTCCTTGCCCATTGTGCCATCCATCGTTGGTATCAGGCTATCCAAAAATTCTACTACCGTAACTTTAGATCCGATGCGCGCATATACCGAGCCGAGCTCCATACCAATTACACCACCGCCAATAACGATCAAATGTTTTGGCACTTCTTTCAACTCCAATGCCTCGGTGCTGGATATAATACGTTTCTTATCGAACGCAGCAAACGGAAGTGCTGTTGGTTTGGAACCCGTAGCTATAATTACTTTATCGGTAGTAAGTGTAGTTTCTTTGCCATCTTTCGCAGTAACCTTGATCGTGTTTTTATCTACAAACGATCCTACTCCTTTATGAACATCGATCTTGTTCTTCTTCATCAAAAAAGCGATGCCATCTACGTTAGCTTTTACCACATCGCCCTTCCGTTTAATCATCTGCGTGAAATTTACTTTCGGTGCCGGTATATCTATACCATGCTCGGCAAAGTGTTCTTTCGCGTTGATAAAATGTTCGGATGAATCCAGCATCGCTTTGGAAGGTATACATCCTACATTTAAACAGGTACCTCCCAATGTATCGTATTTCTCAATGATTGCTGTTTTAAAACCAAGCTGAGCAGCGCGTATCGCGGCTACATATCCACCAGGGCCGGAGCCAATAACAATGACGTTGTATTGCATAAGATCAATAAAATTATAATTCCAAAAATTTATAAACTATTCGAATCGAGACTCCACCCGTTATACTATTGCTGTTGGGAATACCATCGCGATTACCGGACGACTGTACATAGCCGGCACCGGGAACATAGTATACCGGGAAATATTTTTCATCGGGCTGTGTTACAATATAATTAACACGCACCTGAAAGTTAAAAGAAAATTTGTCGGATATCGGCAGCCAGTAATTTGGCTGAAACTCCAGTATAAAAAGCTTGTTGTGTTGAGTCTTCACATCGGTCAGGTCGCCATAGTTATCACCGGCAAAAGTTACGGAGCCTTTCTCCGTAAAATCAGAGTAGATCAACCCTGCCTGCAGGTTAAACTCATTGAAACGCGTACGATGGTTCGCCACAAAGCGTCCTATACTTACGCGATAATAACGACCAGTATTCGCGTACGCTACATTCGAGTATAATTCATCTTTGCGTATGTCGTTGAACCCGACTGCAAGATCAATGATAGTATGATCGTTTGTTTTATAGATGAGTGATGGCTCCAGCACATACCCGCGATTAAACACCAGCGGAAATGTGCGCATCAGATCAAGTCCGAGGAAAAACCGATGTGTATCGTACGATGGCTGCTGTGGTTGTTGCTCTTCCTGCGCTTCGGCTGCAATCACAGACAATAAGTAAACCGATGCCAACAACAGTCGCTTAATCATTGATATAAATATCTAACACTCGATCATATAATTCTGAAGATACCGACACATCCGTGAATGTTGTTGGCTGTATAATGGCAAAATCATCAAAGTAGATGCGAAAGCCACAACGTACCGATTGCATTTTAACGGTACGGCTATAGTGCACCGTTAGTGTGTCCGTATGATCTGCTGCTTCAAAGATCACAATGGTTGAATCTTCTTTGATAGACATGGGGACCGCAATATACTGCGGGCTGTCAAAAGGAGCGGTAAGCTTCTTCTTGCCGTGCAAACCGTATATCGTTTTATAATTATGAGGATTGCTGAAGTAGACAGAAAGCTGTGGCTCGCTGTCCGATTCACAATCATCTACACAACTGGAATAAGTAAAAAGACATGAAATAAAAATTATACTCAGCAGTACGCGGAATAATTTATACTTCATGTCTTTTATTTTTAGCAATAGAGAATAGCGTTACCTTCTATTAAACACCAAGGATCAGTCTTCCCGGATCTTCCAGTAATTCTTTTACTCTTACCAGGAAGCTTACCGATTCGCGACCATCAATGATACGGTGATCATACGAAAGTGCCACATACATAATCGGGCGAATAACGATCTCACCATTCTTCACAATAGGGCGCTCAACAATGTTGTGCATACCCAATATAGCAGACTGTGGAGGATTAATGATAGGTGTTGAAAGCATAGACCCGAATACACCACCGTTGGTGATTGAGAATGTTCCTCCTGTCATTTCTTCAATAGAAAGTTTACCATCACGTCCGCGGGTTGCTAAGCGGATCACTTCGCTTTCAATCTGGTTGAACGATAATGATTCTGCGTTGCGGATAACTGGCACTACTAAACCTCTTGGAGTAGAAACCGCTATAGATACATCGCAGTAGTCATGATATATTATTTCTTCTTTGTCGATCGATGCATTTACTGCAGGAAAATCTTTCAGCGCAACACATATAGCTTTGGTAAAGAACGACATGAAGCCGAGACCTACGCCATATTTTTCTTTGAATTGATCTTTATACTTCGAACGAAGATCCATGATTGGTTTCATGTCTACTTCGTTGAAAGTGGTAAGCATCGCTGTTTCATTCTTCACCGATACAAGACGCTTCGCGATGGTTTTACGCAAGGAAGTCATTTTCTCTCTGCGTTCGCCACGACCTCCACCACTTGCAATTACCGGAGGGCCGGCAGGTGCCTGTGGCTTGGACTCTGCTTTGGCAGGTGCAGCCTGAGTTTGTGCTTTCTGTGCATCTTCTTTGGTAATTCTTCCACCTACACCAGAACCTTGCACCTGGTTAGCAGCAATTCCTTTTTCGTCAAGGATCTTCGCTGCTGCCGGTGATGGATGTCCTGCAGCGTATGTTTTATCAGCAGCTCCCGCAGCGGCTGTTGCAGCGGCAGGTGCAGCTGTACTTTGTTTTACAGGAGCACCTTCTGCTATTTCAATGCGGCAGATCAGGCCACCTATAGGAAGTGTTTCTTTTTCTTTTGCTACAATGCGAAGTATACCGGAAGCTTCGGCCGGTAGCTCAAACGTTGCTTTGTCTGATTCAACTTCCGCAATGATATCATCTACATTTACAAAGTCGCCATCTTTCTTCAGCCAGGTAGAGATCGTCACTTCTGTAATTGACTCACCTACTGCAGGCACTTTCATTTCTTTTACACCACCCGTTGCTTTTGGAGCGGCAGCCGGTGCAGCGTTCGCGCTTGCTGCTGCAGGCGCAGGTGTGGCTGCAGGTTTAGAAGCAGCAGCCTGTCCGTTGCCTTCAATCTCTGCGATCACGTCACCAATCGGTACAGTAGCACCTTGCTGTTTTACAATCTTGAGAACACCGGCACTTTGTGCTGTCAGTTCAAAGGTAGCTTTATCGGATTCCAGCTCTGCGATCACTTCATCGAGCTGTACAGTATCACCGTCTTTCTTCAGCCAGTTTGCTATCGTTACTTCCGAAATCGACTCGCCTACTGCGGGTACTTTTATCTGTAATGCCATTCAAGTATAGTTTTAGATTATGGGATTGTCTCGTCTCAGCATAGAGATTTGCACGATCAAGTTATCCTTTCCCGCGCATATCTCAACGCTTTATAATTTTATCGATCAGTTAAATTTCAAAAGCTTTATTTACAAGCTTCTCCTGCTCTACCTTATGCACCTTCAGGTATCCGGTAGCAGGCGATGCACTGGCTTTGCGCGATACAAATTCAAGATCGTACTTCGGCATCATCCGTACAATGTACGATTGTGCACCCATGTTGGCAGGTTCTTCCTGTGCCCACACCAGTTTGGCATCTTTGTATTTCTTCAACACAGCCTTCAATTGTTTTTCAGGGAATGGATGAAGCTGTTCGAGACGCACAATAGCTGTATCTTTTGTTTTTCTCTTCTGCTGTGCTTCCACCAGGTCGTAGTAAATTTTACCACTGCAGAGTATCACACGATTTACTTCTTTTGCTGATACCGTTGTATCGTCCAGTACCTCAGAGAATGAACCGGAAGTGAAATCTTTCAGCGGAGAGATCACCGCAGGGTGACGCAGCAATGATTTAGGCGAGAACACTATACATGGCTTACGGAACTGCCAGGCAACTTGTCTTCTCAATAAGTGGAAGAAGTTTGCAGGTGTAGTCGGATTCGTAATTACCATGTTATACTCTGCGGCAAGTTGCAAGAATCTTTCCGGGCGACAGCTTGAGTGCTCAGGCCCCTGACCTTCATAACCATGCGGCAGTAACATTACCAAACCGTTCATCCGTTGCCATTTTGATTCGGCACTTGAAAGGAACTGATCTATAATTACCTGTGCTCCGTTTACGAAGTCACCAAATTGTGCTTCCCATAATACCAATGCCGTTGGCGATGACATGGCATAACCATACTCAAAACCAAGAACACCAAATTCTGAAAGTAATGAGTTATAGATGCTGAATCTCGCCTGAGATTTATCGAGGTTATCTAATCCGCAATATGGTTCGTTGGTGTTGGCATCAAAGAAGTAAGCATGACGGTGAGAGAATGTTCCGCGTCTAACATCCTGACCGGACATACGCACCGGAGTTTTTTCCAACAGCAATGAACCATACGCCAGTAATTCTGCTTCGGCCCAGCCTAATACTTTATCTTCAAAGAAAGCTGTGGTTCTGTCTTTCAGCAATTTTTCAATCTGCTTCAGTGGCTTGAAGCCTTCCGGTATATTAATAAGTGCTTTACCAACTTTATCGATAACACTTTCTTTTACACCGGTCTCCGGAGATTTATCAAAGTCTTCCGGTTTTGCCCAACGCATTTGCTCCCATTCTTCTTCAATTTTCTGAGGCTTGTATGGAAGCGGTTTTTGCTTCACTTCATTCAGTCTGTCCTGAAGTTGATTACGGAAGTTCTTATCCATTTCATCAGCGAGAGCTGCATCTACATCACCACGCTCGATCAGTTTCTTCACATAGATCTCGCGCGGGTTCGGATGCTTCGCGATGATGTTATAAAGTTTAGGCTGCGTGAATTTCGGTTCATCACTCTCATTGTGACCGTGTCTTCTATAGCACAGCAAGTCAATAAATATATCTTTACCGAATTTCATTCGATACTCGACAGCCAGTTTAGAAGCAAAGCTCACGGCTTCGGCATCATCGCCATTCACGTGCAGCACAGGTGCATCCACGATCTTGGCTATATCTGTACAATATATACTGGTACGCGCATCATCATAGTCGGTAGTAAAACCAACCTGGTTGTTAATCACGAAATGAACTGTTCCTCCGGTAGTATATCCGGGCAGACCTGACATCTGAACCACTTCATATACTATACCTTGACCGGCCACAGCAGCATCACCGTGAATAAGGATCGCCATGCCTTTAGAAAGCTCTCCTTTATACTCATCGTCAATTTGTCCACGGGTATAACCGAGCACCAGCGGATCAACTGCTTCCAGGTGAGACGGGTTCGGAGTTAATTTTACATATACCTTTTTACCGGAAGGTGTATTGATGTGACTTGAATAACCGAGGTGATACTTCACATCTCCGTCACCCATGGTAAGATTCTCAGGACTTACATTTCCTTCAAACTCGGTAAAGATCTGTTCGTACGTCTTACCTAAGATGTTAGCCAGTACGTTGAGGCGGCCACGGTGAGCCATACCGATTACAACTTCTTTAACATCCAGTTCGGCTGCTACATTAATAATTGTGTTAAGAGCCGGTATAGTATTTTCTCCTCCTTCGAGGGAGAAACGTTTTTGTCCGAGGAATTTGGTATGCAGGAAGTTCTCAAATACAACTGCTTCATTCAGTTTATTGAGAATTCTCTTCTTTTCATCCTGGGCAGGATTATAGGTATAATATTCTTTCTCAATTTTCTGATACAGCCACGCACGAATGTCATCGTTACGGATGAAGTTATGCTCGAAGCCAATCGTGCCGAGATATACTGCATTCAGTTTCTCAATGATCTTGCGCAGGGTTGTTCGCGGCATACCGATCTCGGCTGCTACATCAAACTCTGTGTCCAGATCAGCATCGGTAAGACCAACGCTTTTGTGATCGAGATTTACACTGTGATTTCTTCTTTCTCGAACCGGGTTGGTGTTAGATTTCAAGTGACCGAATGAGCGGTATTGAAAAATCAGGTTACGCACCTGGGTTTCCTTAATAGAAAGTGAATCAGCTACCGGAGCACCGTTACCGTTTGCAGGTTTATCACCATAACGCTGCTGCGAGAAGTCATACCCCTCAAAGAACTTTTGCCAGGTGAGGTCAACAGAAGCAGGATCATTTTTATAATTTTGATAGAGCTGGTCGAGATAACCAACGTCTGCATTGGAGATGTATGAATATTTATCCATGATTTTATAGAAAGTGAACAAATGTAGAGAAGGCGTTAATTATAAAAAAACTGTTAAATCGTGTAAGCAATTATTTAGTCTTTTCTGCGCGTAGGTCAAAAAGAAAGGCACTCACAGGGGATGTGAAGTGCCTTTGTCCGCTGGAACGTTAAAGCTTTATCAGGTTATGGAATGGAACTGGCTATCCTGAGTGAATTCGGCTTTGTCTGTATCGTTTATTGGGCTCGTAATCGCGGTTTTATTTTTAAGATTTCTCCATAAGTGATTAATAATTTCATAATTCATTGTAATAATACTACAATGAGATAAAATATATCACTTTACAAGAAGCAAAATCACATACAGGATTCTATCGAGTGTGTAAGAATCGCTCTACTTTTACGCTATGGCGTTGCATATAGGACGAGAAATTGAAACCCGATACAAGGAATCAGGCCTTAAACTTTCAGAATTTGCGAAAAGGCTCAACACTAGCTCACGTAATGTTTATGATATTTTCGAACGAAGCGAGATCAAAACAGATCAGCTCGAAAGGATCAGCAAGATTCTGAATTTCAACTTTTTCTCACTTTTTCAGGATTCGGGCGTGCAGGAGCCAACCCTGCCGTATGCTAACCGAAAGGAGAAAAGCAATACAATATCTATTGTTGTTGAGCTGGATGGCCAGGAAAGCACGCTGAATCAATGGTTTCAGCGACTTGCTGCCATCAACAAGACCGTGAATTAAGAAATTTTCTTTCATTACGAAGCTTCCTCTTTCAAGAATTGGCTGGAGTAGGATTGCCGGGCCAAAAAAATCCGTTAACTTTGCGACCTTTAAAAATCAGGACGAGTTCCACATTTTAAAAATCTAACAAAGAAATGGTTAAAATCAGATTGGCCCGCAGAGGCCGCAAGAAACTGGCGATGTTCGATGTAGTCGTTGCTGACGCCAGAGCTCCACGCGATGGACGCTTCATTGAGAAAATTGGTACGTACAATCCGCTTACAAATCCTGCTACGATCGACCTGAAAGACGATCGCGCATTTCACTGGGTAATGAACGGTGCACAACCAAGCGACACGGTAAAAGCTATGCTTTCTTATCGTGGTATCTTATTGAAAAAACACCTTCAAATCGGTGTTATTAAAGGTGCTCTTACACAAGATCAGGCAGATGCTAAATTAGCTGCTTGGTTGCAAGGTAAAGATGCTAAGATCGAAGAGAAACGCAGCAAGCTTTCACAAGCTAAGCAAGCGGATCTTAAAGCTCGTAAAGAAGCTGAAACGAAAGTTAAAGAAGCACGTGCCGAAGCTATTCGTAAGAAGGCTGAAGTTGCTGCCGCTACAGCAGCCGCTGCTCCTGCAGAAGGCGAGGCTCCTGCTGCCGCTGAAGAGCAACAGGCTTAATCAACTTTGAAAATTGAATTGGTGTGCCGGTTCTGATCCATCAGGACCGGCATATTTATTTTGTATAGATAGCTAAAATGAACATTGATTCCTGCTATAAAATCGGCTTGGTGCTAAAACCTCACGGTCTTAAGGGCGAGGTAACGATCTCTATTGATGCCGATATACCCAACGACTTTGCAACGCTGGATGCCGTGTTTCTGGCAAACCAGGAACGACTCGTTCCGTACTTTATTCAACATGCATCGGTACGGGGGGCCAAAGCATTTGTCAAGTTTGAAGATGTAGATTCTCCCGAAGAAGCAGCAAGGATATCAAAACAAGCTATATATCTTCCCAAAACAGCGCGTCCTAAATCTACGCGTGGAGAGTTCTACGATGATGAAGTTATAAACTTTGAAGTGATTGATGATACACTCGGCACGTTAGGAGAAGTTACTGAAGTGATGCAGGCAGGCGCCAACCGGTTGCTGGTATTAATGCATCAGAATAAAGAAGTTCTCATACCGATCAACAGTCCGTTTATTACGAGCGTAAACAAGTCTAAAAAGAGAATCAGCGTTAATCTTCCCGAAGGATTTTTAGATATTTGATAAGCTATATTCGAAGATACGTTTATCAGCCATCGCTATATATACATTTACATAAGAGTATATACCTCATGCATATCGACATCATTACAACATTGCCACGTTTAATTGAGAGTCCTTTTTCTGATTCTATTCTGAAAAGAGCGCAGGCAAAAGGTATTGTTACGGTTAATGTTGTAGACCTTCGCCAGTACTCTACCAACAAACATCGCACTACCGATGACTATGCTTTCGGTGGTGGAGCAGGTATGGTAATGATGATCGAACCAATTGATAATTGTATTGCCGACCTCAAATCGCAGCGCACATACGATGATATAATATATATGAGTCCGGATGGTCAACGCTTTTCACAAGCCATCGCGAACGAGCTCAGTCTGAAACAAAACCTGATCATTTTGTGTGGCCACTATAAAGGTGTTGATGAGCGCGTACGCGAGCACTTGATAACACGCGAAATCAGTATAGGCGACTATGTATTATCGGGCGGAGAGCTTGCTGCCGCTGTTGTTTCGGATGCTGTGATCCGGTTGATACCAGGCGTTTTATCGGACGAGACTTCAGCGTTAAGTGATTCTTTCCAGGACAATTTGATCGCGCCACCGGTTTATACACGCCCAGCAGAATACAAAGGCTGGAAGGTTCCGGACGTGTTATTATCCGGTCATGCCTCCAAAATTGAAGAGTGGCGACACGATCAATCGCTCGAAAGAACCCGCCAGCGCAGGCCCGAACTGTTGAAATAAGGCTTACAGAGCTTAAAATTTAAGACTTTGATAATTAATCACGTAAATCTTCCGGCTGGCTTCTGAATTTTACAATTCTTTCCATACATTTGCAGTCCATTTTCAAAACCATCGAGTTATGGCAGACTTAATTAAACTAGTTGAGCAGGAATTTGCGAAAGTCCGTGAATCTGTTCCCAGCTTCAATCCTGGTGATACTATCAACGTTCACGTGAAAATAAAAGAAGGTAACAAAGAGCGTGTACAGCAATTCCAGGGCACTGTAATCCAGCGCAGAGGATATGGCACGAACGGTGAAACCTTCACAGTGCGTAAAGTATCTAATGGTGTAGGTGTTGAGCGTATCTTCCCGATCGTATCTCCTACTATCGATAAGATCGAAGTAATTAAACAAGGTAAAGTTCGCAGAGCGAAACTGTACTACATGAAAGGCCGTCAAGGTAAAGCTGCTCGTATCAAGGAGAAACTCTAAGATCGAAGCACTCTTGAAAGTATATAGAAGCCATCCCCGAATCCGGGATGGTTTTTTTATTTCATAGCAGATGAATCTTTGGAGAAAGCAGGTTCGTCAATTCAAAAAAATGGCAGTCAATTTCGCCTCCATAAAGGTATATTCCGTTTTTATAAAATCTAACACGATTGCATACCCGCTAAAACCGCGAAATTTGCGCGGGTTAGCATACAATTAAATAATTGATAACTTTGTCCCCGCTCATTAAAAACCGTAACCAGACCAATAATTCACAATTATGGCAAAGAACATTGCAGAGCTTTTGGGCAAAGACGCAGACTATCTGTTGAAGCACCAAAGCAAAACTATTTCAAAGGAAAGGCTTCACCTTCCCAGCCCGAATTTTGTAGACAACATCTTCGCACAGTCGAACCGCTCTCCTCAAGTATTAAGAAGTCTCCAGCAGTTATACGGAACAGGACGTCTTGCCAATACCGGCTTCCTTTCTATCCTTCCGATCGATCAAGGTATCGAACACAGTGCCGGAGCATCTTTCGCCAAAAACCCTGATTACTTCGATCCTGAAAATATTGTAAAGCTTGCTATTGAAGGTGGTTGCAACGCAGTGGCTACTACTTACGGAGCATTAGCACTTATGTCGAGAAAGTATGCACACCGCATTCCTTTCATCGTAAAGATCAACCACAACGAATTGTTAACCTATCCTAACAAGGCTGACGAGATCATGTTCGGCTCTGTAGAGGATGCGTGGAACCTCGGTGCTGTTGCTGTAGGTGCTACTATATATTTCGGCTCTGACAATGCTACCCGCCAGATACAGGAAGTTTCTGCTGCATTCGAGAAAGCTCGTCAGTTAGGTCTGGCTACTATACTCTGGTGCTATACCCGTAACAACGCATTCAAACAAGGTGGTGTTGATTATCACGTATCGGCTGACCTTACCGGCCAGGCGAACCATCTTGGTGTAACTATCCAGGCTGACATCATCAAGCAAAAACTTGCTGAGAACAACGGTGGTTACAAAGCTCTTAATACAGGAGGAAGCAGCTACGGTAAACTTGATGAAAGAATCTATAGCGAGCTTACATCCGATCACCCGATCGATCTTTGCCGCTACCAGGTTGCTAACTGCTACATGGGCCGCGCAGGTTTGATCAGCTCAGGTGGTGAATCAAAAGGAGCAAGCGATCTTGCGGATGCAGTGCGCACAGCCGTTGTTAACAAACGCGCTGGTGGTACAGGCTTGATCTCCGGAAGAAAAGCATTCCAACGTCCATTGAAAGAAGGTGTAGAAATTCTGAATGCTATTCAGGATGTATACCTTGATAAGTCGGTTGACGTAGCATAATACACGAACGTAACAGGCCGATGTATCACTTCGATACATCGGCTTTATTTTTACTAAAATTTTTAACCCATGGCTTGGTTTAAACGCAGTGATAAAGGTATAGTAACACCCACGGAGTCGAAACGTGAGGTGCCTGACGGACTATGGTTTAAGTCGCCTGCCGGCAAGATCATTCACACACGTGAATTGAAAAGCAACGCTTACGTTGTGCCGGAAGAAGATTACCACGTGCGTATAGGTTCTGAAGAATACTTCGAGGTATTGTTTGACGACAACAAGTTCACCGAACTGGATGCGAACATGGAGTCTGCCGATCCGCTGAAATTCAAAGACACCAAACCTTATCCCAAGCGCATCAAAGAATCGCAGGAAAAATCACAGTTGAAAGATGCTGTGCGTACAGCATACGGCAAGATGAATGGTCTGGATATTACCATTGCCTGTATGGACTTCTCTTTTATAGGAGGCTCTATGGGTTCTGTGGTGGGCGAAAAAATAGCACGTGCTATGGATCACAGCCTCAAGAACAAAAAACCTTTCCTCATGATCTCCCGCTCAGGCGGTGCGCGTATGATGGAAGCCGGTTTATCGCTGATGCAAATGGCAAAAACTTCTGCCAAGATTGCTCAGCTCGATGCCGCTAAAGTTCCCTATATATCGCTGCTTACAGACCCTACTACGGGTGGTGTAACGGCTTCTTACGCTATGCTCGGAGATTTTAACATTGCCGAGCCCGGTTCTCTGATTGGTTTTGCCGGACCTCGCGTTATTCGCGAAACGATCGGGAAAGATTTGCCCAAAGGTTTTCAGAGTGCTGAATTTGTATTAGACCACGGATTCCTCGATTTTATAGTTGATCGCCGCAATCTGAAAAACAGACTTTCGTCACTGCTCAAAATGCTGCAGTAACATATAATAAAGTATATATACTTTAAAGATCGCCCGCTACCCCCGGGCGATTTTTTTGTGCCCTATAGGAGTCACTCCGACACCCATCCCGTTACGTACGGTATTGCTTTTTCGGAATTTACCGAAGAACTTACTGGTATGCTAAAAAACTATCTGCGCGTTGCCATCCGCAACCTCATCAAACAAAAGATCTATACTGCTATTAATGTATTGGGTCTTTCTATAGGCATTGCCAGTTGTCTGCTCATCGTCATTTTTGTTACGAATGAATTTTCGTACGATTCATTTCATAACAATGCCGCTAACATTTACAAAGTTAGTCTCGAGCGAAAGTATCCCAATCACTTTACCAACTACGCTGTTATACCTCATTCGTATGCCGATGTCATGCTGCGCGATTTTCCGGAAATTGCAAGCGCAATTAAAATGGGTGGCCCTCTCAACCAGGTTATCGTAAACTATAAAGATGCGCACGATGATGTAAAGCAGTTTGAAGAGAACTTTGTGATGGCAGCCGACTCCAACTTCTTTACTTTCTTCAGTATAAAATTAGTAAAGGGCGATCCACAGAAAGTACTCATCAATAAAACCGATATAGTAGTTACAGAAAAAACTGCCCAGCGCTATTTCGGTAAAGATGAACCCGTAGGCAAAACACTCCGGCTGTTCAACCAGGATTATCATGTTACCGGTATATGCGAGGACGTACCTGATAACTCGCACTTTAAATTCGATTTCCTGTTCAAGTGGGATGACAACTTCTTTGCAGACGGACAGCAAAGTAATTTTACAACATTTACTGCGCATGTATATATACAGTTGAAGCCGGGAGCGGATGCAAAAGCGCTTGAAGCAAAGTTCCCGAAGATGGTTGATACCTATGCTGCAGCACAGATTGAAAACGACCTCGGTAAATCGTGGGCGGACTATAAACGTGAGGGGAATGGCTATACATATTTCCTGCAACCGCTTACCACTATACATCTCGATCCGCGCAACATAGAAGCCAAGATGCAGCCGGGAGGAAATATACACTATATATACTTTCTGATAGCAGTAGCCATTCTTATACTGGTTATAGCCTGTATAAATTTCATGAACCTTGCAACAGCTCGCTCAGCTGAGCGTGCGCGCGAAGTAGGTGTGCGCAAAGCCATGGGTTCTTTAAAAGGACAACTGGTCATCCAGTTTCTGGTGGAGTCGATTGTGCTGAGTGTATTCGCCACGGTACTGGCATTAGGCATAGCATTGCTGGTGTTGCCATCGTTCAATAATCTCGTTGATAAACATCTCATTATTGACTTAACCGGTATACTCCCCGTTGTATTAACAGGCGTTGCTTTGCTCGTAGGTTTTTTAGCCGGGAGTTATCCTGCCTTTGCATTATCGTCCTTTAACCCGGTGCTGGTTATGAAAGGTAATTTCAGCAGCAGTACAAGAGGTTCGTGGCTACGTAATGGTTTGGTTGTTTTCCAGTTCTTTATCTCGATCATATTAATAGTAGGTACACTTGTAGTAGCAGAGCAAATGCAGTACATGCAACGCAAGTCGCTGGGGTACGATAAAGAGCAATTGCTAATCGTTGAGCGAGCTTTTGCTTTGCAGAACAAAACAAAAACATTTATCGAAGAAATGAGACGCATGGCCGAAGTTGAAAAAGCCGCAAGCTCGTTCTCTCTGCTCGGCAGACAAGGAGATTTTCCGGGAGCACAATTTACTCCGGAAGGTTCTTCCGAAATACTTACCACTAAGTCGATGGGTATTGACGATTACTTTTCTGAAACGGTAGGTTTTGAATTTACACAAGGCCATGGCTTCTCCACCGAAACCAATGATTCACTTTCTATCATTCTCAATGAAACGGCAGTAAAGACTTTGGATATAGCAGATCCTGTTGGCAAAAAACTATCCCGTGTACAGCGAAATCAGGCGGGCAATGTTACCATACAATATACTATCATCGGCATTATTAAAGACTTCAACTTTCAATCATTGCGCGATCCGGTTACACCACTCGCTATACAAAGCAACGAAAGTTTTGGCGGTGGTTCAGGCTATATATACCTGCGCACTAAAGGTAAAAATGCAACAGGCGTGATACAGGCAGCAGAAGCATCGTGGAAGACCCTTGTGCCCGATCAACCTTTCAAGTATCAATTCCTCGATCAAAACCTGATGGCACAATATGAGTCTGAGAAAAGAGCCGGAACGGTGTTCGGTATATTTTCAGGTCTTGCTATAATTATAGCCTGCGTTGGTTTGTTTGGCCTCGCGGCCTATACGGCAAGCCTCCGCACCAAAGAGATTGGCATTCGCAAAGTATTGGGTGCTTCGGTAGGTAGCATCGTGGTATTACTATCGAAAGATTTTACGCGACTTATATTCTTCGCCTTTATACTGGCAACACCATTAGCCTGGTATATTATGCACAGTTGGCTACAGGGTTTTGCTTATCGCATTGAACTGGGTATAGGTGTATTTATACTGGCAGGTATAACAGCGCTGCTCATTGCATGGATCACCGTAAGCTATCAGTCTATAAAGGCAGCATTATTAAATCCGGTTAAATCACTCAAGAGCGAGTAACAATTATACAGTCACTATAGAGTCAACCACTTCCTGCGAAGCACGCTCGGCCGATTGAAGTGCTCCGCTGATGGTGCCATATTCCCCGGCATTATCAGTAGCCTCTCCGGCAAAGAAAAGTTTTTTATCGATGGCTTCTGCTAAATCAAGTTTATCCTGGTTGGAGCCTCCGGCTTTTATATAGGCTGTGCCTCCACCTATATACGGCTCTTTCGACCAGTCCATGATTACATATAGTATATTATTCTGTCCGTCTCTGCGCACATTCTCTGTGGCTTGTCCATTAAACACAGCATCGAGTTCGGCAAGAATAACCAGCACCATATCTTTACCCTTGGCAGAGAGCTCCGCAGCCTTTGGTCCCTGTATAGTTATATCCAGCGTTTTGTGTGCATCATCGCGACCAAGACCTGCATTATAATATTGTGGTGCTTGTGTACCACCATATATATACGTGCTGTTCGCTCCCCAGAAATTCTTTTTAAACTCAAGACGTACGCGGATGCTGGCATCCATCGCCATGCGCGATAATGCTGTTGTCTTAGCCGATGGTAACGCCGGACTAAACGCAATCAATCCTGATTTTAAAATCGATACAGGAACGGTTACGATCAAACGATCTACTTCGGCAGTAAACGATCCGGCACCGGTCGTATCGCCACTCACTACAATTTTATCACCGCTATAATTAACACTCTTCACTACGCTGTTCACCTCCACATAGGGTATAACATTGCTGAATCGTGAGAGCAGCGCATCTTCCATCAGGTTAGATTTGAGTACAAACTGCTGGTTGTTTCGTGTTTGCAGTGCCAACGCTTCGGCTACTGCTTTTGCACCAAGCTGATCATCAGACGTACCCAGTCTATTCCCGATCCATGAATTTAATATAGCATACATGCGACTGTTAATAGCCGCTCCCGCTATAGCTTGTTGTACAGAACCGGTGCTGGTATTGGAAGCAAGATTGGTTACAAAGTTTTGTGCTGCTATAAAATCTGCATCACCTGCCAAATCAGCAGCCGTCTTTATCGTGCCGTCTACGAAATAGCTTTCGGAACCGAGTGTACCAAACTCAACCATTTGTACATTTAACTGACTGATGATCTTTCCCCAGGCGGAATCTGCACCCAATACAAACTGTGCTCCCAGCTCGGTTGGATATGTACTGGTAGGTAAATTATCCGGATCGAAAAGTAAAGCAGTCGATGGCTGTGTTAACCGTTGCAACGAACGCACGCGACCACCGATACGATCAGACGCTTCGAAGATTCTTACCGGTATGCCTTTGCTTCGCAGAATATCTGCTACATGCAAACCGGCTGCACCGGCACCAATTACACCAACAACACCATCGTAGGTTATTTCAGGTTTAGGATCGTCTGACTTACACGAACTTAACCACGCAGGAAAAATCAATCCTGCCGAAACGCCAAGTCCTATATGCTGTAATGCCTCTCTTCTCTTCACCTGGACAAATGTTTTATGATATTGACCAATAAATTTCCGGGAAATATAAACGATTTTCGCATTATGAATGCCTTCGATCTGCCCGCTATCAAGAAAGTCGCGATAATCGGTCCGGAATGCACGGGGAAATCCGATCTGTCAAAATTTCTGGCCGAACGTTTCAACACTGTATGGATACCAGAATATGCCCGTGGCTATATTGATCATCTTGTACGCCCCTATAATCAGCAGGATCTTCTCACCATTGCTCACGGACAATTACGATTGGAAGACGAGTGGATGCGCGATGCAAATCGTGTGTTGATCTGCGATACCAATCTATACGTGATTAAAGTATGGAGTGAATTCAAGTATGGTAACTGTCACGAAGAAATACTGACCAGCATCGCTACACGTCAATACGACCTGTACCTCCTCACATATATAGATATACCCTGGGAGAATGATCCGCAACGCGAGCATCCGGAACAACGTGAGAACCTGTACAATATATACCTTCAGGAAATGAAGAATCAGTCTGTGCCGTTTGTTGAAATAAAAGGTGAACGCGAGCAACGAAGAAAACTGGCAGCCGATGCCATTGAAAAGATTTTAACAACTGCATGAGTACTATTTCTCCCTACGCGGCTTTACAAATACGCGACTATCGATATTTTATTTCTGCACGCTTCTGTATTACACTGGCTATACAAATTCAAGCGGTAGTAGTGGCGTGGCAGGTATACGAAATCACCAAAGATGCTTTGTCGCTGGGGCTCATCGGGCTTGCCGAAGCTATACCTTCTATAGGTGTATCGCTCTATGCCGGGCACGTAGCCGATGTTGTGCAGCGCAAAAAGATCATTACGCTCTGTGTAACCACCTTGCTGCTTTGCTCCATACTGCTGCTCTTCTTCACGCTGGAGCCCGGACAGTTCTTTCTGCACATGGGCGTTATACCCATCTATACTGTAATCTTTGTAAGTGGTGTGGCCCGTGGTTTTCTTACTCCTGCTGTATTTGCTTTTATGCCACAGCTTGTGCCACGCGAACTCTATAGCAATGCTATTACCTGGAACAGTACACTATGGGAAACAGCTTCCCTGTCAGGTCCGCCACTGGGAGGATTGCTCTACGGATTCTTCGGTATATCGGTAGCGTACGCAACGGATGCCCTACTGGTTTTTGCCGGTTTGATGCTCATGTTTATGGTAACGGATAAACCTCTGCCGACGGTTTCGGAAGAAGAGGGCATTGTAGAGAAGATCAAGGCAGGACTGCGTTTTGTGTTCAACAACAAGATTGTGCTGGGTGCTATATCGCTCGATCTGTTTGCCGTATTGTTCGGAGGTGCTGTAGCGCTGCTCCCTATATTTGCCGACACTATTTTACATGTAGGTAAAATAGGACTCGGCTTCCTCCGTGCTGCTCCCGGAGTAGGCGCGTTACTCATGGCACTATACCTGGTGCATAATCCGATCAAGAAAAATACCGGTGCTATATTATTTTATTGTGTAGCCGGTTTCGGTGTATGCATGATCCTGTTTGGCCTTTCCACCAGCTTCTGGCTCTCGATGTTCTTATTAATGATGAGTGGTATATTTGATTGCGTGAGCGTTATCATTCGCGGCACCCTCCTGCAAACACTTACACCCGAAAACATGAAAGGAAGAGTATCGGCCGTGAACCATATATTTATAGGATCGTCTAACGAAATTGGTATGTTCGAATCCGGAGTAGCAGCACGTCTGCTTGGCGTTGTGCCTTCTGTAATTTTTGGTGGGTTCATGACCATCGGTGTAGTGGGCATTACCAGCTGGCTATCCAAATCACTCCGAACACTACAACGCATTGAATAAGTATACAGTAAATATATAGTGCCATGCTTGAAATGTCTATTAATACACCGGCCCTGCTATTTCCGGCAATCACGCTGCTGATGCTGGCCTATACCAATCGCTTTCTGGCATTGGCTACCTTGATCCGGAATCTTCATGCCAAGTATAAAACCATTCACGAAGATCACGAAGTTATCAAAGCACAGATCCGGAATCTAAAGCGCAGACTGGTGCTGGTAAAACACATGCAAGGCGCTGGCATAACCAGTTTTTTCTTTTGCGTGCTCAGTATGCTTTTCTTTTATCTTCAGAATGAAGTATGGGCTGTGGGTATATTCGGACTAAGCCTGGTGTTTCTGCTCCTGTCGCTCGCGCTTTCACTCAACGAAATATATATCAGCACCAAAGCGCTGGAGATTGAGTTGAAAGACATGGAAGGCGTTTAAGGTATATATATACTCCATAAAACAAAAAAGCCCGGCTATCTCGTAGCCGGGCGAACCATTTAATCTAAATTCAAATCGATTTCTTCGATTTGTGCTTTTGAGAAGTGATCATCGTCCGCTCCTGGTAATTCTTTAATAGCTGATTCAGCTTTCGCTGATATTTCGGTTTACGTATATCAATGTATATGTTATCGAGTTTCACCTCGTGCATAAGCTGGTTGCTCTGATCATAAAATCGCACAATAGAATATTGCTTATTCACGGCATTGGTTTCCACTACCCAGTAGATCGATTTCTCCTGGCCGAACGACTGCACTGACACGGCAGCCTGTACCACTACAAAAAGTACAGCTGCTAAAAGGGTTGTTTTCGGTTTCATATCTCTATTCGTTATGGTATGAAATACGGTAAGACACCTGCTATATTTTCATGCAACTGACCGATGCATGGTATTTTTAGACTGACCTGGCAACTTCTGTGATGAACGTGTTCCGTCTACGATTCAGTCACTTTCGTCTACAAATGAACGGATCATCAAACTTTCATCGCCTGATCGAGTATGTTTATACAGATGGATAGTTTTTTTTCAAAACTGGTTCTTTCCGATAGTAGCGGTTATCGCATTAGCCGCCACACTATTTTCTGGATAGCATGCTGGGCCTTTCAGGGATTTATCTATGGCTTTTACTACCTGGACGGAAGGGCGCGCAACATCTTTCCTATATCGTTCGTAGAGTCGCTCATCTTTTTACCACAGCATATATTTCTGAGTTATGCTATTATATACTATGCCTTGCCACGGTATATATTTCGTGAAAAATACTGGACTGGCTTTCTGCTGGTAATTTTGCTGATGTTGATCACGGCAGCTATGTCACCCCTGCTCAACTATAATCTGATTCGGCCATTCCGCCAAAGCATTCAATTTCCGTTAAAGCCCTTCACGTTCTTCTACTCTTTTATGGGAGGATTGCGCGGTTCATTAACCGTGGCAGGTTTTGCCGTAGCGATTAAACTGGTAAAGACCTGGTATAGAAAAAAGATCGAGAATGAGCAACTGGAAAAAGAACGCGTAAAAGCAGAGTTAGAAGTATTAAAGGGGCAGATCCATCCGCACTTCATGTTCAATACATTGAACAGTATATATTCATTGGCATTGAAACGATCAGACGAAACTCCGGAAGCGATTCTGAAACTCTCGCAGTTGATGCGCTATATATTAACCGAATGTGCCAAGCCCGTGGTGCCGCTATCAAAAGAGGTAGAAGTATTGCAGCACTATATCGAGTTGGAGAAATCGCGCTTTGGTGATCGGCTGGATATAGCCGTAAATATTCGGGGCGACCTGGATTCAGCTACTATTGCTCCGCTGTTACTCCTTCCCTTTCTTGAAAACAGTTTCAAGCACGGAGCCAATGAAATGGTGGAGCAGGCATGGATTAGTCTTGACCTACATGTTCAGGGAGGTATTTTAAAATTCAAACTGATCAACGGACGCTCGGTTGATAACGAGAACCCTAACTCTATTCACATCGGCTTACAAAATGTGAAGAAGAGATTGCAATTACTATATCCAAATGGTCATGACCTGCGTATTACTGAAGACGAAGATACTTTTGTGATATCGCTAACAGTTACCCTGAACGCGATCAAACTGATTGAAGCATGACCCCTGCGAAATTACGCTGCTTGCTGGTAGATGATGAACCTCCGGCTCTTGATATTCTGCGAACTTACATCGAGGCTACTCCTATGTTGGAAATAGCGGGCTCGTGTCATCATGCTATGGCTGCGTTTGACTTCATTCAGAAAAATCAGGTTGATCTTATTTTCCTCGATATCAACATGCCGAAACTTACCGGTATAGATTTTCTGCGCGCACTGCCTTCACCTCCCAAAGTAATTTTTACAACCGCGCATCGCGACTATGCTGTGGATGGATTTGAGTTGGGAGCCGTGGATTACCTGCTGAAGCCATACTCGCTCGATCGCTTTCTTCGCGCTGTGCATCGCGCTATAAATCCGGAACAGAAACAACAGACTATAGGAAAAGAAACGATCACGGCTGAGAACGATCGCTTCCTCTATGTGCGTGCCGATCGCAAAATGGTAAAGATCATGGTGGATGAGATCCGCTATATCGAGAGCCTGAAAGATTATGTGCGAATTTTTTTGCCGGAGAAACAAGTGATCACCAAGCAAACTATAACTGCACTGGAAGAAATGTTACCGGAGCACGACTTCATGCGTATACATCGTTCGTTCATTGTTGCCCTGAACAAGATCGACTCCTATAATCTCAACTCGGTATATATAGGCAAAACAGAGTTACCGATCGGCCCGCTCTATAAACACGAACTGGCCAAGCGGCTCAATTCTTCTCTTTAGTTTTCCAGCACTAATTCTTTCAAACACTTTATCCATAGCGGGTGGTCGTTGAGGCTTTCTACAAGCTGCACTTTTTCGCCACCGTGTTCATGAAAAATCTCCTGGTACTCATCACCAATTTCAATTACAGTTTCGAGACAGTCGGCAGTAAAGGCTGGTGAGAACACGAGTAATTTCTTCATGCCCTTGCGGCCACTCTCGCGTACAACTTCATCGGAGAAAGGTTTGAGCCATTTCTGGTCAAGCCGCGACTGAAAGCACACCGTATATTTATCAGCAGGTATATTTAGCTTCTCTGCCAGCAAGCGCGTTGTTGCATAACAGGTGGCTTTATAGCAGAACTTATTCTCTTCGTCTACTTCGTGTTCACAATTATGTCCGGCACAGAGACCATTGGTATATACCTTGTCAACCTGGCGCTCAGGCAGTCCGTGGTAAGAGAACAACACATGATCATAATCGTTGATGTTGTATTTTTTACCGCGCGCAGCAAAAGCTTCTATAAAAGTTGGGTGATCGTAATACTGACTGATCAATTTTACTTCCGGCACAACCCACCACTGGCGTATCACACGCATCACTTCTTCTAATGCAGAACCGGTTGATGCCGATGCATACTGTGGAAACATAGGCAATACAATAATGCGGCTATAATTCTTTTTCCGCATCGCCTCAAGCACATCCGGAATGGAAGGATTTTTATAGCGCATCGCGAGATGTACTTCATAATCCTGAGGCAACTCCTGTTGTAATAAACGCTTGGCCTCTTCGCTATAGTAAAGCAATGGAGAACCATTCGCAGTCCAAAGCTTCTGGTATATTTTGGCAGATTTAGGCGCGCGAAAGGGAACGATGATCAGGTTCACCAGTATCTTGCGCCAAAGCCACGGTATATCAATTACGCGTGGATCGTTCAAAAATTGTGAGAGGTAAGAGCGTACATCGCTCACCGATGGGCTGTCAGGCGTGCCCAGGTTAATTAAAAGGACTCCGGTTTTGCTCATGATTCAAAATCGCGCTGCAAGTTAATCGAAATTGAATTAACACATGAGTTCAAAAGAAGTTTCAGCGATTCTTAAAAAACGCAGTTATTTTAATATGGGAGCACGCTTAAAAGGCCTGGTCTCATCAAAAAGTTTTCGATAGGTGGCATGACGCTTGGATACATCGGCTCCAACCTGCTCTACTACCAAAATCATTTTAGGGTTGAAATCACCAATCCAGTTCATTTCATACTGCTCGTAACGCTGCTCGGGCTGCAACACATCGCGCGCGTTAATGATCATAGCTCCATCAAGTCCTTTACCCTGATGCTCAGGCACTACTCCGAACAGTATACCAAATGCTTTCTTGTTGGTTCTTCTGAAGGTGTGCCATATAAATTTAAGTTTACCCAACCAGTCGAGCTTGCCGTTTACATACTTAAAGATCTGGTTGATCTCGGGCAACGACAAAAAAAATGATACAGGCTCGCCTTTATAAAATCCAAAGTATAAAAGCTTCGGATCCATGATCGGCTTCATTTGCTTTACCAGCATTTTTGCCTGTGCCATGGTAATCTCCGGATTTTCCGAACGGTTTGCCCATGCCTTGTTATATACCGTCATCAAATACTCAGGCAGTTTATCCATTTCATCTTTTCGCAGATAGCGAAAATCATAATCCGGATCTCTGCGCGCTATATCTGCTTTTTCTTGCAGGCGTGGCGACAACGGCCCCTGTATACTACGAGCATAGGTAAACTGGTAGAAATATACCTGAAAGCCATACGCTTCGAAAAAATCTTTATAGTACGGAAAATTATAGTTGCATTGATAGTTGGGCTCGCGGTCAAAACCTTCAATGAGCAAACCCCACCAGCGATCGCGGCTCCCGAAATTTACCGGGCCGTCCATCGCCTCCATGCCTTTCGACTGAAGCCATGCTTTGCATTGATCAAAAAGCATGAAGGCTGCCGTGCGATCATGTATACATTCAAAGAAACCCATGCCACCAGTAGGCTGGTCGTTGCCTTTGTGCACGATCTTTTCGTTTACAAAAGCTGCTACACGACCAATGGTTTCTCCCGCATCGTTCTTCATGATCCAGCGGATACACTGGCCATGACGAAAAGCTTTATTTTTTTCAGCATCAAAAACACTTTCCACATCGTTATCGAGCGGACGTATCCAGGCCGGTTCGTTTCTATATAGATGTACCGGAAATACAACAAACTCACGCGCAAGCTGCGGTGTTGTTACTTCAATAATTTTCATCGCTGTTCAACAACTTGTGACTGAGGAGTGGGTACAACCAGGTTAACCCGGTTAGGCAGAATAATATGGAAGCGTGTTCCTATATTCAGCTGACTGGCCACGGTGATCTGGCCGCCCAGTTTCTCTACGGCATTTTTTACGATATATAGGCCTATACCAGAACCGTCTGACTGTTCTGTGGCACGATAGAACATTTCAAAAATCTTGGCGAGACTAACATCATCTATACCTATACCATTATCGGCAAAGCTGATCTCTGCACGATGGTTGTCGATATATATTTTTACATCGATCTGTGGTTTCGCTATAGCAAGCTGGCGATACTTTACGGCATTCGAAATAAGGTTCCGGAATATCTCGGATATACGCCACGGATCGCTATAAAATATTTCGCCTTCAACCTTTACGTTGCGCACCATTTCTTTGGCGCCATCCAGATAATTCAAATCCTGGAATGTGCGATCGATGATCTGCTCGAAATCAACCTGGCTGGTGGTAACATCCATCTTCAGATTTTTCGAGTGACTCAGCACATCGCCAATGAAGTGATCGAGGTGCTGTACTTTTTCACCGATAATATCAATGTAATCCATCGGGTTGTCGGTATTACCCGGCAGCCGCGCAAGATTTACCAGCCCGAGTATAGATGATAGCGGAGCTCGGAGATCGTGCGAAACTTTATAAACAAAATTATCCAGCTCCGTATTCCGGATCTTCAATTCATCTTCTACTTTTTTGCGATCGGTAAAGTCTACATATACACCATATATACCAATGGTTTGGTGATCGAGCATTACCGGCATTCCGTAGAGTATAACATTGATCAGCTTGCCGTTTCTGGTCTTGCGAATGGTTTCGATACTTACAATGCGATTGGCCGTGATCAGGTTGTTGAGATCAACACCTTCGTGCACCAGTTCTTCCGGAACTATAAAATCATTTATACTCTTGCCCTTCAGTTCTTCCAGTGTAAAGCCGAACATTTCTTCAAAGCCTTTGTTCACCTGCTCAACTTTCCCCATGTCGTTGAGCTGCACAACGGCCATCGGTATATTTTGGAAGAGCTGCGTGAGCAGCGTTTCGTTTTTCTTGATGCGCTCTTCGGTTTGCTTGCGCTCGGTTATATCGCGGAAAATTACCTGCACACACGCTTCGCCTTGAAAGGTAAATGGCGATGACATGGTTTCTACATCGATGATCTTTCCATCAATGCGCACATATTTTTGTTCTACCATCGGGGCAAGTATACCGCCACCTTCTTTCATTCTTCGTGCTATGCGCTGATGATAGTCGGGATGAACAAAGTTCAGTACATCGGTACCGATAAGACCAGTAGATTTCTTGCTGCCCAGAATCTGGTATGCCTGCGAATTGGCAAATACGAGCTTGCCTTGCTTATGTATAACTATACCTATAGGAAGCCGGTCTACCAGTGAAAGGTAGCGCTGTTCACTTTCTTTAGCTAGTTCTTTACGCTCCGTTATATCCTGAATTACTCCACGCCTGATGATGACTCCGTCAGCCGTTTGTTCGTGATTAGATCGTACTTCCACCCAGATTATGTTTTCCTTTACCCTCATGCGCCCTTCCCAATTCCAGTCCCTTCCATCTTCAATACAGCGCGCAGAAGATTCCTGCTGTGCATCGCGATCCTCCTCATGTACTATCGAATCAAGCAGTGCAGCATCCGCCATAATCGCTTCCGGGGCCAGGCCAACTATAGTACTACTGGATTCACTTACAAATGTGAACTTGCACTGGCCATCAGGATAGATTGTGTATTCGTAAATAATCGCGGGGAGGTGCCTGATAAGATCCTGCATAGTATTTATACTGGCAAACGCGTTGACATTGAATTTACAGGGTCTTTCAAAGGGTTTGGGTTCGAGCCTTGCAAGATAACTCCACAGACCTAACAAAACAACGACCACATTTGGTTTGTCGAATTTTTATACCGTTCATACCCTAAAAACAAAGCATTTTCTTCGGAATTAAGTTTTTTTCAAGCTCATTGCGTCAAAAATATTTTCCACATTTTTGAGTCATGGCCCGATCATTTAAACAAGTGTTTAAAGCCATCCTGGAAAACCCGGATTCTTCTATGGACACAGCCTATATCTCTATTCCCTTCGATGTGGAGAAAGTATATGGCACAAAAGGTCAGGTAAAAGTAAAAGCATTGTTCGATGGTCACCCTTATCGCGGAGTGCTGGCGAACATGGGCACGGGCTGCCATGTGATATTGGTACGCAAAGACATTCGCGCAAGCATCGGCAAAAAAGTTGGCGACATTGTAAAAGTTGAAATTGATCTCGACACGGAAGAGCGCGTAGTAGATATACCTGCCGAATTGCAGAAGGTTCTTTCTAAAAATACTACTGCTAAAAAAATCTTCGACTCATTGAGCTATACCAATCGCAAGGAGTATGCGAACTGGATACGCGATGCTAAAAAAGAAGAGACCCGCGAAAAAAGACTCGCTGCCACGTTGGAAAAATTACTCGCTGGCAAGAAGAACCCGGGTGAAAAATAATACGTGTATTATAGGGCAGTCATCTTCCGAAGCCAGTGTCTTGCTTCGCGCATCGATTCAAAAAACTGCACCGTCATAATGCGAGGCTCGGCCGTCATATCCTTAATGGTAAGCTGCGTGAATTTACTGCTGGGCATAACAATGGCGAGGTAGCGAACACCGGCTTGTTCCATAGCAGGCATTACTTCGGTTTTAAAATGCAGCACATCCTCATCCAGCACGGGTCCGGCAGTGCGGCTATCGGTAAGCATGTGCAGCTTCGGATAGTTCTTTACCTCCTGGCGCATGAGTTCCAGCCGCTTTTTCTGAATAAAATTATAGTGTTCACTGTAACGCGGAACTCCATTTAACGTAAGACGGATGCATGGAATGGAATCATCCAATTCGATGGTAGCGTATTCGTCTTGGTAAAATGCTTTTACCATATTTTCAGAACTACTGAGGATCGGAGCAAATTCTGCAAAGCTCATAATTGCTTTGGTTGCACAAGTTTAACGACAATTTACGAGGATGTAAAACTATTGGTTACACTTGTAAATCCTAAGGCTAGTACCTGTAAACTTATATTTTACATATCTTTAATATCTCAAACGACAAACGATCATGGCACTCGTTGAAATTGGGCCGAAAATCAAAGAGGTCTTTGACCATCGCCAGATGAAGCTGACTGAATTTGCCGATGCGTTGGGAACTGTTCGCCAAAATGTTTATCGCATTTTCCGGAAGCGCCACCTCGATACAGGCCTGCTGCTTCGCATATCGCAGGTATTGGACCATAATTTCTTTCAGTACTATACCAGTCAACCGGAAGAAACCCTTACACAGCTTTCGCTCAGTCAAAGTCAGGGTATACAAGTAGAAAGCGAATACCAGAAGCAGTTAGAGCTCTCACGCAAAGAGATCGACTATCTGCGCAAGATCATCAGGCTGATGGAAGAAAAAGCGGAGCTGATCCAGCAGATGGAGCACCGTTAAGATTTAACAATTTTTAACAAATTATTTATTCAGCCGCTCGATGCGGATGGCAAAATACTTGGTGTCGCCCCGCCAGGGGAAACGAACATAGCGCTTTATATAGTACAGGTTTACGCGCTCTCCGGTTAAAGATACCGACTGCAATTGTTTGATCAGATCCTGTTCATCTTTCTCTACAGAAAAATCGAACGACTCTGCTATAGGGCTTGCACCTTTCAGGGCTCCGAATGTTTCCAGGTTTATTTTGCCTTCGTATGTTTTGAATACTACACCCTTCTCGCTGATGCGCAGAATCGTGCCGGCCATTACGCCATCCTCATACGTGCCCCAGTATAAAAAAGAAAACGTAATTATACCGCCCAACAACAGCACAATCAGAATAATACGCGTTACTTTTTTGGTAGTGCGTTTTACTTTTT
Organism: Ohtaekwangia sp.; assembly: GCF_036568665.1. Lineage (GTDB taxonomy): Bacteria > Bacteroidota > Bacteroidia > Cytophagales > Cyclobacteriaceae > Ohtaekwangia. Next base: position 16,152 of record NZ_DATCSD010000301.1, on the reverse strand, counting down.
CGCCAAACGTTTCCATAGTGATATACTTTTCTTGAGTTGCTAAAGTTAATTTCTTATTCCGAATAGGGTTCAACTATATAATAAATTTTGCTTGCTTCACCCTTGATGTATCGTCAATAGGCATGCTGCGTTATCTTTGCAGCTTATGCCCGAAAAATATAAACTGGCTGTATTTGCTTCCGGAAGCGGCACCAATGCCGAGAAGATCTTTACGTATTTTCAAAATCATCCCTCTATAGAAGTAGTCTTGCTGCTGAGTAACAATCCGCAGGCTTACGCATTGGAGCGGGCAAAAAAAGCCGGTATAACAACACACGTATTCGATCGATCACAATTTCGGGAGCAAACTATTATACTCGACTGGCTACAAGAGAAACAGGTTACGCATATTGTACTCGCGGGCTTTCTCTGGCTTATACCTGCTTACCTGGTAAAAGCTTTTCCACACAAGATCATTAATATACACCCCGCTCTTTTACCCAAGCATGGCGGCAAGGGTATGTATGGCATGCATGTGCACAACGCGGTGAAACTTGCCGGTGATGCCGATACCGGTATAACTATTCATGCGGTAGATGATAACTACGATGAAGGGAAAATTCTCTTTCAGGCATCGTGCCCGGTATATATCCATGATACACCCGAGCAGATAGCTGGCAAGGTGCACGAACTGGAATATACCCATTACCCACGCGTTATTGAGCAGTGGGTGCTCGGTACACTCTAGGCTTTTTTCTCTTCGCGAATAATCCACTCGAATGTAGCTGCGCGAGGAAACTCGTTAAATATACCTTGAACAAATTCGCTCGGTATAGCCAGTTTCCTTTTTTCAAGATCAATCCAGGCACCATCTACGGTTACATTGGCGGCCAGAGAACCATCTTGCTTGAAAAAATTATGCCGCAGGCTCCAGCGTGAAAAATCTTTAGCAGCTTTTACCAGCTCTACATCCAATGTAATTTTATCATCGAGGGTTATTTCACGTTTAAAGATTGCTTCTTCGCGAAAGAGTATAGGACCGATCTTCATCTCATCGAGTTTTTGTGTAGTGATGCCATGCTCGGATAAAAAGATCATACGGGCCATCGCTCCATAATCATAATAAGCAGAGTGGCGCAGGTGACGGTTCTGATCTATATCAGACCAGCGAATCTGGATCGGAAGATTAAAAGGTGTCATACAAATTTATTCAGGCGCAAAGTATATATAATTTTATTGATCACTGAAACAGGCTTGCAACAAAGTACCAGCTCATTACCAAGCACACAATCAGTTTGAGCAGTGTACCGAACAAAAAGCCAATAAAAGATCCCAGTGCAGCACGCAACGCCTGCGATGAATTACTGCTGGCCAAAATCTCTCCGACAAATGCGCCAACAAACGGCCCGAGAATTATACCCCACGGGCCAAGCCATATACCAATCAGCAACCCGATAGTACATCCCCAAACACCATAGCGGCTTCCTCCGAATTTCTTTGTCCCATATACCGGTATGATATAGTCGAGCAATGTTACTACTGCTGCAATAGCTCCCCAGATAATCAGAAATCTGGTAGTGAACGGAGGCATTGTTTTCAGTTGCAGTAACAGCAGTGCTATAAAACACAACGGTGGGCCTGGCAGAAATGGCAGAATGCAACCGGCCAGTCCGCCAAGCAGTAAAATTATTCCAAGAATAACCCAGAGAACATCCATGATGCGGGAATTTTACAGAAATTTAAGTTGAATATCTATACCATGCTGCATCTCAAAAATATTCACCACATCGCGATCATCTGTTCCGACTACGAAGTATCGAAGAAATTCTATACTGAAATATTAGGCTTTCGCGTGTTGGCAGAGTACTATCGTGCCGAACGAAAATCCTACAAACTTGATCTTGCATTGGGCGATCGCTACGCAATCGAATTATTTTCTTTTCCGGATCCTCCTCCACGTGTGTCGCGCCCGGAAGCACGAGGGCTGCGTCACCTGGCGTTTGAAGTAGATAACATCGATGAAGCTGTGCATGTACTTTCATCCAAAGGCGTTATTACAGAACCCATCCGTGTTGATGAATATACCGGCAAACGTTTTACTTTCTTTGCTGACCCTGACAATCTTCCTCTTGAACTATACGAATGCTAAAACGACATGATCGACATTCAACTATATATACCTTCTTTCTATTCTCTTTTTCCTGAATTAAAATCACTACTCCCCTGGGAAATTACGGCCCAGGCTCCTGCTCTTATACAGGAAAAAATAAAAACACTTTCGTCAGACTATATCATTCGCGATGCTGTAGCCATTCACAAAGATGCGCGTGTGGAAGAGCATGTAATCATTAAAAGTCCTGCAATTATTTCTGCCGGATGTTTTATAGGGGCACACGCCTATATACGAGGCGGAGTATTTTTAGGAGAAGGTGCAAGTATAGGGCCTGGCTGCGAAATAAAATCAAGCTTTATTATGCCTCGTGCTGCGCTGGCTCACTTCAATTTTGCGGGCGACTCCATTGTTGGTTCGCAGGTAAATATGGAAGCAGGTTCTATCATCGCGAATCACTATAATGAACGGGCCGATAAAACCATTAAAGTACTTATCAACAACAAAGAGTATATAACTACCTCCACCAAGTTCGGAGCATTGGTAGGTGATGGCACACGAATCGGGGCGAATGCAGTACTATCACCAGGAACGATTCTTTTACCCAATGCTATTGTAAAACGACTTGAACTGATTGAGCAGATCCACTAACACTAAAGCATCGTTATGTTTTCAAACCGGAAGATTGTTCTTATCATCGTTCTGCTGGTAACACTAAGCATTACCGCCTATATATTGATTGTATATATACCCACACAACTGGCACAACGCAGTTATGAAGGTGCCAAACAGATTGGTCGCGACTTTAAAGAAGCGTTTCAGTTTACACCCGAGGTAACGGTGAACAATACGGTAGTGCTACAACAGCAAACACCTATACTCGAGCTTGCTACGCTATCACAGAAATTTCAGCATGAGTATATATGGAATAACACATGGCTGAAGAGCACCAAGAAGATTACTATAAAAGGAACGTTTGAAGCAAAGGCGGGCTTTAACCTGAACGAGAAATTCTCCATAAAGATTGATGAAGAACATGCTACCGTTATAGCACCATACCCCGTATTACTGTCGATCGAATCTTTGGGAGACGTAACGTTCGCAGACGAGAATGGATTATGGAATTGGGTAAATACAGATGACCGATCGAAAGCGATGAATGCCTTTATTACCGATGCCAAAAAATACGCAGAGCAGGCAGCCTTTGTAAAAGAAGCTCAACAATCTTTCGAGGCGAAGATACAAGCCATCATGAAACAACATGGCAAAACTGTGAGGATTCAATATACAGGCGAAAAAATATCTCCCACAGATTTCAAGTACTGAGAAAAAATTTCCCGCAGATTTCGCTGATGAACGCAGATAAATTTCAATGGATATTTCTGCGTAAGTCTGCGAGATCTGCGGGAGAAAAATTTATACCACTTTCTTACGAATCAATTTCGCATAGGTTCTACTCACCGGGAAGCTCTTACCGTTTTGCATCTTTACCACCATACCACCGTTGAAGTGTTTTTCAATCTCCTTCAAACTGTTGATGTTGATAATCGTACTTCTGTGCACACGGATAAATGTTTCCGGGTTAAGAATCTCTTCCAGCTTACCGATACCGGATGAACTCACAAACTGATCATTCTTCGTAGTGAGAATAGTATAGTCACCCGAAGCTTCCAGGTATACTATTTCATCTACCGGCAGGTTCAATAACTTCTCAGACTTCTGCACAAAGATGTGCGAGTCATACGAAGTTTTGTTTTCTGTTTTCAGGTTGCGCAGCAACTCACCAACGTTGTTCTGCTCCATCTTCATGCGGGCAATGGCGCGTTCAACGGCAAGCTTGAAACGCTCTTGATCAAGCGGCTTCAATATATAGTCTACAGCATTCTTCTCGAAAGCTTTTAATGCATACTGATCGTATGCCGTGCAGAATATCACATACGGATCGTGTGTAATTTCATCGAGCACATCAAAGCCAGTCATGCCAGGCATTTGTACATCGAGAAAAACAAGATCGGGTTTTTCCTTATCAATCAACTCTACGGCATCTTTCCCTTTGGAGCATTCGCCAATCACCTGGATGTTTGGCATCTGCTGCAAATACTCCTGCAGGAGATCGCGCGCTAATTTTTCATCATCGACAATAACACAGGTTATGTTCATGTATAATTAAGTTTTAATAAGTTACACAGCTTTACTTTTCATTTCTTCCAGCACTTCTTCATATGGTATAAAGAAGCTTACAGAGTAGCCCCATTCATTGGAGTGAATGCGCAGACCTGAGCCTGGTCCAAATATACTCTTAAGACGTTGATCGGTATTTTTTACACCCACTCCACTGGAGCTTCCATCCATTACCTTCTTGGCCTTCGAGCCAAGTCCATCGTCTTTTACTTCGAAGAAAATCATATTATTGAAACGCTTTACGGTGAGTATAATAGTACCGCCATCTTCCTTCGGAGCTATACCATACTTCACGGAGTTTTCAACAAGGGGTTGCAATATCATGGGAGGTATCTCTACATTCAGGCAAGAGAAATCTACCTGCTTCACAAATTTCAGTCGATCGCCAAAGCGTACTTGTTGTATGCGTATATAGTTATCGATAAAATCAAGTTCCTGTATAAGCTTTACCATCTGGTCGCCATGCGAATCAAGTGCATAGCGAAAAATATCCGAGAGTTGTGTGATCACCTTACGCGCCTGCTCCTTACTGGAACCAATCAGCGTATTGATCGAATTTAATGTATTGAAAAGAAAGTGCGGATTGATCTGCGACTTGAGCAATGATATCTGCATCTCGCGATTCTTCAGGGCAAGCTCGCTCTTCTCCTGTTCTTGCTTTTGCAATCCCTGGAAGTAACCAATCACATAATATACCCCAACAGTAATAATATACTGATCGTGAAAATGAAGTCCTTCCCATTTCAGCAAACCTATAATGTGCGCCTTCCAAAAATCCCAGCCGGCATAACCTTCTACATAGTCTTCCAGGTAATAGGATAGTGTGCCCATAATAAGGAAGTGCGTCATGGCACCAATAGCATGGCCTGCCACTTGAAAATATATTCTGAAACGAAACAGCCAGTTAGCATAGAAGAAAATGCCGATGATAAGAATACACAGTACTTCAAAAAGATAGAGTGTATTCCAGAATATATAAGTATTCGGGTTTTCGAGTTTCCATTCTATGAAAGTACCTACACCATAATTGGCGGCAAACCAAAGGCATAATAACAGGTAGGCCTTCTTCCAGACGCGAGGTATTTCTTCGATGGACTTCAAGACAGGCAAGTTCATACTTAAAGGTAAGCAATGAAATGTAAAACCGTTCAGGATAGATTATTGGCGATAAATCTTCAATTTAGGGGAATATCCTACGCGAGGTTTGAAACAAAAGACTAAATAACCAATTTGACTGTCTATTTCCATTCGCTTATGCGATATATCCTTGTTTTTGTTTTCCTTTTAATCTCTATCGGTGTTTTTGCGCAGAAAATAACGCTTTCCGGAAGGGTAATTGATAAAGGAACCAGTGAAGTGCTCCCGTTTGCTTCAGTTGTTATTAAAGGGAAATCGGTTGGTACAATTGCCAATCTTTCCGGTGAATTTGATTTCCATTTTTCTTCCGAATACCGAAACGAGATTGTCGTAGTAAGCATGCTGGGCTACGAAAATTTTGAAGCGCCTGTTTGGTCGCTGATCGATAGCGGCATGAAGACTATCGAATTGAATAAATCAGTTACGCTTCTTTCGGAAGTAGTTGTTACAGATTCTCTCCGCAAAGGAGGGGAAATATTTCGTGTAGCGCTTTCACGGATAGAACAGAACTTTCCGATGGAGCCTTTCTTAATGGATGGCTTCTATCGCGACATAAAAAAAGTAAGCGGCACCACGATAGCGCTGCTCGAAGCTGCTGTAAAAATCTATGATGAGAATTATGCCAAGCCGCGCAATCCTTCAAAACTGCGCGAGCATGTAAAGCTTGTAGAAGTACGCAAAAGCCTGGGCTACGAAAACAGGTTTGCTTCTTATTTCGATCAGAAAAATTTACTGGAAGATTTACTCCTGCATAATAGCGTACGCTACCACCATGATATAGCCGAAGAGGTATTTGAAAACATGCAGCGCGAGGATGATTCGTTCTATAACGACCATGAAATATTTGTGCTCTCGTACGAAAAGGATTTCAAACTTAAAGTATTCATCGATAAATCAGATTACTCGATTATCCACATGGACTTTGAAATTACCTATACGGGCGATAACCTGGATACACGCAAAGATGTAGTGAACACCTATATCGGATACAAAAAGCAAATTGACTTCCGCAAATATAGCGGCAAGATGTACCTCAACTATATAACCGTTACCACACAAGAGAAGTGGAACGACATTAAAACCAAAGCCTTGAAGTTCGACACCGAGCTTACACAGTATTTACTGATCAACGAAGTGCAAGCCAACACCACTGAACATATACGTTCAACCGAGAAGATGCGGAACTACGGGCTGCAATACCAGGACTACCCTTATAACAAAGAGTTCTGGGCCAACTATAATGTGATAAAGGAAACCGCGCTTGACCGCAAGATTGTAGCCGACCTTGAAAAAGAAGCTCCGCTGGAGCAACAGTTCGAAGCTGAATAAAAATTAGTTGCGTGTGATGGGCTGTGAAATATAGCGCGCACTGATTCGATTACAGTACAATACTATATATAGATACAAAAACAGTCAGGCGTTTCCACCTGACTGTACTCAATAAGAAATGAAATTTTTAATTTAAGATCTACCGGCAGGCACAGATTCACTTCAGCGTAGCCAGCGTTTCTTTCAAACGCTTCATGGCTTCACGCAGATCGCTCTCAGAAGCAGCGTACGACAACCGTACACAAGCCTCATCGCCAAAGGCTCCGCCCGGCACTAACGATACGTGTGCTTTCTCTAACAGGAACAAGCAAAGATCATCGCCATTCTTGATCGTTTTAGTGCCATCTGATTTGCCGTAATAGGCACTTACATCCGGGAAGAAATAGAAAGCACCTTCTGGGTAATTAGCTTTTACGCCTGGTATCTCTTTCAGCAGATTATATACTATATCTCTGCGCTTGCGATATTCCTCTACCATTTTGTTGGTAGGTGTAATATCACCGGCTATAGCTGCCAATGCTGCACGCTGTGCTATAGAGCAGTTAGCAGAAGTAACTTGTCCTTGCACTTTGTTGCAACCATCGGCAATCCACTTTGGTGCAGCTATATAACCTACACGCCAGCCCGTCATCGCGAAGCCTTTTGCAAAACCATTTACCGTGATGGTGCGCTCAAACATTCCGGCGAACGAAGCTATACTTACCTGCTCACCGGTAAAGTTGATGTGCTCATATATTTCATCGGCAATTACCAGCAGGTTCGGGTGTTTCAATACTACATCCGCTATATCCTGAAGTTCTTTGCGTGAGAATACAGAGCCGGTAGGATTACAAGGTGAAGAGAAGATGATCGCTTTTGTCTTCGGTGTGATGGCTGCTTCCAGTTGTTTCGCAGTCACTTTAAAATCACTCTCTATACCTCCCTTGATCATCACCGGTGTTGCTTCTGCAAGACGCACCAGTGCATCGTAACTTACCCAATAAGGAGAGAACACAACTACTTCATCGCCCGGGTTAAGCAGTGCCAGCATAGCATTGGCTATAGATTGCTTGGCTCCGTTGGAGACAACTATATTTTCAGCTTTATAAGGAACATTATTTTCTTTCTGATACTTGGCGGCCAGTGCTTCGCGTAAATCCTGGTAGCCCGCTACCGGAGGGTAAGCAAAATACTTTCCTTCATCAATCGCTTTCTTGGCAGCATCACAAATATGCTCAGGAGTTTTGAAATCAGGTTCGCCAAGGCTGAGGCTGATCACATCAATTCCTTTCATCTTGAATTCACGTGCCTTCGCGGCCATTGCCAGTGTTGCAGATTCTTCGATCGCGTTGATTCGGTTGGAAAGTGTAGTCATGGTTGTTTTATAAAAAGCGAGCAAAGAAAGGCATTATCGTTTTAAGTTGGAAGGATTGATTCCAGATTTGAAAATTTCGCATTTCAGACTATATCAGCCTGATTGAATTTTAAAAAAATGAAATCTACTGCTGGAATTAATTGAAAAGCGTGCGGCCGGTAATGCTTCGGCCCAATGTAATCTCATCGGCATATTCAAGGTCGCCACCCACGGGCACACCACGCGCAATAACGCTCACCTTTACCGATAATTCCTTGATGCGCCTGTTGATATAGAAAGCTGTAGTGTCTCCTTCCATGGTAGGACTCAGCGCCAGGATCACTTCTTTTATTTCCGTTTGTCCGTGGTTCAATCGATTCACCAGCGATTCAATTTTAAGATCGGCCGGCCCTATACCATTTACCGGGGAGATCACACCTCCCAGCACATGATAAAGTCCGTTGAATTGTGCTGTGTTCTCAATCGCCATTACATCCTTCACATCCTCCACAATGCATACCATACTACGATCGCGTCTGTGACTTGCGCAGATCGTGCAAAGCTCGGTGTCAGATATAGTGTGGCATACTTTGCAGAACTTGATATTCGCGCGCAGGTTGCTGAGTGCATCCGTGAGCGCATAGGTATTTTCTTCCTTGGCTTTAATCAGATGCAGCACCAGGCGCAAAGCCGTTTTCTTCCCGATGCCAGGAAGTTTTGCAATCTGGTTAACAGCTTCTTCAATAAGTTTGGAAGGATAATCCACCGATACTATTTAGAGTAATGGAACAGGAGATTGATCGTGTATGATTACAGGATGCGGGCATCAATGCCAACCTCGCAGATCGCTTCACGCATAGGACGAAGAAAGTCAAACGTTCCTTTCTTCACAGCACACTTCCCTTTGTAATGAATAATCAGTGTACATTGTTCAGCCTGCTCGGCAGTATGTTCACAAACCCGTATTAAGGTTTCAATCACATGGTCGAATGTATTCACATCATCGTTGAAAACAATCAGATCCATCAGGTCGGTTGTTTCCACTGCCTCCAGTACATCTACATCGGTTAATACCTCTTCCTGATACGCGGGTTTCATCCTACAAAAGTACGTTGGGAAAACGACTCATTCAAGATGGATTTGGAATTGATCCGATTTCCTGATTTTTTGCCGCTGTAAAAACTACCTTAGCACATGACTCCTGCCCTGGTTGCCACCATCATGGTTATTTATTTCGGTGTATTGATTTATATCTCGGTAATTACCTCGCGAGGTGCCGATACCAATACATTCTTCACCGCCAACCGGCAGTCGCCCTGGTATTTGGTGGCTTTTGGCATGATAGGCTCCTCGTTATCGGGCGTAACGTTCATCTCCGTTCCGGGCAACGTGGGCAAAATCGGCTTCGGTTATTTCCAGGTAGTGCTGGGCTATCTGTTGGGCTACTGGCTGATTATCGGCATACTGATGCCCCTGTATTATCGACTCAATCTCATTTCCATTTATACTTACTTAGAGAAGCGCTTCAACTTCTGGACCTACAAAACCGGTGCATTCTTCTTCCTCGTATCGCGCACCATCGGTTCATCACTCCGCTTGTTTCTCGCAGCCACGGTATTGCAACTATTTCTCTTCGATGCGTGGCATGTTCCATTCTTCGTAACAGTGGCTACAACCATTATACTGATCTGGATATATACTTTCAAAGGCGGAGTAAAAACGATTGTATGGACGGATTCTTTCCAGACTATATTTCTGATCTCTGCTGTATGTATAGCGGTGTGGCAGATCTCCGATAAACTCGGCATGTCGTTCTCCGAAATGATCACCACCATCAAGTCAAGTCAGTATGCAAAAGTGTTTTACTTGGATGATGTTAACTCCACACAATTCTTCTGGAAACAATTTCTCGGTGGCGCATTCATCACGCTTACTATGACCGGCATGGACCAGGAGATTATGCAAAAGAACCTGACGTGCAAAACACTGGGCGATGCACAGAAAAATATGTTCTGGTTTAGCTTACTGCTGGTAGTGGTAAATTTATTGTTCCTCACCCTCGGTGCATTACTATATATCTATAGCTCTACCAACAACATTGCTTTACCCGCAGCCTCTGACGAACTCTTCCCACGATTAGCCTTTAATGAATTAGGCCTCGCGGTAGGTATATTCTTTCTGTTGGGTATAACAGCTTCTTCGTATGCCAGTGCAGATGCTGCATTGGCCGGACTGACAACTTCTTTCTGTATCGATTTTCTCAACTTCAAAGACAAACCGGAAGCTGTAAAGCGTAAACAAAAATTTATGGTGCACTTAGGCTTCTCGTTGCTCTTTCTCGTAATCATTCTGGTTTTTAAAGAGATCAACGAGCGCTCGGTTATCGATGCAGTGCTCAACGTGGCAGGCTATACGTACGGTCCTTTATTGGGACTCTTCGCTTTTGGTCTGTTTACCAGACTGCAGGTGCGCGATAAACTGGTGCCGATAGTATGCGTGCTCTCTCCGGCATTGTCGTACCTGATCAGTCTCAATTCGGAAAAATTACTGGGAGGCTACAAGTTTGGAATAGAAATTCTGATTGTGAACGGGCTGATCACGTTCATCGGACTCTGGTTTATTTCCAGAAAAGGCACATCGGTAAAAGTCTGAAGGGCTATAAAAAGGAAAAGGCTACCTCAGTGCGAAGCAGCCTAGACCCGATTAAAACCAACCCCACTATATTTTCAAGTGTTGCCTTGCGGCAGAATCACTTTTGTTTGCTTGTGTATTCAAACTCCTGCACGTTATTGCCCTTGGTGAGGCGGATAACGTACGTGCCATGCTGCACACTGCCGAAATCGATAATTACTTTTCGTTTCTGCAGATTCTGCGAGGTGAGCAATTCACCATTCGCATGGAAAACTTCAACTTTTGCGCCCTTAAATTTTTTCTGCGTTTTCAGCACAAACAGATTTTTGTGCTTATAAGCCGGTATGGATGTGATGTCATCAGCATGTGCAGATGACGCGATAAAAAGACAACCGGCAACAAGAACTTTGATAAGGGTCTTCATAAGTCATTGTTTGGTACACCTTATTACTAACCCTATGCCACTCGACAAATACCCCAAATTCCGCTAATTTGAGGCTTGCTTAATCTTTCTCATCCATTTTTGGGACGTTTTTTTCTCGGTTTGGCTCCGTCTAACGTCAATTCTGTCAAAGGGTCCCAAAATACTTCGTTAAAGCCCACGATTTTGTCGTTAACTACCTTCACCCCTTCCTTTTCTAAAAGTTTCTGCATTTTACCAGGTGGTTTAAAGTGATGTTTGGCCGTAAGCAGTCCTTTGCTGTTTACAACACGGTGAGCCGGTACATCTTTCGGACAACCGAACATAGCCCACCCAACCATGCGTGCACTCGATTTCAATCCAAGATATGCTCCTATAGCACCGTAACTGGTAGCCCGCCCGGCAGGAATAAGCCGCGCTACTTCATACACATCGGTAAAGAAATTTTTATCAGTTTGTTTCTTTTTGGTACGTGGCATATCACAGAATTTTCATCTTATTAACTTTACGGCTCCTGAATTTTTTGAATCAACATAAACTTTAACCGTGAAGCACGTAAATCTCTTTATTTTTTTCTTTTGTAGTTGCTTAATCACCCTGGGCCAGAATAATCATCATTTAGTTTTTCCGGATAGCACTGGCTGGAATATTCTCAACGAAAATCAACAACTCTCTTTCCGCGTAAAGATATCGCCTGAAGTTCCGGCATACTTTACTATTGAAGGAACAGAAGGCCTTAACATTCGCTTCGATACACTCGGAAACTTTGAATGGAAACCATCTTTTGATCTGGTAGACCGTGTAGCAAAGACAAAAGACGTCACGGTTATTTTTCAGGCAACACTGCGCGATGGCAAACGCGAACGCAAGCCGGTAACTTTTATAGTTAACCATGTTAACCGCCCACCCGTGGTAGAAGATCTGCCGGTGTTCTATGTAAAGCAATCGAACCTCAACACCTATCAGATCGCGAACGATTATGTATACGATCCGGATGGAGATCCGATTGTTATCAAGTCTATTCAATCGCAGATGCCGGAAGGTTCCGCGCTTTCTTCTCTCGGGCAATTCACCTGGACACCTTCGCGTAGTCAGTTCTCTTCGCTAAAGAATAATCCGTTACAGATCGAGTTCATCGTGCAGGATCAACCTGACAAAGCAGAGACAAAAGGAAAACTAAAGATCGCTCAAACACAACAAGATCTTCCTCCGGAAATTCTGATCGTACCGGGCGATTCTCTCTTCTCGATTAAAGAAGATGAAACTCTAAACCTGAAGATATATATATCCGATCCTAACGGAGACGACAACGTGCGCAGTGCAGGTTTTATATCCAGCGACAAGCGCGTGCCGGCTACAAGCCTGAAAGAAAATACATCACTCCAATCTGAATTTACCTGGACACCCGGTTATGAATTTGTAGATGACGCACAAAACGCTATCACAACAGAGCTCGTGTTTTTTGTACTCGATAAATCCAACAACCGTACGCAGCGTAAAATCAGAATCAAGGTATCAGACGCAGAGAACCTGATCAAAAAAGATGCTCACCTCTTCCAGAAGTACAGAAGCAACCTGGTAGACGCACTTATACTTATCCAGCAATTAGACGCTAACCAGCGCAAGCTGAATGCTGACTATAAGAAAGCGAAAAAAGGAAAGAAGAACCGATCTATAGTAAACGCATCGTTGGGTGCCGTAACTGGTTTTACGCCTGCTGTAATAGACAATGCAGACCAATCCAAAGTAGTATCAGCTGTGGGAGGTACAACGGTATTGACGTTGGGTACCCTCGAGGCTACGGAAGTGGTTGGCCGATCAAAAGAGAACATCCTGGAGAAGATCAAAATCGGAATTGACATCCGGAATAAAGTACAATCGGTGGGCGATGAGTTTGCTCGTAAGTATGCTCTTAAATCGGCCCGCAGAAATGCCGAGTTCGATAAAGACATAGAAAAGCTGCGATCGAACCTGAACGACCAACGCATTGTACTGCTGGAACTGGACGCTTACTCTAAAAATGCCGCTAAAATTGACGACAAAGACATCAAAAAAGTATTTGTAGACTACGCGGAAGAGCAGAAATAAGAAAGTTTCCCACAGATATTTGTCGGTTTAAAGGAAAGCTATACATTTGCACTCCTTAAAATAAACCGAACACAGAGGAGTGGTAGAGCGGTTTATTGCACCGGTCTTGAAAACCGGAGACCTTAACGGGTCCGGGGGTTCGAATCCCTCCTCCTCTGCCAAGTCACATTCATTGACTAACAAAACCCCGAAATTCGTTCAATTTCGGGGTTTTTTATTTTTCCGAAGCATCATTTGAGCATTATTGGTCGTTTTGTAGAGGCAAATTCGGTGCACCTGAGCTTTGCGCATGAAGTGCACCGAATCATCAGATCCGCTACAGAGAAACTTTATTCAGTCCAAGGAAAACTCCTCAGCCAATGAAATTTACTTTGCTGGTCGTCTATCAAATAAGGCTTTCCGAACCGGCTCAACAATCTGGTCTACATGGTTTTTTCGAACAGGTATGTCTAGGTACGCTCCTGCTGTGTATTCGGTGGGCGTAATTCGCCTCAAATGCCGTCTGAACAACGTCTCGTCTATAGTCGCATTAGGATTTTGCTCGCGTAACTCTTTAATAAATTGCTGAAAGAACCAAGTTGGAACACCATCTTCAGTCCAATCTTCATAATAGAAATATTCTTCCGCTTCGATGAATCCCTTTACTACGCTGATACAAAAGCCCACGCATGTCATATACTCCTCAACACCGCTTTGAGAAAAATATCGTCCTTCTTTATTGTAATAATCACCTGCAAAGAAGTATCCATACATTGGATTAGCATTTTTTTGGATCACCAAACAATGCGCATAAAAAGCAGAGACTTCCTCTTTGGAAACGAATTTCAATTTCTTGAAAATGAACGCTCTCGTGACGTTGTCATTGAACTCTACGTCACTGCCTGTGTAATGGAATAGATTGTAGTTACCTTGATATGCGATCACCAAGCCCGAATGGTGAGCAACGCCTTCTTTGTCTACGTAGACGGCCACGCCAACGAAATCCGAATCAATTTCATACGAGTCTGTTCGGAAAAGCTCACCATCTATTTCTTCGATTGTAATTGGCATCAAGTGTTAGACTAAGGTTCCAATTTTTGACTCAAGCTTTTCTTTTAGAGATCGCCGCAATTGAGACACATCTTCATGGTCTTTTAAAGATTTAGTGATTATCAAAATCGTCTTCAACGTACTGGCGCTAACTGAGTCATGATTGAAGAGTCGCATTAACTTACGAAGGTGCCCGAAATCTTTGCCTTCTATGTACTCCCTGAATTTACCGTGCAACAACACCAAAGCATCAACCTCCTCCTTTTTGTTAAAATCGGTGATGAATTCAGTGAAGCGATTGTAAATCGTTTCTTCAGTATAGAAATCGCAAAAGGTATACTTGATTGCACTGCTTGCCTTTTTAGTACGCCAAACTGATAGCATAACAGATTGATAGAGAAATTTATTGACCTTAATTGCCTCACTCTCCCCACAGCCCACAGTATACTTATCTTCGCTATTTCCTGAAATTATGTGGATATTCGGAATCTTGCCACCCACCTCAATTAATTTTCCAGAAAGAAAAATCAGGTCAGTATCACTAGGCAGTCTTTTTCTGGTCGCCTTTACCTTGAATTTTTTAGATGATTTGATTTTTTCAAGGACAGGAACCTTAGACGATCGTGTGTAAAAATTTGCTTCGTACTCTAGACCGTCTTCTTGAATCAAAGTTTGGATCGATAACCAGTTATCAACAAGATATTTGTTTGTTGATTTGTTCTGTATTACGTCATCAAAGTCCTTATGGACTTTCTTAATTATAGCTTCGGGAGCTTCAGCAACCAAAGTGGCTGAGCCTTTAAGGATTTGAATCTTTACACTCTGGTCGTTGGCCGATTCAGATAAAATATTCGTAAGTGATTGCATAAGTGTTATCAGGGATCTTGTAGCAACAATGGACATAGCTGCAAGATCAACCTCTTTCCCTTTTGCATCTTTTACTATTTTGAACTCTATCTTGTTTCCAGACATGATTCCGGGTTAGGAATGACTTAGTAATGAAAATTTGAAACTAGAATAAATTCCAAGGATCCGCTTTGTACTTGTCTGGAATTTGATCCCTAACTGACTCTTTAAATCGATGAAGTGTCGAGTATGAAACAAGTTCATTGTGCGCAAGTAACCCAACAACTATTGATGGATGAATATCTTTCTCGTCTGAGAACTCAATTACTTTTTCTTCTGTAATGTAGTTTGTATCGTTTTCAAAGTGCTCCAGAATATCGGGTTGAAGGAGAATTCTTTCCGCATTCTCATTAGCTTCTAATTCTTTAGATGAGGTTGATTTTTTCGTAGTATCATCTATAAAAATTGCTTCCTTCTCGTCTTTAGTCAAGTGTAACGCGATATGACTCAATTCGTGTGCAAGCGTGAACCAAAAATTGTCTACGCGATCATAACGACCTGTCAAGGCAACTACAGGGCCTTCAGATGACAAGAAGGCAGCACCATCGAGATAGGTTTTTGAAAGATGGGTGAGAAACACAAATTTGACTCCGACTTGCGTCAACTCATGCAGGAAGCTTTTTATCCCCCCCTCTTTATTTGTGTATGAGTGAACATCAGTCATTAGCTCAGTTAATGACTTCTTTTGAAATGGTTTTGCTTTAATTGTTTTTGAAAAATTCAAAGCCATTTGATGCCAGATCAGCGCGTTGTTTTGATTGAAAGTACCTTCGAATGCCGAGGAAGTTCGGTATTCAAGTCGTGCTCGATCCGTTTCCAAGAAAGATAGGTCTAGCCCTTTGCCCTTGGGAATATTCCAGAATCGTCTCAACTCTTTATCAAGGTCTTTGCCCTCCTTTATCCATCTCTTTTTAATGAGTTCATTTATTGGCATGTATTTGTATATAACAGCCTTCAATTTGACCTCATCATTATTCTCTGTATTGTTTTCGAGCTGAAATTTTGCGC
>NZ_DATCSD010000300.1:0-9945 GCF_036568665.1 Ohtaekwangia sp. | reverse complement strand
TTCTTCGATACTTTGCCGTTCTTCTTGGCCTTTACTTCTTTCTTGGCTTTGGCAGCTTTCTCTTTCTTCTCTTTTTCCTTTGCTTCTTTTGCCCACAGTTTGATATTCTCGCGGATCACCTTCCAGTAATCTTTACCATAGTCGACAAGAATTTCTGAGCCTGCCGGTATATCACGGATCGAAACGATAAAGGCGCGTACATCTTCTGTTTCGTAATCGCAGTTGTTCTTCAGGCCTTTTACCTTGGTTAGTCCGTTAGCATCATTCGCATAGCGGGCCAATACTTTGGGTGTAGGCAGCGCGTTTATTACGTGCGAGCGCTTTACGTAAAAGATATAGCCATTGCGGCCATCTTCGTCTTTTACATCTTTCCAGGTAGAGACTATACCTTTGTATTCAATAATGCGTTCACCCTTGGGTATAAATTTCTTGGTGAATAAACCTTTGCCAGCGTTCGGTATCGTTGACTTCTTAACGTAAAGTTGTTTTTCGAGCAGTGCCATTCAGTATAGATATATGTAGTAAAAAAGTGCGTGAAGATAAAAGAAATCGCATTCCAAAAAAATCTTCCGGACACCAGCGGTAAAGCAAGAGTACGTTTAGCAGCACGAGAGAAGAATATGCGGGCCGCTATAAACAAAGGCTACATGCGTTTCAGCGAGAATCTATAGCGGTTAGCCAACGGGTTATAGCTCAAAAAACTATGCCCATTCAATAGCCGTGACTACGTTTGCAAATAAAAAGGCTTGCTGCTAATCACTAGCAGCAAGCCACACAACCAGATTACATTGGCAAACCTGAACGTTACTTTGCCCCGTGGATCTTCATTAAAAAAATCCTGTTCAGGTTATTTTGTAAGCAAACCATCTACGGTAACCGATACATAGTACAGTCCTCCTATGGTAGGACCAGCTGCATATTGGATATAGCGATGATTGAAAAGATTAGTACCACCTAATTTAACGGTTGATTTCAGCGAAGGCAGGCGATAGCTCACCTGAGCATCTACAGTACTATAGGCTGGGATAGTTCCGTTGGCCAGCGGGCTCTCCCACAGGAACGACTGTTGCCATCTCCACACGATGTTAAAGCCGAGGTTGGTAATTACTTCACGGTTACCGAATGAAATATTAGTAGACCATTTTGGAGTATTAAATCCGGTTACGAACACATCCTTCTCCTTGTTCTTCGAAATGTTGTTATAGTTTACTATACCGCCTACCGTAAATTTCTTATAGAAGTTATAGGTTATACCGAGCGATGATCCATAGTTTCTGTATTTCTGCTTTGCGTTGGTATATACCCGATAGCGCATCTGGCGTGGTGTACGGTTAGCAGCCAGCATAGAGATTACAGCATCGTCTGTACCTACCTGTACTTGTTTGGTAGGGTCAGGATATTTACCGGTAGCATCTGCCAGGTAAGGCACTGCTACTTCCACCTGTCCGAGGAAACCGTCATACACATTCGTATACGCATCGATGTCTATTACAAGTGTATTGCTCAACAACACGCTCTTATACCCGACTTCGTAAGAGTTGATTTTTTCAGGGCGTGTAGGAGAAAGGTTTGTTGCTTCGAGCAGTCCTCTGTTCTTGAGCGCAGCATCGTTGGCAGAAAGTCCGTTCTTAACATCTGTATTTACCGCAGCATTGAATGTGTTGATCGATGCCAGGGTATAGGAGTTATCGAGGTAATTCAGACCATCGTTAATATAGGAGAGACCACCGACACGTCTGATGTTACCATTATTTACGAACGAGAGCGCTTCGAAAAGTGAAGGGAAGCGGAAGCCATTCTGGAACGATGCGCGGATGTTATGCTTATCAGCCAAAGTATATACAGCAGCGATACGCGGGTTGATCTTCGGACTGAACTCCAGGTTATGATCGAGACGAACGGAACCGAATATCTTCAATTTCTCCTGGAAGAATGTTTTGGTAGCCTGTGTAAAGAAACCATACTTGGTATAGTATACATAGTTACCAAAGCTTCCGTCATCCTCCGGCTGGTTGCGTTCTGCTACCGGGCGCGAGAAGTCTACAAAGTTATTGCCATCCGGAATGATCTGGTATATACGCAGGTCAGCACCTACCAGCAGATCGAATATCTTCACTTTCTTGGAGAGGTCCCACTGTGCATCGGTATGATACATGCGGCTCATCTGGTGAAGCTTGGCACCACCGGAAGATGTACCGGTAGGCACCGCGCTGATATGGTCCCAGTTATTAATACTGTTGATCACATTTTTCATAGAATCGAAACGATAGGTGCCGGGTTCATAACGACCCTGATCGGCCGAAGCACGCGCCAGTCGCATAGCTTCTTCCAGGCTCACACCGGAATTCAATTCACTCTGTAGTGTAGACTTGAATTTATCGCGCCATGCGTTGTTGGAAAGGTGTGAGAGATCGAGGTTATCGGCAAGTGGCTTCAGGTTGTACGAGTCACCGGTATTTTCCAGTGATACATACGAGCGTATAAAATAGTTAGCGCCTTTCAATTCCAGTTTGTGGTTCTGCACCACTGTACCATTCAATTGTATCTTGTTACCACGCTGAAACAATCCGTCCAGTGTACCATATCGATACGAGTATGAAAGCTCTGCGTTGCTGCCGATCTTATAGTGAAGTGATGCATCTATTTTAAAGTTATCGACTTTACCAGGCACGAGATCTTTTTCCCAATAGCCGGTTCTTCTTACTACGAAAGATTGATTCGCCACACCGTTGTAATTGATGCCGCTTACTGTAACAGCATTACTTCCGCTGTCATCGCCATATTTATTCCATGCATCGTATGCCGGATGATCCGCTACATTTAATTCAGGATACGCTGGATTACCCGTACCCGGTGTTTGATTCGGGTTCTGATCAGTAGTAGTATTTCCTCTCCAGTCAGTAGCGCGCAGGTAACTTGCATTTACCTTGAACGCAAATTTATTGTGGAATGCTTTTGCATAGCGGATCGCGCTTTCGCTCAATACACTTGGGTTGTAATCTATACCATCTACATGGTTCACACCTGTTTTCTGATAGAGGCTTAATCCCTGGTATTGAAAAGGACTCTTCGTGGTGAGGTTAGCCATACCGTTGATCGCGTTCATACCATAGAGCGCAGACGCTGCACCGGGGGTAATCTCTACGCTTTCTATATCCAGTTCAGTGGGGCCGATGGCATTACCGAGTGGTACACCCAAGGTAGCGGCCTGCATATCTACACCATCCACCAACTGCATAAAGCGAAAGTTGTTCGGAATGTTGAAGCCGCGTGTGTTCGGTACTTTAAAGGTTATACTTGATGTAGTCATCTGTACACCTTTCACATTTTCCAATGCATCGTAAAAGCTGGGTGCAGGTGTTTCGCGTATAGCGCGTATATCCAGTTTTTCTATCGCTACCGGTGATTTGAGTTGTGACTCTTCCACACGCGATGCTGTGATCACTACTTCTTCACCGAGTAATGCACTTGGATTCAGATTTATATTGATAGACTGATCAACCGATGTAACGCTGATCTCTTCTGTTCTATAGCCTACAAACGATGCTACTATAGTCACCGGTAATTGTTTTACGGATACAGAGAAATTACCGCTGCCATCCGTTACTGTGCCGAGTACAGTTCCTTTCACAGCTACATTTACTCCGGGGAGAGCTTCCTGTGTTTCGCCATCGATAATTTTTCCGCGTATAGCATTCTGTGCATAGGCAGCAGAGCCAACGGAAACGAGTAGTAATAACAAGAAGAATTGGTGGTAATAGTTCTTCATAGCGTGGGGTATAATAAGTCTATAGTTTTAGTGGATTTTTGACAAAAGTAGGACTATTCCCTATTAAGTCAATAGAGTTACCATTATTTTGTAAGAAAAAAATATACCTAACTTCTATTAGGCTAACAGCCGACAGTGGTTGCTAAAAGCGCGTATACATGCTGCGTTTAAGCACATCAGGCAAGAAACTTACGCACATGCCGGTTAAACAACACAGGTTGCTCCATCATTGGTACATGACCACAATGATCCAGGAAAACAACCGAAGACAATGGTAGATGCCGATGAAATTCCAGTGCTACCTCCGGAGGAGTGATTACATCCTGCAGTCCCCAGATGAGTAGTGTAGGAGTATATATATCGCTTAGCTGGCCCGTGATGTTATGGCGTTGTGCTGCACGCGCCAGCCCGATAATACTGAGCGTGTTGCTGCGGCTTTGCACGGTATCATATACTTCGTCTACCAGTTCTTTGGTTACTACTTCCTGTTTATAAAATGTGCTGGCTACTTTTTCTTTTATATAGTCGTAGTCTTTTACCCGTGGAAATGTACCGCCAAACGAATTTTCAAATATACCCGAGCTGCCGGCCAGCACCAGCCGGTATACCCGTGATGGATGCTGCCACGCATAAAGTAAAGCTATATGCCCACCGAGTGAGTTACCCATAATAGTAACTTTGCTGAACCCGTGATGATCCACGAAGTCTGCTATATAATTGGTGAGATCGTTTAATCGTTCGCGCGATACCGGTGAAGAATATAACGGAAGTCGCGGCACGAGCACGCGGTGTGTAGTGGAAAACTCATCCACCACCCGGCTCCAGTTGCTCAGGTTGCCAAAGAGGCCGTGCAGTAATAGCATCGGTTCTCCTTCGCCAGTATCAATAAGAGGTGTGTAGTCTAACATATTGTTATAAGTATATAGTTTAAAAAAATGATAGGTAAATCGACCGGATTGATAGTCAACCCGGTCTTGGTATAATTTGCTATAATGTATAGGCGCGTACAGTGAGCAGCAATAAGATTACCACCAGCTCTATTCCGATCAAGATATATTCCCGCTTTAATACGTTCATGGTTGTAGTGTGTAAGTATATAAATGGTAACGTTGTGTGTATGGCTAGTTAGAGGCAACCTGAGTTTTTTGTGTCGATTCGTTTTGGTTGCGCGGAGCTATAGCGCTTATCTTAAATGCTGATGCGGCAATTACTTTTTGTTCTGCCAGCGTTTTGTTTTCAAGCTCCAGGAAACCGAGTGTATGGTTAAAGCGTTGTCCCTTTGCCAGCACCCAGTTCAGAAATATACCGGCAGCAGCATTGGGTGAGCTCTTGCTGAAAATAAAATTTACCCGCTCGGTAACAAAGCGTGCGTGGTTGGTTTTCTCTATATAACGGATCACATCGTCTACCGAGCTATAGATATTTTCATTCTTGTCGGTTTTGCCGTTTTCATTTAAGTCCAGCGGAATTACAGCAAGACCATCTGCAACCTTGCGGGTGTTGAGATCATAAACAAAGCCGAGGTTGTTGAAGGATATACCATATATATCTTCGCGCACGGCATTGGCCAGATCTTTATCATCTCCCTGCACGCCATTGCCTTGCAGTGTAGCTGCATCGTTACCATAATGTTTGGCAAAAGTTTTAGCTGCGCATGCGGGCTTCTCGCGGGTATAGCGTGTTATAGGCGATGCGGCCTGTGCTGAGCCAAACAGATCGGGCGTAGCCGGAGAGAAGTATAGCGACTGAATATCTTTTTCCGTTAGCCCCTTCGCCTGCACTGCAACCAGGTCAGGACGTTTGCTATTGGCAACCGGCAGCTGCACATAGCGTGCTATAGCCACACCTTCGCGATTTCCTTCGTAATCTTTTTCAGTGAGTGCATAGGCAGCAATAGTAAAATCTATACTATCGGCCGGAGCCTGTGGAGCGATCGATACTTTTATACCGGGATATTCTTTACTGAAAGCTTCGATCCACGCATTTACCAACGGGTAGGTGAGGCGCGTGCCGCGGAGCTTCACGATACCTTGTGTTTGTTGTGCCGACACTAACGATCCGGTTAGCAGCAGCACCAGCAGTATATATGTTTTTTTCATAATGTATGTTTGTATGTGTTCTGTGTTTAGTATATAGTTTCTGTCAGTATATGTATTTCCCCTGTGTATAAGCTTCTGCCAGCTTCTTCAGTTTCTCCACTATATCCGGATGTTCGCGGGCGACATTCTTTTGTTCGGCAGGATCACTCTCCAGGTCGAACAATGATCCGGGTGCTGCAGCATCGCCTGTATTTATACCGGGGAATTGATTAGCTCTTGCCTGTTCGTATGGTGCGAGCAGCGTAACACCATCAGGACTACGCGGATCAACCCAGGCAGAGTCTGAAGGAAGTGTAGCGGACTGTGGCGAGTTGATGTGCAGTTTCCATTTACCGCTGCGTACGGTTTGAAGTTTATCGGTATAAAAAGAGAAGAGCGCTGTATGTGGTGTTCTGGCATTGGATGTGAGCAGGGCCGATATATCACGCCCATCCAGTGTGCGGTCTTTCGGTATAGATAGTCCGGCCAGTACCGCTACCGTTGGAAAGATGTCGATAACACCAGCAGGCTCGTTACTGACATGCCCGGGCTTGATATGATTTTTCCAGCGTGCAAGGAAAGGTACACGTATACCACCTTCCCAGTTTTGCGACTTCATACCGCGCAGTCCACCGGAGCTTCCGCCAAACCATGGTCCGTTGTCGGACACAAAAATTACCAGTGTATTTTCATCGAGTTTGGTTTCATCCAGTTTTTTCAAAACTTCTCCTACCGACCAATCGAGTTCGCGCACAGCATCGGCATACAGATCACCTTTTGTTTCTGGTGTATAAAATTCTTCTGATACAGCCATCGGCTTATGCGGCATAGCATGCGGCAGGTATAAGAAGAACGGTTCGTTCTGATGTTTGTCTATAAATGCCAGTGCCGATTGTGTATAGCGTTTGGTAAGCGTGGTTTGTACTACCGGATATTCTATTATAGTTTCATTTTCCATGAGAATGACCGGCCGCATATCGTTGGAGTAGGGTATACCCAGGTATTCATCAAACCCGTGTCGCGTAGGGAAGAATGGAGGCTTGTGCCCCAGGTGCCACTTACCTATAATTTTGGTAGCATAGCCTTGTGATTTAAAAAGCTCGCTCAACAAAAGCTGATCGTCTGCTATACCTATATTATCGCCACCGCGATAGGTCTGGTAATTGTTCTGTACTTTCTCCGGGTTGGGATTGGCCGTAATGCCGTGCCGCACCGGATATAGCCCGGTGAGTAAAGATGCACGTGTAGGAGCACAATACGGTGTAGGCGCATAGAAGTGTGTAAGCTTTGCGCCTTCCATTGCAAGCCGGTCTATATTGGGTGTTTTCCATTGCTGCTGACCGTAGCTTGATAAGTCGCCATAGCCCAGATCGTCGGCCAGTATAACAATAACATTAGGCTTGCGTTTGATCGCGGTCTTATCAACCGTCTGCGAAAAGGCGCTTACCCCTACCGTTGTAAAGGCAATGGCAGTAATGATATAATATATTCTCTTCATGTATGGTGGATATATATAGTTTGATCAATAGGTTTTTACGATCGTCTCTGCCAATTCAATCTCCAATGCTTTTCGTATAGTAATGGCAGCGTCTTGCAGTATTTGTGGATTGGTAGTAGTAGCATCATCGGTTGGCATGTGGTGCAGCGGGTGTCCATAGGCTATCCCGAAAAATCGTTTATAGCCATGGGCTGCTACTACAGCTAATTCGCCCAATGCTTCGTTCCTGATCTTCCAGCGTTTTCCGGGTTGATCGCGAAAAGCCTGGTCGATCGTATGCTCCAGGTTTTCGCTATACATGATGTTTCGTTTGGGATCAACCGTTGATAACTTCTTCAACGTGCCGTCTTCTTTTTTCCAGTCAACGGTAGCGATGCCCGCTCCGAGGTGCAGCCACAGGTATACATCTTCCGGTTTGGGCGCCTTCTCTATAAATACATGCGCTCCGAGATTGTTCAACTCATGCCCGGAGTTGGCTGTAAAAAGAAATGTATATTGATTCTTCTGTTGCACAGCCCATGCTGCCAGTGCATTGAAGATGGCTATACCTGGTCCGCGTTCTCCGCCACAGGTAAACCAGCCGCTGATGGGCGTAGATATAATTATATATTTATTGCCCGTACCAATGGTGCCCGTTACACTCCTCGCTTCTGTTTCGCGAAGTGTACCGTTTACTTGCAGCGATACTTGCCTGCGTGCACACGCTGCCTGTATGAAGACGAGCGAATCTTTAGGGGCCACTACTACCACGGGAACTTTCCATGGCTGCAGATTTTCAGAAGTATTATAGGCTACCATTTCGCCTATATCATTTTTGGCAATGGCTACTATACCTGATGCACCGGCTGCTATAATAGGCTCGAGTAAACTGATGATCTGCTTGTTGGTTTGCCCTCCGGGGGGAATGCGCACCAGCACAATCTTGCTGGTATATAATTCAAAGTCGCCATAGAGCGGATCTACTATAACTCCGTTTATGTTGGCTGATGCCTGCTGTACCGGCCACAAGGGAAACGCGGGTATAGATGTATCATTTATACTGACATGCGCATCTTTCAGAAAGAATTGTTTTACCGGAAATGTAGTATAGGAAGTTTTGAAGCCCAGCGCATCGAGTTTCTTTTTGATCCACGCAGAAGTTTTCAGATCACCCTCTGAAGCAGTGCGGTGTATGCCGAAGGAAACATACTTTTTTACATCGGCCTATAGCTGATCTCCCGTGAAGGGATCGTTGGCAGATTGCGCATAGGCAGTACGGAAAGCCAGCAATATTATAGCGGCAACCCGGTATATGCGGGTGATTGGAAATAAAGAGTATATTTTCATGGCGTTTGTATAAATGTGTCTACTCGGCATAGCTGGAGCGTAGCTTTACTCCCCAGCGTCCGTTTTCTTTGGTTACTATATATAGCGACTCGTAGGTGCCGATCTTTGTGCCGTCTTCTTTGTAGCGCGAGAACTGCGTATCTACATGCACCTTGGTATCGGAAGCCTGCACGATGTTCCGGTGATCCCACACACTGTGATGCCACCCGACCTGCTTCAGTGGTGTAAATACTTTGGCAGGATCGCGCAAGCCTGCTTTATCCAATACCGACATGGTACCACTTGCCAATCGATAATGCGGAAAGTGATAAGTCTTCTCCCATGCTGCCAGATCATTTGCATTGAAGGTTGCCATATACTCGTCAAGAACCTGCAGCACTTCTGCTTTTACAGTAGGGTCTATATCGTGCGAGCCGCGCTCGTTACTGGTACTCACAATGGTAAAGGCTGTGAGACTGACACACCCTAATAGTAACAGGGTATATATAGTTTGTTTTGATCTCATGGTGATTTATAGTTCAGGTTTTATGTTCAGTGTTCATGTTTCATGTTAAGGTGCCTTTTACTTTCCGCTTTTCACTTTCTACCTTCAGATAAACAAAGCCACAGGAGAGGGGCTGTGGCGTTTGTTGCTTTTACTTCATGACGGATAAAACTATATATCGCTAGGTGAGTCCCAGTTTTGATTCAGCTATAGCAGGTTCTTCACTTCTCACAGTTATAGGGGCAACTGCCGGTATAGGATCATCCTGCACCATGGGCCCGTTGGCAGAAAGCTCACTGCCTTCTTTCTTCGATTTGAAAATGGGCCATATGAATTGTGCATACCATTCTTCTTCCTGGTAATGTTTCAATCCATAGCCGCTCGGATATTTACGCGTGATGATGCCTGTACCAAAAATGATATCCCACAGGAAAAACATATTGCCGAAGTTTCCTTTATAGTGCCCCACGCCATCATCGTTGGAGTCTGCATGATGTGCGTGATGCGTAGCAGGTGTGGAGATGAGTCGCTCCAATACCCAGGCGATCGGGTTGAGCCATTTCTTTTCGTAGAAAGGTTTGTCCCACGGTATACTGGAATGTGCCAAGGTAGTGATAATGGATTTTATACCTTTTACAAACAGGGCCGGGTAGCCGAGACCTAAATATACCAGCGTGGTAGTAAGATAGGTTTGTGAGAAGAATATAGTATAAATGATATTCTGCCGGCTCGCCATGGCCATGCCCATATAGGGAGCTGAGTGATGCGTACGATGAAAACGCCACAGGAA
>NZ_DATCSD010000299.1:0-13362 GCF_036568665.1 Ohtaekwangia sp. | reverse complement strand
GCTTTGCTATAGATGGCGGTATAAATCCGTAAACACGTTCTTTCCACAGGGGTGGCGTTGTATATTTGTCGGATGGATCCGGCTCTACTATCAAAAGAATTAGCGTTTAGTACCTCTCGCAGCAGCGGACCGGGCGGTCAGAACGTAAATAAAGTCAATACAAAAGTCACCGCGAAGTTCGATGTGGTAAACTCTGCCGTGCTTACACCGGAAGAGAAAGAACTGCTTTTGCAGAAGCTGGCTTCACGCCTTACTACCGATGGTGTACTGATAATTATTTCGCAGGATAAGCGATCGCAGTTACAAAACAAGGAAGAAGCCGTAGCGAAATTTGAGAAAGTAATAACCAAAGCCTTCGAAAAGAAAAAGGCACGTAAAGCTACCAAGCCTTCTAAAGGTGCCGTACAGGAACGCATCAAAAAGAAGAAGAAGCAATCTGAAAAGAAGCAGTGGCGTAGAAATTTGGGTGAATAACAGCGATAGTCTTGTCGTTAATGCCGTTCGGCAGTTTCATTTAATTGATCTCTCGGTATATTTGCAGCGTGATTTAATCTGTAATAATCCATGAGATTAGGACAACTGGCAAGAAAACTGGCAGTAAGACCTGCCGATATAGTTGAACTTCTTGCAACCAACCATATACATGTTGAAGGCGACACCAATACCCGCCTGAATGATGAAGCCTTGCAATTAGCCGTGCAACATTTTGCTCCTGAACGTAAGGAAGAATTGCTGCATACCCCGGAAGAAGAAGTAACAGAAGCCGAACCAGAAGCAACAGCCGAGGTATCTATACCGGCCATTATAGCGGAAGAAGAAATACCGGTTGCACCTGCCGCACAGGAAGCAGCAACAGAAAGTGTTTTGCCGGAAGCTGCCGCTATAGATGAAAAACCAGAGCTGATCAAAGCTACTAAAGTAGAGCTGGCGGGACTGAAGGTGCTGGGTAAGATTGAACTGCCGCAGCCGAAGAAGAAAGAAATCAAAACAGAAGAACAACCTTCAGAAGAGAACGCGGTGCCTGCATCAGATAGTCCGCGCAAGCAACCACGTCAGGGGAAAAAGCCTTTCAAACAGGATCGTCCTGACAATCGTCCGCGTAAAAATCCTGTAGCGATACAGCGCGAACGTGAGCAGCGTGAAGCAGAGCTAAAACGCCAGGAAGAAATCAAGCGCGAGAAGGAACGCAAAACGTTATACTATCAGCAACGCGTAAAAGCATCGGTACCTACCAAGCCTGCACGCCTTGTAAATGAACCCGTAGTAGATATATCGGCTCACGATATGAGTAAAACTCCCAAAACCTGGTTAGGTAAATTCTGGAAGTGGTTCCGATCATAAGTATAGATGAAAGCTAAATAGAAAAGCCACCTCGCGGGTGGCTTTTTTATGTATCTATACCGTTGAAGTATTAGAACTGAACGGTTTGCGTTTTACCATCTTTCGTAGTTACCACGAATGTGATAGCAGCATCAGTTTTAGCACGTACCTGGGCAAGGTTATATACCAAACCAAAGTTGCCGTTAACTTCTACTGTTTGCTCGTGTAAAAGAACATCAGCAGCGAAGATCTTAACCGATACAACATCAGTGCTGTTGCTTACTACGTTCAATATATATTTGTTAGAGTCGTTAGCTTTCTCAGTAACTTTAATGATGCTGGTGAATTTGTTCATGGCATACTGTACTTTTTCAACCTGCTTGCCATTTTTATCTTCCAGTACAATAGTATATTCTCCTTCAGGAAGTTCGCTGAAATTATAAGGACGTACGAATGATGCAACGTTGTTCAATACTTCGGTGAACACAACCTGGTTGTTGCTGTTGATGATCGATACTTTTACTTTACCAGCTTCGCGGGTTTTGTAAAATATTTTGTAAACATGAGCGGTTGAAGTTGACAGAACGGTTAATGAAGCAGGAGAATCAGCAAAAGCAGCTACCGACATCATAACCAGGGCGAAGAACAGAACGGTGATTTTTGAGCGCATATTTTTTTGATTAAAGTGTTTGTGTTTGACAATACAAAGGTGGCGAAAGGAATCAACGCGGCTTTAGCAAAGAGATGCTGCCAGACATTACGTAAGGAAATGTAAGAAGCTGCTGTATCAGGATTTTCTTTTGCAGGAAAGGCCCTTCCAAAAGAAGTAAATTATGTTGACACGAAAGCCGGTAGTCTGTTTTTAGTATTTATCTTATTCGGAATAATATTCTGTTTTGTGGCTTGAAATTGGTCTTATTTTCCTGTTTTAAGCTGTTAAAATCTTGTTTTTGGAATATAATTCTGATGTGTGTTGATGCAAGGTGTGTGTCAAAAACTGAAAGTTTACCCTGAAATTATGCAGTATCGAGCGGATCATACGCTCGGAGCAGCATCTGATCAGGATAACGGTGAAGATATATAGTATAGGTGCGTGCAGGGCAAGGGTTGCTTTACTATGCCCGGTGTTCGTTACCTTTGCAGGCATGAACGGAACAATTCGTGCGAATATAAAGAAGGGCACACCTGTAAAGATTGTACTGAAGAAAGATCAGCGAACGGGTATATTAACCGAAGGTGTAGTGAAAGATATACTTACCAGCGCTCCTGTACATCATCGCGGTATAAAAGTACGCCTGGAAGATGGCCAGATAGGAAGAGTACAACAGATTATACAAGAAGAGGAGTAGGAGCTATGGAGAATCAACCAAACAATCCATTACATGGAATAACACTCGAGATGATTGTACGCCACCTGGTAGATCACTACGGTTGGAGAGAACTTGGCTCGATGATAACGATCCGTTGCTTCAATGAGAATCCCAGTATAAAATCCAGCCTCACATTTCTTCGTAAAACTCCGTGGGCCAGAACAAAAGTGGAAGAGCTGTATCTAAAAACCATTGGAGCTAAATAGACTATAGCTATCTATACCAGGCTTGCAATCTTTACCGTAACTAATAATTGACCGATGTGGCGTTGTGTGTGCTCGGCTGCGTGAAAGAGTAAGCCTTGCACCGTAGAAGGAAGCTGCTTGCGACCAACACCTCGAGCTTTTAAAAGATCTTCTTCATGGGTGTTCTGTAATTGTATCAAGGTTCGTTGCACCTGTTCGCGAAATTTCTGTAGCAACATCTGCGAAGTATATTCAAGGGTAAATTGTCCTTCGGCTGCGAGCGCTTTGAGTTGCTCTTCATTCAGCGCTTCGCCACGGGCGTAGGTACACAGGCGATCAAGCACGCCTGTTAAGTGTTGCAGATGAAATCCAACGGAGGCCATACCTGCCGGTTTCTTCCAGAGATATTGATCGTCAAATCCTTTCAGGGTATTATCAGCTTCTTCTACAGCCTGCAGCAACGCATGGGCAACTGGTTGCAGCAACGCTGGTATATGTTCTACAGGACCGCGTAACCATACTTCCGGTTTTTCACTCATGCTGAAAGATTTTGCTGATAACAAATATAGGAGAATGACAATGGATCAGATAGCGAAATCGCCCGGCTGAAATGCTCCGGGTGTGATGTGAAGAAACTTCTTGAAATCCTTTACCAGGTGCATCTGGTCGAAGTAATGAAAATCGTATGCAATAGCAGACCATTTCTCACCGGGCCGCGCTTTGCGGGCCTGCATTACTTTTTCAAACCGCAGCAGGTTGCTATACATTTTAGGAGAAACACCAACTTCCTTCATAAAACTGCGCTCGAGATTACGACTCGATGCAGGTATATCTTTATACAATTGCGCTATACGACTGGATGAAGTCGCTTCACGGATCATGTTGGCTAAGAGCTCTACCGTGGTTGTATCGACATGCTGGCGGGCAAGTTGTCCTAACAGAAACGGTTCAACGACTTTTATACAGGTTGCTATATCTGTACATTCCAGTAATTGCCCGGTGATGTTGATGATCGAAGGTAAAATGAGCGAAGCATCAACAGCCTGATCACAAAATTCTGACATCGGTATACCGAACAGCTGATATATACCGGTTGGTTTGAAGCGTACGCTAAAGCAAACAAAATCTTCGTTGATTTCGATCCTGAATTTCCGATGGGTACGCGGACCCCGAATAGTACAACGTGTGAATGGAACAGACTCATCGTTAGCACTATAAAATGTCTTGTATTGACCAGCCAGGAAAAAGTCGAGCGAGTTAACTGCGCGACAAGGCATTTCTTTTTGAATGGAACCCGGAGCAGAAAATGTAATACAACGATACGTATATTCCTCTACTACATGGCGTAGCTCCGGTGAGGGATAATGTTTTTCGAGAATAGAAGTAGCAGCAGGTAACATACGATACAGACAATTGCTGTATCGAATTTAGTAATTCTACCCGATTTGACTACTATAAGTCTTCGCAGGTAAAACGAATAACGTATTTCTAGTTGTTTTTATTCCTCGTAAAACTCCTGTAGCGATCCGAAATACATCGAGTTCCATCCGTCCACTATATCTTCATAATCATGGTCAGGAATGTTGGTATGACGCAGTTCCACCGAAGTAGTTCCTCCCTCGGCTTCGTGCAGTTTAATGGTCACGATCGATTCTTCCGGCTGATCTCCAAAATACCATTGCTGCACAATCTTCTTTCCGGGTTCAAAGGCTATATTTCGTCCTACGATGCTACCGTCCCACAACGAAAACTCAGAATCCGGCTCAGTCGACATTTCTGCTTTTTCACCCGTCCACAATTGTATAGTAACCGGATTGGTAAGTGCCAGGTATACATACTCAGGCGTTGCCGGTATGCTATAGTATTTCTTGAAATCTTTCATGCAGCCGTAAAGTTAAATGATATTCCTGAACTGCAGCGAATGTGTTTTGACGGGGCAGGAGAGGAGACAGGTTGCCGATATCAATCTATGATGTTGTAGAAACGGCACTCAATTCTTTCCTTAATAAGACCTGTCATATTTAGAAAGTATACTATGGAATTTTCTTTTTAATCCTGACAGTTGATCGAGACCTTGTTTCTGGATTCTCATTTCTTCGGTATCATGCAGCATCTGTGCAATAGCCGGATGAAAGAGAAGTTCTTCTGTATTGGAGAGGAGAGTGTGCAGATCTTCGTTTAGTATAGACTTCCGTCCATCAAGCAGTTGATCGTTTGTGTGCAGCAAAGTTTCGCGTATAGTAGAATATGTTTTTCGCAGTAACCTGTACGATGCCAGTTTAAATTCCCCTTTGTCTATCTCTTCGAAGAACCCAATATCATCGAGCTGATCGATAAACTTTCGGGCGCTGCTTCGTTCCTGAAGTATAACTTTATTTCTCCGAAATTCTAACAGTAGTTTCACTACCAGACCCACACAGAGCAGAATGGAAAGAATGTGCAAGACCGGATCAGCCAGTAAATTCTTCATTGTTAAATCCAGCAGCACGATAGCTATATTTTGAAAACTCATTTGACCGGACGCGTCTATTTTGTTTAAAGGTATATATATCCAGTGTAAGTTTTGATGAAGAATCTAATACATTTAATTCATCACTTTTTATGCGGTAGTATATATCTAATAAGCAGCATCAATTAGTTGGTAGCATTTAGCGCATTAATGTCTACCTTTAAGGTATGAAAACAAAAGAATGCCCTTCGTGTGCCATGCAGGTAGATCGGAAAAGCAAAATTTGCCCGATATGTCGGTACGAGTTTACAAAGACCAGTCGTGTAGGGCAGATCGTAGCGGTATTGCTGGTGTTGTTGTTTATATACCTGATTCTGTTTCGGTGATACGTATATATATAGCAGTCTATACATTGTAAGCATTTAACAAAATCAGATACGAATCTTTTGTTCAGCGATTTTAGTTATGAGTTCGTTGGTGTTTTTGAGATTGAATTTGCCCAGAATGTTGGCGCGATGTGTATCGATGGTGCGGGGGCTCACTTCCAGTAAAGCTGCTATCTCCTTGGTAGAGTTTCCTTCCATCAGATAGCGAATGATTTCTTTTTCCTTGGAAGTAAGAAAGGGGAGGCCGCGAAAATTTTTCCTATGCAAATTACTGATCAGTCGGTTGGATATCTCCAATGAATAGAATTTTTCTCCCTCCAATATGCGATCTATACCCATCAGCATTTCCGATGGTTCGGAATCTTTGTGAATATAGCCATCGATATCCGATTCCACCGCGCTCATAATATAGCATTCTTCACTGAGCGAAGTAAGGATAACTACCTTAACTGACGGGTTGTTGCTTTTGATATAGCTTGCCACATCGAGCCCACTCTGTTTGTTTAGCGATATATCTATAAAAAGTAACTGAGTATTAAGTGTTGGTACATGTGGTTTGATGAGGTTGAAATTCTTGTATTCACCCACAATTTCGAAGCGGGGGTCGCTTTTGAGAAGCGCTATAAAACCTATACGGGAGAGGGCGTGATCATCAACTACAACTACTTTTACCATGTTAGTAAATATAAACTATTCGAAGTAGTTTGTAAACCAACAATCGTTTGATGATATAAATAAAATATTTTCTTAAAAAGTAGCAATCGTTTGAAGTATATACTTAGGCAAAGTATATACAGGTATATTTCTACTACACCATCTTTAATATAGTAACATTCTGGAGGTAACGCATATAACAGGAAGTATATACCTGCTTATCGGGTAACCCACGGACCCCGCTGTCCTTTTTCCGCTACCCAGGGTTCTTCGGAAGTGCGGGCTTCGTATCCACGTTCAAAAAGCCCGGGTTCATGAAGGCGGCTTTCATCGCTGGAACTGCGGGTAAAGATTGCCAGCATCAGGGCTATAATTCCGGCAGCAACATGTGGAATGTAGACCAACGCATCAAACCCCAGTATCCATGGAGAAACGATCAGGCATATACCCAGTACAAAGTCGAATGTGAGATGAGCTGTAACAGGCAATATCTTGATGAGACCTGCTTCGTATCGGGTAAACAAACTGTATATCATTATACTGATACCAGCAATAACGAGTACCCATGTTTCTTGTCCATAACCCGCAAATCCAAGTAACCAGGGAATCGAGATCAACAAACTCCCCACCAGATAGTCAAGCACGCCATGCACCTTTGTTGAAATAAACTTCATGAACATAAATTTGTCCTGAAAGTAACGAATAGAAACTCCGTAAATTCTATGCCGAAGCAATGAAATCTACAGTAACGATTGAAATCGGGTTTGATGAATGAGCGATGACGATTATTTTCAACGATAAACGCTTTGTTTTCGTAGAGGAGATTGCTCTTCTGCTTCGATAAACTATTGACTTCCAGTTACTAAAATCTATGACCCGAAAAATTTATAGCCAAGATCTGGAAGTGGCGTAAAAAATACCAACCTGTTTCTTGCACATTACGTAAGATGAAGTGAAATATATATATCACCCATTTAATCTAACGCTGAAATTTTTATCAGTAGTTTCACGCCCGTATGAATGCTGCAACCCTGACGCCCCCGAGAACTTTATCTGTTGGAAAATCTTTACGCATCGAATCCATTGATTTACTGCGTGGTATAGTAATGGTAATTATGGCACTGGATCATGTGCGCGATTACTTTCATGCAGATGCTTTTCTGTATAACCCGGTGAACCTGGAGAAGACGAATGTAACTTTATTCTTTACGCGCTGGGTTACTCACTTTTGTGCTCCGGTGTTTGTATTCCTCGCAGGAACTTCTGCTTTTATGGTTGGAAGCCGCAAAGGGAAAAAAGAACTCTCGGCTTTTCTGCTCAAGCGTGGGCTGTGGCTGATCGTTCTAGAATTTACGGTGATCAACTTCGCTTGGTTTTTTAATATACATTTCTCGCTTATCGCGCTCACCGTTATCTGGGCGTTAGCATTCGGTATGATCGCCTTGTCGATCTTTATACACCTTCCTTTCAAATTGATTGTGACACTCGGTATTATACTGGTGGCAGGTCATAATGCATTAGATGGTATACACGTGTCAGGCGAAGGGGCTGATGCATTAGCCTGGTCGTTGCTGCATGAGCAGGGCGGATTTGTCTTTCCGTTTACTTTTGTATTTGTAGGATACCCGATTATACCCTGGACAGGGGTGATGTTGTTAGGCTATTGCTTTGGAACGTTCTATCAATCTTCGTTTGATGCTGAACGCAGAAAGAAGATACTGTTATATATGGGCAGTGGTGCTATAGTGTTGTTTATCCTCCTTCGCCTGGTAAATATATATGGTGATCCTAATCCGTGGAGCGTACAAAGAAACGGAGTTGTCACATTCCTTTCGTTTATGAACGTTACGAAGTATCCGCCTTCGTTGCTATATATACTTATTACGTTGGGACCTGCTTTGGTTTTCCTCGCGATATCCGAGAACTATAAAGGAAAATTGTCGCAGGCGCTGATCTCGTTGGGAAGAGTTCCGATGTTCTATTACATCGCGCATTTATACCTCATTCACATTATAGCCGTAGTGGCGGCACTGGCTACGGGGTATACATTTTCTGACATGACCTTTACTACCTGGGTTACGGATTCACCCGCGTTGAAAGGTTATGGTTTTAGTCTGGGAGTAACGTACCTGGTGTGGATAGGAGTAGTGCTGGCCTTGTATCCACTATGTAAGTGGTATGATACCTATAAACTGAATCACCGTGAGTATTGGTGGTTGAGCTATCTTTAGAAAACATAGGCCGGGAAGAAAGTATCTCTGATTTTCTTCCGGCTTACTTCAATATATTCAGCATGGTGTTGAACTTGATCTCGGTTTCACTCCATTCCCGTTCAGGTATAGAGTCGATCGTAACTCCGGCTCCGGCATATAGTATAGCTTTGCTATCGAGCAATTGCATGCACCGGAGGTTTACAAAGATGTTTGTATTGCCCGATACATTTACCGGCCCGAGAAAGCCCGCATAGAACTGGCGGTTATAGCCTTCGTGTTTCTTTAGAAATTCAAGTGCTGGTTCCAGCGGCATACCGCACACAGCCGAAGTAGGGTGGAGGAGTTGCAACATTACCGAGCCAAGCTGCGGGAAGTCGATCGCCTTCATATCGACAGTGAAATCCGATTTGAGGTGCATGAGGTTTCCGGCTACCACAGTTTTAGGACCGTGCTCATCATACTCCCGAACGCGTATCTTCTTGAAGCAACTGATCACATAGCGTTCTACCAATGCCTGCTCTTCAATTTCTTTTTGCGTCCAGGCAACAGACTTCAGATTTATACCTTCCTGGTAGGGTTGTGTACCGGCCAATGCTACAGTACGAAATATGCTCTTGTCTTCTACACCAACCAGTACCTCGGGTGTCGCGCCCAGCCAGCTCCCGGTTTCCGGAGAGCTTACAAAGGAGATCAGGGCATTAGGATATGACCGGCAGAGGTTCTGAAAAGATTGGACGATGTCGAACTCCAGCGGCAGGTCGATCACTTTTGTGCGCGAAGGCACTATCTTCTCCATAATTCCTTTTTCGATCTCCTGTATGCCTGTAGTTACCAGCGATATATAGTCTGCCACGGTAGGGCTATTGGCAGCCGTATTCTTCGTATGATGAAACGCAGTAGCTTTGGATTGTACTACACGCTGGAATTTCTCTTCGAACCACGTATGCGAGGTGGTTTCTATAGGATGTTCTGGTGCACGCAGCGTGCCATCTGTGAAAGTAAATTTATAGTCGGCCGGTAGAAAAATGGTGTCACTGTTTCGATCGAACGGAGCAAAGATGAAACCTTGCTCTAATTCTTCGAGTACGGTTGCTTCGCGTTTCAGCAATTGAGGCTTGCGCGAGATAACAATGTGTTTTACCGGATCATTAGGAAGCCGCCACACGGCAACTGAAAATTGATTTTCAATGGCATAATTTATAAGGGTTGCCAGGTATTCAGTTTCCCGTTGCAGAGAAGATGAAACTGAAGTTGTTTTGTTTGCGCTCGAAGCTCCGTTTTCCATCCTTAATTCTTTCTATCCAAAACAGCCATGGTAATTCTGCTGATGCATACCAGTTCATTGTCTTCGCTGGTAATACGAATCTCCCATACCTGTGTTTTCTTCCCGATGTGTATCGCTTTTGTTATACCCTTCACAAAACCGCTTCGTGCGCTTTTAATGTGATTGGCATTTATCTCCAGACCTACACAATACTGTTTCGTAGCATCAACACAACACATCGCGGCCACGCTGCCCATTGTTTCGGCCAGGGCTACCGAGGCACCACCGTGTAACAATCCCATAGGTTGATGAGTTCGATGATCAACAGGCATTTTTGCTTCGAGGTAATCTTCCCCTACAGCAGTAAATTCAATACCTATATTTTCGGCCATGGTGTTTGGCGACCATTTGTTGAGAGCTTCAACGGTTACATTTTTGAAAATGCCCATTCTTCGAAAGGTTAAAGTCTGTCGTATAGCAATTTACGAGGCATGTGTCAGATAAACTGATCGTGATAACTGTTTCTGATAACGGATAACTGCCCGCGATTAGCTATACTTGCGCCCAAAATAATGCAAAATTGACCAGCAAAAAAATCTACCTGATCCGCCACGGACAAACCGACTATAACCTGCAGAATATTGTACAGGGCAGTGGTGTTGATACGGATCTGAACGATCGCGGAAGAGCACAGGCGCAGGCTTTCTTTGAAACGTATAAACACATTCCGTTTCAGAAAGTATATACTTCTGTGCTGAAGCGCACGCATCAGTCGGTGAAGAGATTTTTAGAACTGGGACTTCCGCATGAGCAACTTGCCGGACTAAACGAGATCAGCTGGGGCACAAAAGAAGGCTTCAAGGTATCACCTTCGGAAGATGAGTACTATCACTATATGATGAAGCAGTGGCAGTTAGGCAATACATCGCTTCGTATAGAAGGAGGAGAGAGTCCTGAAGATGTTATCGTTCGTATGACGCCTGCTGTAAATCATATTATGAGCAAGACGAATGAAGAGTTGATACTCATTTGTATGCACGGCAGGGCTATCCGCATTTTGCTAACGCACCTGCTGCGCTACCCGCTTAAGAGTATGGATATGTTCGAGCACGAGAATCTGTGCCTCTATGTGCTCAACTATACCGGCTCAGTATTTTCAATTGAGCGATATAACGATCGCGATCATTTACGATCGCTAAGCTGAGCCAGGGCCGACTTAGCTTTACTATCTATACTGTTTTTATACTCGTGCTTCTTATAGCTTAATGCACGCCTGAAGTAATCGCGGGCCAGGGGAATGTTATTCTCCGTTACGGCTATATAGCCCAGTTGCAGGCTTGCGTTGGGAGCAAAATACCAGGGCTCTTCACCATTCAGCTTTATAGTTTGCAGATATTCTTCTTTCGCAGTAGCCAGGTCGTTGGTTTTGTGGGCAACGCGTGCTTTGCGATAGGCATATTCTACTTGGTCGCGTTTGGTGGAGAGCTCTTTTGGTGCTATTGCATTTAGTTGTTTACTGGCTTCTTGGTAATAGCCGCCATCGGTATAATAACGTGCACGCGTCAGTTTAATGTGAGGCAGTTCATCTTCGGCCATGCTTCGCGCAGCATATTTATCTGCTTCGGCCGATTCTTTTCCGAGCGTCTTTGCCTGTTTAAAGACCGCTTTTGCATCGCTGGTGTTTCCGTTCAACCAATAACAAAGTCCTATTTTATAGTTGGCGTCTTTAATATAGTTTACTCCTTTGTAGTTGTTAATGAAAAAACGATACGATGAAATAGCGTTGAGATACTCGGCTTTGTGCAGATATACTTCACCTTTCAGATAGTCGGCATAGTAGAGTGGGAGACTCAGCGGCTGATTGCCCAGGTTGTTCAGCAAGGTGAAGGCCTCTTCGCTCTGGGAATTTTTAATGGCCAATGCTGCTCCCAGAAAGAGTGCCAGTTTATTGGTTGGGTTGCTGCTAAGATCTTTTCGCACTTCTGCTAATCCAATAGCTGGCTGTTGAAGAACAAAACCTTGTGTGAGTGAATAGAGTATACTGGCTTCGAAAGCCAGTACGTGATCTGACTGACTGAAGCTTTCAAGTTCTTTCAACCCTTTATCAACAGAACCTTCCATATTGAGGAGGCCCAATACCCAATCATATTTTTCGGGCACCGACCCGATAATGATTTCCAGTAGCCCGGCCGTTTTATGGATGGCCATATATTTCGGAAAGCGTTTCTTGATCTCTTCCGTTGTTTGATAGGCCTGCCGGAGATTAAGGGCGGCATCAAACTCGTGTCCGTATTTCAGGTACACAAAGGCCCACTGTAAACTGATCTCAGCCTGCAACAGCAGATCATCGGCTGAGGTAAATTTGGTTTTTCGATCCCGTCTCTTTTCAAAGAGGTCTTCGTAGTCTGAGAATTTCTCTCCGTCTTCGGTGATGAGTAACTCCAACGCTTCGGCCAAGGCTATTACATAATGTTCTTGTGCCGTTTCCGGGTTGGGTATAAGTGCATGTGCTTCTTCTGTTTGCAGATTCAGCACAAGGTTATAGGCCTGTTGTGTGGTGGCATTAAAAGTCCACTCGTGCGCATAGCCCGGGAGTAATGCGCATAAAAAAAGGCAAGCGAAAAGGCTTGCCTTCTTATGTAAACAAAATACAATGTTATTCAACTTTCTTTCTGCGGCTTGGTGCAGGTGTAGCAGTCTTAGCGGTTTTAGGTTTGTCGCCTTCATCGAGGGAATCCATATCAACGTCTGCTAAGATACGACCAGAATGTTCATCGATAACAATTTTCTTTTTCTCACGGATCTCAGCGATCTTTTGTGGAGGTATTACAATGTTACAACCTTCAGCAGCGCCACGCACTACGCGTACTACAGCCAGTCCGTTGGAGAGGCTGCCTCTCAGTCTTTCGTAATACTTCAGTAATTTGTCTTCGATTTTCTTAGAAGCCTTTTCACGTTCTGAAAGAAGTCTCTTTTCTTCTTCCTGGCTTTCAGCCAATATATCGTTCAGCTCTTTCTTCTTGTTGTCGAGGTGCTCGCCACGTTCTTTGATCAGCGTATTGGTTTTCTCGATCTCTTCTTTTTTCTGAACGATGCTTTCTTTGCCCTCTTTGATTCGCTTTTCGCAGATCTGAATCTCCAGTTCCTGGAGTTCTATTTCTTTGGTGATGGCGTCAAATTCGCGATTATTCCTAACGTTCTTCTGTTGCTCTGTGTATTTCTTGATAAGCTTCTCAGCTTCCTTGATACCTTCCTTGTGCTTCTTGTTGTTCTCTTCGATCTCCTTTAGCTCAGCCTCGTGGCGGGTAAGGCGAGTCTTGTAGCCTTCTATCTCATCTTCCAGGTCCTGAACCTCGTCAGGCAAATCGCCTCGTAGTTTCTTAAGTTCGTCAAGATTACTGTCAATGGACTGGAGTTTTACGAGCGCTTCAAGCTTCTGTGCGACTGATTGATTTTCCATTCGTTATAGGTAGCTAATTGGATTCGTGACGGTTTTTGAAAAAATGATCGCAAAAGTAGAA
>NZ_DATCSD010000298.1:0-2201 GCF_036568665.1 Ohtaekwangia sp. | reverse complement strand
GTATTTACTTTTTTTAATAACCGGCAACGCGAACAGTGAAGTTAAAAACGCAACAAATTCGAAGTACGGTATATATCGGTGCATACAACTATCTGCTTTACTTAAACATTAGAGCTAGTAACCACTGGCAGCGCTTGACGCTGTTGTGAGTGTACTGGTAACAACCTCGCTACAGGTTGGAGGACATAGCATACCCTGGTTCTTTACCATGCCGGAAGTAGCGGCTGCATTGGCTGAAGAGAACTCCAGCATAAACAGTTGCTTATCTTTCGGCATATCATTCAACAATATATAGGTAAGCTTCTGATCCTGCCCCTTTTTATAAGGATCTTTCTGTTCCTTCGCGTTGCTGTCTTCATTTACTTTTACATCGGTATTACCAAGTCGCTGCACTGAATAACGTGGATCGAAATCAACCGGAACACTATCGCCTGGCTGCTGTACTGTAGGCACCATGAATAGTGTATGCAGGCTTCTGTAATTCTGTGAGCCATGCTTGGGTCCATTGGAAGGATATACCGCGTAGTAAAAGCGTATACCGAGTTGCTCGGGCTTTACTTTTACCTGCTTGGAGTATTCCTCTATGAGGCATATAAATTTCTTGAGCGTATCGATAGAATACCAGCAGCTTCGCGATGCCTCGAGGTGATTGGCGCGCATATAAGGATCAGCATTTACCAGTGCAGCGTGCGTATGTTCATAGCGCGCAACACCTTCCATAAATTCCTGAACGGTGAGTCCATAAAATTTATCCTGTTTACAATTGTAACAGTTCTCCACTACTACAGGAACAGGATCTTTGCAGCCGAAGAACAAAAATGCGCCCATCAACAGAAGGCAGGCGGAAGCAACGAGTGATTTCATAATACGGATATTTGTTAAGTGGGAAATTGGTTATGATTAAAAATAGGGAGGAAAAGAAAGTATTAAAAGACCCGAAGTATACCGGCCAATCAAAATCACCCTTATATGTGGGTAAATCTCCTGCTATCGCATTATTTACTTTTCACGGTTTTGTATTTATAGTTTAATGCACCGACACCTTCCGTTAAATAACGGTGCTATAAATCGTTGTTCACAAAGGTCTTTTCAGTTGGCCGCACATTGTTAGCGGCTATGCGAACCCCGAATATTGTTACACAAAACGCCAGGCATCTTCCGGAAGACAAATGGCAACCCGTTCGCTAAAATTTATACACAAAAAGACCATTATCATGAACTACATCTTGAAAGGAAAATTATGCGGCTTCTTTTGTAATGATTGTTCAGAACCGCTCGATCGTGTAACGGTACGTTTATACCGGCCTTCTAAAACGGAACATGTTACAATGCTGGCCGTGGCCGATGCCAACCAGACATTTCACCAGGTAAGTGCAGAAGAGTTAAAGGCCAAACAAAAATTACTCATTGCCGAAACAACTACAGACGCCAGCGGTGCTTTTACTTTCCAGCTGGGAGAGAAAGAGAAATATAGCGGTGAAGCTTTTGAAATTGATTTCGTCTGCGGAAATAATTATCACAAACCTGTTCCGCCCAAGAAACTGGAAGAGTTTCAGTTTCATATCACTACACTGCAACCACAGTGGCGCGAGAAGAGAACCGAGAATGAAGTAGTAAACTACTTTGGATGGGAATATTGTATAGCCTCTAAATGGTGGTGCCAGATATTGCGCCTGCTTGACCTGTGGGTGATCTGCGGAAGAGTTGTTGATTGTGAAACAGGTAAAGCAGTAGAAGGTGTACGTGTATTCGCATTTGATGTTGATCTGCTTCAGGATGATGCGTTAGGTTCTGCCTATACGGATGTCAACGGGCATTTTAAAATATTCTATACATCTGCTGATTTCTCCAAGACTATATTTTCATGGCTTAATGTAGAATGGCCCGCTGGTCCGGATATATACTTCCGCATAGAAACGCCCTCCGGATTTATACTCCTGGACGAAAATCGTAACACGGGTCACCGATCCGACAGAACCAATGCTCACAATTGTTTTTGTGTCAAGCTATGCGTGAAGTCAGTACCAATTGACGTTCCCTGGTTTACACACATTGGCAACTATAACATCACTTCAGACATTGATAGTACAGGACTAACAACGCATGATCGTTCTTTCGCGGGAGACACTGGCTTTGGTTTTTTTGGCGCGGTAAAATTGATAGGCTATGCTACTAAAAAAGTCCCTACTGCTCCCGCCATG
>NZ_DATCSD010000297.1:0-7854 GCF_036568665.1 Ohtaekwangia sp. | reverse complement strand
GCTATATAGTGATCGTATATCTTTTCAACTTCGCTGATCAGATTTTTCAGGAAGAAGTCGCTATCTTTTTTAGACTGCTTCGCATAGAATTGGAAGCACTCGTTTACTACTTTTTTAATCTTGGGATCATCACTATCAACCGAAGTCTCACCTTTTTTAAAGGTCTTCTCAAAAAGCTTGGCAGCCGTTTTCTTTTGAAGCGACAGCGCTGCTTTATCCTGTACCTCCATGGAGTTCAGATCAGGAGCAAACGCCTCACTGATTTTGTCAAGGCATAGTTCATAGTTGGCATCTTTACATTGCTGCAAGGCAAACAGGCTTTGCATGACTTTGATACGGAGACTTCTTCGGTTAAGCATGATAAAGAACGGTGGTTTTTAAAAGCTGGCGTAAAAATAATGCATTGACGTTCACAGTTCAAGATTAAAGTTATAGGATGATCAATGGATTACGTAGTTTTGCCGATGTTTAATCGCATTGTCCTGTTAAAAAGTATAATCCGGCATCAGCCTGGGACGCGATTGATCCTTCATGATAAGCGAGCTGCAGTTCTCAGGTTTCATAATTTTATATGAACTATTGAAAGGATATTTCGTTTTATCGTGAGCCACCAAAATTTTTTACATGCGCGAACTGAAGTATCTAAACAAGTATCTGTTCAAGTACAAGTGGCATCTCATCTTAGGAACCATCTTTGTCATTCTCTCCAATGTCTTTCAGATCATACCGGCACAGCTGGTGCGTGACTCTATCGATCTTGTAGTAGATAACATTAGACTCTATAAGTCACTCGAAGGAACGGATGTTCAGCAAAATTTTTTCAAGGTTTTTGCTTTTGGTATTTTAATCTATGCGGGCCTCATCCTGGTGATGGCTTTTCTGAGAGGTATATTTCTATACTTTGTTCGCCAGACATTGATCGTTATGTCGCGCCTTATCGAATATGATTTGAAGAACGAAGTATTCCAACATTACCAGACGCTTCCATTAAGTTTTTACAGAAGAAATAATACGGGCGACCTGATGAATCGTATCTCCGAAGATGTGAGTCGTGTGCGTATGTACCTCGGTCCTGCTATTATGTATGGACTTACACTTATCACATTGTTTCTGATGTTGATCCCTATTATGTTCAGCATTAGTGTAAAGCTCACCTGGTATGCATTGAGTCCGCTTCCATTATTATCGCTGAGTATCTTTTTGGTGAATAATATTATTGAGAAACGTTCAGAAGAAATCCAACGTCATCAATCACGGTTATCAACGTTTGTACAGGAAGCGTTCAGTGGCATAC
Organism: Ohtaekwangia sp.; assembly: GCF_036568665.1. Lineage (GTDB taxonomy): Bacteria > Bacteroidota > Bacteroidia > Cytophagales > Cyclobacteriaceae > Ohtaekwangia. The sequence continues at coordinate 6,560 of NZ_DATCSD010000297.1, read as the reverse complement.
GGGTGCTCAAATCGTTTAACCGTGAGCAGGAATCTATAGGTAGATTTGAAAAGGAAAGCGATGCCTATAAACGGCAGTCACTCAAGCTCACCAAAATGCAATCGCTTTTCTTTCCCATCATTATGGGGTTGGTAGGCATCAGCACTATTCTCACAGTATATGCCGGCAGCACAGAAGTGATCAATGGTAATCTCACCTTCGGAAATATAGCCGAGTTTATCATCTATGTAAACTTGCTTACCTGGCCTGTAACATCGCTTGGCTGGACGAGTAGTTTGGTGCAGCGCGCAGAAGCATCGCAGAAAAGGATTAATGAATTTCTGCGCACACAAACAAGTATAGTTTCTGAGAAAGAACTGGTGAAAGATATACAGGGTAAAGTTGAATTTAAGAAAGTAACCTTTACGTATCCGGATACCGGCATTAAAGCACTGAAAGATATATCATTTGTGATCAACCCCGGAGAATCGCTTGCTATTATAGGCACAACCGGTTCAGGTAAGAGCACGGTATCAAACTTAGTATCGCGATTGTATGATGTGCGCGATGGTGAGATTTTGATTGATGATACTCCTATTACTCATTACAATCTTACTTCACTGCGAAGCCAGATCGGCTATGTGCCGCAAGATGTTTTTCTTTTCAGTGATACGATCTTTAACAATATAGCATTCGGTATAAAAGACCCGGATGAAGCGAAAGTAATTCAAGCCGCGAAAGACGCGGATGTATACCACAACATCGTAGAGTTTCAGCAGGGTTTTGAAACAAGAGTGGGCGAGCGCGGTATAACTCTTTCCGGTGGACAGAAGCAGCGTGTATCCATTGCACGTGCTATAGTTCGCGAACCGAAAATACTGATGCTGGACGATGCACTTTCGGCAGTAGATACAAAAACAGAGAACAACATTCTGAGCAGCATGCGCAGAATTATGCAAGGGCGCACTACCATAATTATATCACATCGCGTGTCGTCAGCCAAACTGGCCAGCAAGATCATTGTGCTGATCGATGGAAACGTAGCAGAAGAAGGCACACATGAATCGCTGATTGCAGCGAACGGTATATACAAGGAACTATACGAAAAGCAAGTGCAGCTTGACGAAGAGGAAGCTTAGTACTCCTCGCAGATATACTATATATTATTCTGCCTAAGCCAGCGAGTTTTCTGGAAACGTATTTTAGAAATTATACCGCGCTCCGGTTCCGGCAAGTAATCGGAAAGTAAACCGGTCTGCTAATTCCAGCTGAAGACTCGTTTCCGCGAACAACGAAAGTGGTATATCTTCAAAAGTATACTCCAATCCTAATATACCTTCAGGCCCAAAGTCAAGATCGGTGCGTCTGTCGTGCAGATATTCATTATTGTTCGCCGGGTTACGATACCAGTAATCAACCTTGGCGAGTTTTAGCATAGCGCCAGCACCCCAGTACCATTGAAATTTACCTTCTGTATCTGTTACCGCTAAATCGTATTGAAATAACACTCGCGCCTGCATATATACCGCACTCGAAACATCTACGGATTCATACACATAATTATCGTAGCGGCTCATGTGTTTGAAAGAATTTTTGTAGTATCGATCATCAATGTTTCGGGGTGATGTACCTATACCAAATTCCACAGCTTTCGCAGTTGACAGGTAGCGTTTGTATGTAACGCCAGTAGGTAAACCAAGTCGTAGTCCTATACCTTGCTGTTGAGCATGCGCACTCACAACTACGATGATCAGGAGGGAAATCAACGCAACGTGTTTCATCTTTTTGTTTGTTCTTGTTTAAAAAATATACCGTAAACCTACGCCACCTTCTGCGCGGCTCCAGCCCGGATCGAGCTGCACATCTGTAAAATATTCAAGTTCCATAAAGGCAGAGATCGGTAATTGAAAGTAAGAATACTCTATACCAATCACACCTTGTGGTCCTTGCGTAAAGCGCGACACGGTGAAATTTCCTATCCGGTTATTGCTGTTTGGATTCGGATTGTCGGGCTCATCATATACATAATCGTATCGTATTTTGGAGTACTTCCATTCCCAACCGGCTCCCACGTAAAACTGAAGACCTGGTGAGATAAACTTGGCGTCAATATGATATAGAAGCTTTAACTCTCCTATGAAATCTGACTTCACAGTATGTGTAAGATAATTTACCTGAGCTCCCTGTGAAAGAGTATCACGCTGGTAAGTATTGAACTGTTGACGGAAATAACGATTATATAGTCCACTGGCAGGTTTACCTACATCTGCGGCAATCGCGAAATTTTTGTTCGGATAGTATTTATAGGTGAGTGCAAAAGGATCGCCCATCTTTACACCAAAGCCATGATAAGGGTATTTACTTTTATCAAAAACGGGGCATACGATTTTGGCTTTATTACCACGAACGCGTGTAGCGTTATAGTTGAATCGTTCGCGTGTATACGAGCTCTTGCTGCCATTACGCGGGCGTTGCTGTGCGAGTGTACATACACTTAGCAAGCAAAAGACCGAGAGCACAATTGATTTTTGTAAAAGCATTAGGGCAAATATAAGCCTTTTGCTGTGCTCGCCTAAAACCCCGGAACGAAAGCAGCATCAAACAAACTCTTTATACTGCATTTTATGGAGTTGAGCATAATAGCCATCCTGTAGCAGAAGTTCTTCGTGGCGGCCAACTTCTTTTATTTCACCGTGGTCGAGCACAATGATCTTATCTGCTTTTTGTATGGTTGATAAACGGTGTGCAATAACAATAGACGTACGGCCGCTCATCATCTTTACAATAGCCTGCTGGATCATCTCTTCCGTTTCTGTATCAACGGATGATGTTGCTTCATCCAGCACGAGTATCTTCGGGTTGAAGACCATAGCACGTATAAACGATATGAGCTGACGCTGACCAACGGATAATGTAGCTCCGCGCTCCATTACATTATAGGAAAGTTTACCCGGAAGCCGCTCAATAAATTTGCGCGCACCTACCAGGTCAGCAGCATGCCACACCATATCTTCTGTTACATCAGGATTGCCCAGCGTAATGTTTTTGAAGATGGTATCGGAGAAGAGAAATACATCTTGCAATACTACTCCTATATTTTTGCGAAGTGTACCCAGCTCATATTGCTTCAGGTCTATCTCGTCTATCCTGATGGAACCTTTATTGATTTCATAAAAACGGTTGAGTAAATTAATGATCGAAGATTTACCAGCACCGGTTGCTCCAACAAACGCAATGGTTTGACCCGGACGGATATGAAAGTTTATATCTTTCAATACGTAATCGGGCTCGTTGTAAGCAAACCACACGTGATCGAACTTTACATCTCCACCAATATGCTCCGGTATATGTTTGCCATTCTCTTGTACATGTTCTGTTTCATCCAACAGGTTCATGATGCGGGCAGAACTTACTATACCCATCTGTAACGTGTTGTAACGATCGGCAATCATCCGTATAGGACGGAAGAACATTTGTATATACATAATGAAGGCGATGAGTTTACCAATAGTAACGCCTGTGTCTTCATAATGTATAATTCCTTTTGCTCCATACCACACGAGTAATCCTATACCGGCTGCAGCAATGATCTCCGCCACGGGATAGTAAATGGAGTAATATAGTACCGAGCGCAGGTTGGCTTGCTTGTGCTCGTTGTTGATCTCGTTGAATTTTTCAAACTCTCGCTTCTCACTGCCAAAGATCTGCACGATGTTCATGCCGGTAATATGTTCCTGCACAAATGTGTTGAGGTTTGATACCGCATTACGAACTTCGTTGAAAGCAACTTTAATCTTTTCTTTGAATACATAAGTGCTGATGAGCAACAATGGTAATGTAGATAAACTTAATAACGCCAGTCTCCAGTCTTCATAAAACATGAAGCCGAGAATAAAAATGATCTGCAGCAGATCGCCCGCCATGGCAGCGAGCCCTTCACTGAAAACATCGGCAAGCGTTTCGACATCCGAGATCGTTCGGGTTACCAATCGCCCTATAGGAGTCTTGTCGAAGAACTTGAGTCGTAAGTGAACGATATGCTGGTATAGTCTGAGTCGTATATCACGAATGACCTGTTGGCCTAACCATCCGGATACATAGGTGTGTACATACTGGGCAATGGAGTTGATAACGAGCAGGATCATCAATATCCACATCATCCATACCATAGCCTGGTAATTTCCCTGGGCTACATCATGATCCAATGTATACTGTATTAATATAGGTCTGGTAGGAGCAAGGATGCCGAGTACTACTGTAAGCAGTATAACCAATACAAAGCGTCCTTTGTAGGGCATTACAAATTTCATGAGCCGGCTTAATACCGACCAGTCAATAATATTTCCGCTGCTTACTTTTTCTTTCTCCACGGTGGTTGGATCATTACATCATGAACGACTTTGGGTGAACGTTGAATACCAATAACTTGTTCAGCCTTCTCTCTATAATTTTACGAGTGGATAGCCTTTCAACGTATAGCTCAGGCCGTTGCCTTGTAATACAATACACTGGCGTTGGCTTCACGAAGTATATCAGCTGCCACGCGCTTAATGTCGGTTATTGTAACAGCTGTAATTTTATCGGCCTCTTTGTTAACGAGATCAGCATCGCCAGAAAGTTTGGAGAAGGCGAGGTTCATGGCGCGATTCATTACTTCCATTTCGCCAAACTCTAAAGTTGATTCAGCCTGGTTCTTTACTTTCTCAAGCTCTTCGGCTGTTACTCCTTTGGCAACAACTTCTTCCAGTATAGCATTCACGGCATTCTCCGCGTCTTCCAATGAAACACCTTCTTTTACACGGCCACTCACTACCAGTAATCCCGGATCAATGGTGCCCATTACAAACGATGATATAGAAGTAAAAATCTCTTTCTCTTTTACCAGTTGCTGATATAGTCTGCTCGATTGCCCGCGACTTAATACATCGCTGAGTAAATCTATAGCATAGTAATCGTCATGAAAACGACCCGGCATGTGCCACGCTTTATAGAAAGCATCCGCTGGTACTTTTGCTTCTACCTGTGAAAATCGTTTTTGTGTTTGCGTATTTTCTTTCGGAAGATTTCGTGGTTTGATCTTTCCTGCAGGTATAGGACCGAACCATTTTTCAGCAAGTGTTTTTACCTGACTGAACGTAACATGCCCTGCTACTACGAGTATAGCATTGCTGGGTACATAGTGACTGAAGAAGAAATTCTTTACATCTTCCATCGTGGCATCTTCTATATGCGCGATCTCTTTACCGATCGTTGCCCATTGATACGGATGTTGTTGATACGCCAATGGTCGTAATTTGAGCCACACATCACCGTATGGTTGATTCAAGTAACGCTGCTTAAATTCTTCCACGACAACTTTGCGTTGTACTTCCAAAACTTTGGGATCGAATGAAAGACTTAGCATGCGATCGCTCTCCAGCCAGAAACCTGTTTCCAGATTAGCGGCTGGTAAAGTGAGGTAATAGTTCGTGATGTCTGTGTTGGTAAATGCATTGTTCTCACCACCTACACGCTGCAGCGGCTCATCATAACTGGGAATGTTAAGGGAGCCACCAAACATAAGGTGCTCGAAAAGATGCGCAAAGCCTGTTCGGTCCGGATGCTCATCGCGCGAGCCTACATCGTATAAAATATTCATCACAGCTATCTGCACGGTTGGATCTTCGTGCACAATTACGCGCAAGCCGTTTTCTAAGGTAAATTCCTGAAAGTTTATCATGTGGCGCCAAAAATAACAAGATCAATTGACTTGATGAACGATAACGATTAGCAGATTATTCGGATACACTTTGAACCGGCAATGAAATAGTAAATACGGTGCCTTCACCGATTACCGATGTCGCTTTTACCGTTCCGCCAAGTTTGGCAACCGATTCTTTTAAAATATATAATCCAAGTCCTGAGCCCTGGGCATCTTCGTTTGCCCGGTAGAACATATCGAATATACGGGCCAGGTGTTCTTCGCCAATACCGATACCGTTGTCTTCTACGGTAATGATATAGTGTGCATCGGTTATCTCCAACGATATGCGCACAAAAGGTTTTCGGTCGCTGCCGGTCCAGTAAAACTTAATTGCATTGGATATAAGGTTGTTGAGAATGATCTTTAATCGCGTAACGTCTGATACCATTTCCGTTGCAGCGCGATCATCGATCATGAATAATATTTTATTATAGCTCGGTGCATATTGATGATCGTGCAGAACATTCTGAACAAATTCTCTGAACGAAAATTTTTCCAGCTTTATAGGCATGCGTGAGTTGCGTGAGTAGCTCACTACCTCTTCAATAAATTCTTCGAGTTTGCGCACGCTGTTCTCCATCATGGACAGATACGTTTCATGACTTTCGATGGACTTATCCATGCGTGCTACCATAATAAGACCTAGTATAGACTTAAGCGGAGCACTCAAGTCGTGAGATGCACTATATACAAAGCGGTCGAGCTCGGAGTTTCGTTGTGTTAACTCTTCATTGGCTCGTTGAAGATCGTGTGTTCGTTCCGTAACTAGTTGTTGCAGATACAAGCGTCTCTTCTTCATAAAGTAAGAGCTGATCGAGAACGTGATCCACGCTATAAA
>NZ_DATCSD010000296.1:0-3805 GCF_036568665.1 Ohtaekwangia sp. | reverse complement strand
GTAAAGAGCATACATTGCCAATAAAAAAATCTGTTTCCTGATAATATATCCCTATGAAATCACTCGAAATTATTGAAGATGTATTTACTGTATCTTTTCCACCCTTGTTCAAACAATTTTGGAGAGACTTTCTGGAAGACTGGACTTGTGAGTTGAAAGTATATAATCATGAAGAGTACTATATTTTAAACCAGTGCGCCATTGCCGAGTTAAACACTGAAAAGCAAGAAGGTGTTGATCTGCAGAGCGAAACCCGGAAACTCTTTCAGTATATACAAGGCGTTCCGGCCCTCAAGGATTTTGTTCCCTTTGCTGTCAGCGGTCTCTTTCACTTTTATTATACATTTCTTGCTTTTAAGCGATCGGGTAAAGCTATAGAGGATGTTAGCGTATACCGTGTTTATCTTTTCCTCGACAGTGAGCCTGAAATCATTAATGTTAAAAAGTTAACCAATAAGTATAGCGATATTTTAGGTGATGAAGGCCACATGCATTCGATCGTATATGGTCAGCAGCCATGTCCTAAAGGTGGCAAATTTGTTTTACGCGCTTCTGATCATTTGTATAGCAGCCTGTTTGAAGAGTATGTATTTCCAACCGGTTATTTGGATTCGGTAGCCAGGCAGTTGAATGGTTTATTCAAAAATTTTGAGGGCGTACGTTTTTCTGACGAGAAACTACACACACTATATTGTGAATCTGCAGGGGTCAAGTCGGTCATTTTAAAAATCGAAGATGGCGTTGCACAGTCGCTCGAAAGCCTGGATATATTGGAATCCACCCGGACTATATTTACAAACCTGAAAAGTACGCTTGCCAGGGAATTAGGCGAGTATACTTTGTATTACTATCAATGGAGTTTTACGGGTTATGATTTTCCGTGCTTCGGATTGGGACTTTCTAAAAAGAATGACCTGGGTAGTACGCTCGATCGCTATGGTATGTTATTTAATGATCGCACAAGTGAGATCCGCACAGAGTAAATCTAGTCTCTCATACTTTTCATAGAAGATGCGAACATACCTTACTGAAGTATATTCGCTGGTAATGCAGAAGATTGCCAATGCCAAGAAAAGAAAAGCCGACCGCGGCAAACAGCAGGCGCATGGATGAATTGAAAAACTGGCAGACCTGATAACAGCCGGTATATAAACCTGGAGGATTGCAACGAGAAAAGGCGAAGATTCTGAACAGTCGATCGCTGATTCTTGTTATAAGCACACTGAATTTCGTGTGTGGATAATTCGTATACTCCAATCCATCTCCGTATATATACGTATATATCTATAGGTATATTTAAATTCATCAGTATTGTCATCCGATAAAAATTCCACTCGTAGAGGTATAGTATATGTAATATATGTCTATATAAAGTAATTTTTTCTGAAATGAATATCTCTCCCAGGATGGCATTTTAATACCAGATGCCAGACTATATTACCTTTTTTGCGGTATACAATTCGTTGTAGTAAAGCATTATTGTTTACTGAAATTTACTTTCCATTTTAGTCTATACTTGAAGTGACTTTACTATTGTGTATATAAATATAGTAAAGTGATGTGTATGCCTAAGTCTTTGTACCCTAACCTTAACCTATGAGGATATTCTACCGTTGTGGTATTCTCATACTGCTATTTTTCTTTGCTCTGGGTGCTTGCGCTCAGAATCTTGAATCCATTGGAAAAGAAAAGCCTGTTACCATTACCGGTGGACTTTCACTAAATCAAATATTTTATACCGCCAGCGGCATTCAGAGCAGGCGCGATCCCTATACCTATTATGCCTCTGGCAATATAAACTTTTCGCTCTATGGCTGGAGCGTTCCTTTGAGTTTTAGCGTATCGAACCAGAATACATCTTTTCAGCAGCCATTCAATCAATATAGTATTCATCCAACCTATAAATGGGTTACGGCACATATTGGCTATACCAGTATGTCGTATTCTCCTTATACTGTAAACGGTCATATATTTTTAGGAGCCGCTGTTGACCTCGCTCCAGAAGGTAATTGGAAGTTCAGTGCTTTGTATGGAAGATTTCTGCGGGCCGTACAGCCGGAATCAGATACAGCCGGTATAATTACCAACACACCATCATTCAAACGGATGGGCTATGGGTTGAAGACGAGCTATACTAAAAACGGTAACTCGGTTGATCTCATTATATTCCATGCTAAAGACGATATAACATCTATACCCTTTGTACCCGATAGTCTCGGCATTCTGCCACAGGAAAACCTGGTGATAAGTATTGGTGCCGGCAAAACCTTTTTCGATCATTTTTTGCTGAAAGGTGAACTGGCTTCAAGCGCGCTTTCGCGGGATATACGAGCGGAAGAAGGTGATCATACACACCCGTTGGCCAACACGGGTTTTCTGTATACACCGCGACTGTCGTCATCCTATTATAAAGCATTCAAGACTTCGCTCAACTATCAACAGGATGCGTATACCCTGGGCGTTGCCTATGAGCGGATCGATCCGCAGTATCGCACGCTCGGTGCCTATTACTTTAATAATGATCTGGAAAGCATTACAGCCAACGGTTCCGCTGCATTATGGCAGGGAAAGATGAATGTAGCGGTCAGTGCCGGTACGCAACGCGATAATCTCGACAGGAGTAAGGTGAGCACCATGCGCAGAATGGTGGGATCGGTAAATGTAAATTATATACCTAATCAGAAACTGAACCTTTCTGCTTCGTATTCCAATTTTCAAACCTATACCAATATCCGTTCGCAGTTTGTCAATATAAATCAGTTAACGCCTTACGATAACCTGGATACACTGAACTATACCCAGATTTCTCAGAACATAACGGCTACCGCGATGTATGCTCTAAGCAATTCCAAAGAGCGCAGGCAAAGCATAAGTCTTAATCTTACTATGCAGGATGCAGCCGACAAACAAGGACAAGTTACTCAGAACTCCGGAAGTCAGTTCTATAATCTCAATGCAGGTTATAGCTGTAACATGGTTCCGCAAAACCTTACTATATCCGTGGCTTTCAATGGAAATATAAATGACAGTCCTTCAATTACAACCGAAACACTGGGGCCTACAGCTTCGGTGAGTAAATCATTCTTTGATCGTAAGCTTCGCGCTACACTGTCGACATCCTATAATAATACCTATACAAACTCCCATCGTGTTAGCACTATCCTGAACGGGCGCATCAACGGGAGTTATACAATACACAAGAAACACAATTTGAATCTGAGTCTTGTAACCGTAAATCGTGAAAGTAAAAGTGAAACCTCTTCACAATCCTTCACAGAATTTACCGGCACGCTTGGATATAGTTATGCTTTTGGAATGAAATGAAAGTAACACTGGAGAGAGTGAACCGGATATTTACTATACTATTGTTGATCACAGCATGTGCTGTTGGAGTGCAGGCACAGACCTATCCTGTTCGCGTCAATACGCAGATAACTCCACCGTATAGTGCGTATCTCAGCGATTATACAGCGTCCGGCTCACAGCAACTGTCTGTTACGTTCATGCTGAACGATCCTACATTAACCGAGTATCGCGGTAAACTCAGACTTACTATTGAAGGTGTTGGAATCACCATTCGCACCAAACAGAATTTCATTCCACAACAACCTTTGGTGTTACCGGGAGGAGGTATACCCTTACAGCTATACGGTGAAGATATAGCCGAGTATTTTAATCCGGCAAACCTTGACTTCGCTGGTATCAGTCGAAGTCAGTATGAAAAAGGCGCTAAACTTCCGGAAGGTGTATATCGCTTTACGTTGGAAGTGCTCGACTATAATCGAGGTACGTTGGTGAGCAATAA
>NZ_DATCSD010000295.1:0-4254 GCF_036568665.1 Ohtaekwangia sp. | reverse complement strand
GATCTCTACTATACAGCAGTTATCATTTGTTGATCATGTTGAGTATGTAGCACCCGGGGCAAAATTACTGGGCAATGGGAGAGTGGGAGCCAACGATGCGCGCTCCATGCAGACCAACGATGTTACCACCACGCAGCTGGGCATGGTAGGTATAGATGATATGCAGGCAGCGGGTTATCGTGGCGAAGGCATGATCATCGGTATATTTGACAGCGGCTTTGATGGTGTAAATGTAAACGCACCTTTTCAGCCGATCTTCAATGAGAACAGAATTGATCTGCAGGTATCGCACGACTTTGTTTACAATACACAAGATATATTTCAGTACGATGATCACGGAGCCGAAGTATTTTCGGTGATAGCCGCTTACCAGGAGGGTACATTTACCGGTGGTGCTTACAAAGCCAACTACCAGCTATATGTTACCGAAGATGTAAGCACTGAATACAGAATTGAAGAGTATAACTGGTTGTTTGCGGCCGAACGTGCCGATAGCGCAGGCGTTGATGTGATCAGCTCTTCGCTAGGCTATAATACATTTGATGATTCTTCTATGGACTATGCGAAGTCTGCTATGGATGGTAAGACCACCGTAGCAGCACGTGCAGCACAATGGGCAGCAGCACGCGGTATAGTAGTAGTATGCAGCGCAGGGAATGAAGGTGCCTTTGCCTGGCAGATCATTACCACACCAGCCGATGCACAAGATGTACTCGCAGTAGCGTCTGTTACTAGCGCAGGGCTGCGTGTTCCTTCCAGTTCCAAAGGGCCGGGTATAAATGGCGTTATCAAACCCGATGTTGCTGCGATGGGTTCAAATACAAGTGTTATACTTCCCAGTGGTTCTGTAGGTACAGCTTCCGGCACATCACTGGCAGCACCGATCATTACAAGCCTCGTAACTGGTGTGTGGCAACACTATCCATCACTCACCAATAAAGAAGTAATAGATGTTATCCGCAGATCAGGATCTCAAGCCAACGCACCCGATAACTTATTAGGTTATGGCATTCCGAATTATAGCACCGTAGAAACATTGTTAAAATCACTGCGCGAAAATCCGTTCATGGTATATCCCAATCCCGTAGTGAATAATATACTGTCCGTTAAACCTTTCAGTGCAGCCGAGGTTTCATCTTGTCGTGTGGAATTTATATCGGAGAAAGGACAATTACTGATGAGTAAAGATTTAGCATTCACCCGGCAACTCCCCACTCAATCAATAAGCGTTACATCACTGGCAGCCGGTATATATATACTTCGCATTTACTGGAACGACCAAACCGTGCTGAGGAGAATCAGCGTTGTCCGGTGAGGAATGGCTTCTGGCTGCAAGCTGCTGGATTTGATCTGTGTTAATCTGCGGAAAAAAACGTCATTCGTTAACCGTTATCCGTTAATCGAGGCAGATACATACTTACTCCCTATCGAATAACGGATAACGTGTAACGTTTACCGGTTAGTACGTAGGCATCGAAGGATCGATCTCTCTGGCCCACGCCAGTATACCACCTTTCAAATTATATAGATTGGTAAAGCCGTGATTTTTCTCCAGCCACTGCACCATGTTACCACTGCGTGCACCACTGCGGCAATGAACAACCACTTTTTTATCTTTCGCGATGCGATCTATATTGTGAGGCACTTCTGCCTGAGGGATCAGTTCACCATCCAGGTTGCAGATATCAAACTCATGTGGTTCGCGTACATCGATCAGTTGAAAATCGGCATGGGAGTCGATCATCTCTTTCAACTCCTGTACAGTTACTTCTTTCATTGTATTCTCTTGATTAAGCTTCAAAGATTTATTTTTCCCGCCACTTAAACCACAAAATTCATCATAATCCACCAAATGTTTTATGGCGTTTCGTGCCTGGCGATCGGGCAATACGATAATATGCTGTTCCAGCGTAGCGCTATCCAGTAACAACAACCGGTCGGCCAGAGGTTCACCTATACCGGTGATAATCTTGATCACCTCATTGGCTTGCATACAACCAATCATGCCGGGTAATACTCCCAATACACCTGCTTGCTCGCAGTTCGGTGTGCTGGCCGGATCAGGCGGAACCGGAAACAGATCACGGTAATTACTGCTGAACTGTCCGTTATGTTTTTTATAGTTGAACACTGCCACCTGTCCTTCAAACCGGAGAATAGAGGCGTATACAAAAGGCTTATTCATCAATACACATGCATCGTTGATGAGATAGCGCGTAGGAAAGTTGTCGGTACCATCCAGAATAACATCGTAGTCTTTCAGGATGTCGAGTGCATTGTCTCGGGTCAGCGCCAGCGTGTAGCTCGTCAGTTGGATAGAAGCGTTGAGTGCCCGAAGCCTGTCGGCTGCAGCATGTGCTTTACGTTTACCAATATCTGCTTCGGTATAAAGCACTTGTCGCTGCAGGTTGGAAAGATCAACTGTATCGTCATCCACAATACCGATGGTGCCAACACCGGCAGCAGCGAGATAGAGCAGCGCAGGAGCTCCGAGTCCTCCGGCACCCACCACCAGCACACGTGCATCTTTCAGTTTAAGTTGATTTTCTAAACCAAATTCCTGCAACACAAGGTGGCGACTATACCGTTTATACTCTTCGTTCGTTAACTTGCTCATTCATTTCAAAAATACGATTCATACCAAATGCAACGAAAAATTTTTTCTTCTGGTGCCAAGTGGGAAGACATTGTTGGATACTCCCGTGCAGTACAAATCGGTAATCACCTGGAAATTTCCGGAACAGTAGCCACCGATGAGAACGGAGTAGTAGGCAAAGGAGATTTTTACAAACAGACACAGTTCATTCTCAATAAGATCGATAACGTATTGCAGCAGGCGGGCTTCCGTTTGCAGGATGTAGTGCGAACGCGCATGTTTGTTACCGACATCACACAATGGGAAGCTGTCGGCAAAGCGCATGGTGAATTTTTCAGTACCATTAAACCCGCTACTTCCATGATCGAGATCAGTGCATTGATCGATCCCGATTATCTCGTGGAAATAGAAGTGACCGCTATCAAGGCTGTATAAAAAATCGCAGGTAATTTTTTATGAGTGAACGCAAATTGAAATTGTACAGGCTTTGCCATGCCTATTGTGATGAGCGAATTACAGCAGCACAAAAGGCTATTGAATCTTTACAGATATCGGCTAACGAAGAGACCAAGAGCAGCGCGGGCGATAAGTATGAAACCGGACGCTCTATGATGCAACTGGAGATGGAGAAATATAGCATGCAACTGGAAGAAGCTATAAAACTGAAACAAACCATCAGCCAGATCGAAACAGTCGTGCAGACTACGGTAGTGCAACCGGGATGTCTGGTGACAACGAATCAGGGTAATTTTTATATCTCCATTAGTGCAGGGTTGCTGAAGATTGACAACGAATCGTTCTATGCCATCTCACCGGCATCGCCTATAGGAGCGAAGCTAACCGGATTGAAAGAGAAGGATGCGTTTACCTTCAACAACCGTCAGTACGAGATACAACGCATCGAATAGTTTTCTTTTGATCGCAAAATTTAACTTCTTTGCTATACCCTAATGAATCAAAATTTGTATGCCGCATATTTCCATTATATCAGCCAGTGTCCGTACCGGGCGCCTGAGTCATCGTGTAGCGCTATATTTCCAAAATTACCTGAAGGAAAATAACCTGGCCGATGTAGAGATACTCGATCTGAATGAATATCAGTTCCCGGTTTTTAACGAGCGACTTGAACATCAGCAAAATCCGTTGCCCAAAGCATTGGAGTTTGCAGACAAGATCAGAAAGTCGGACGGGGTGATTATTGTAACGCCTGAGTATAACGGAGGGTATCCTGCGAGTATCAAGAACGTTACGGATCTTCTGTATAAAGACTGGCATCGTAAACCGATCGCTATATCGACAGCTTCGGATGGTGTATTTGGAGGAACACAAGTAATAACATCCCTGCAATTTACTTTGTGGAAGATCAGGGCGTGGACTGTTCCTGCTATGTGCCCAATGCCCAAGGTAGGTGAACTGCTTGATGAGCAAGGTCATCCGAAAGACAAAGCGGCACTGGATAAACGTGCGCGTGTTTTTGTAAACGAATTGTTGTGGTGCATTGAAGCTAAAAAAAGGATGGAATCATAAGCTATTGTAGACAAATACTGAAATCAAAAGTTCAGGAAACGCGTTTAAGAAGCAGCGGGTTCTCCGGAGCGATCGCCACCAACGAATTTAACCAGTATGGACAAATCATTTCTGCAAAAGCTATATCAGTC
>NZ_DATCSD010000294.1:0-3229 GCF_036568665.1 Ohtaekwangia sp. | reverse complement strand
CGGCATGATAATATGTAGGCAGGTAGTCGGGATGTTTTTGCATCAGCTCATCAAACAACGCTGCAGCTTGCGTGGTATCAGACTTTATATATTCCAGTGCAAGGGCATAGCGGTTGAAAGGATCATCCGGATCATCGTTCACAAATTGCCGGAGTTGGTCAAGTCGGTTCATGGTATATTTGCTACCTTCTATCAGCGCTTAAACATAAATATTATTACCATACCCATCGTTGCTATACGGGCATATAATTTTTTTAGAGGTTGTCCTTCATGATAGTGAATGCTTTCTGAAATTTTAAAATTTTGGCATTGGGTATCCGGTTTTTTGTATCTTGAGCCCTGTTTCCAAAAACCACTTTCGAACTTATTGATTTAGAGCGAGATGAAGATTTTAGTCTGTATTACCCACGTTCCGGATACCACATCCAAAATCAATTTTACTGATAACAATACCAAGTTTGATCCTGCTGGTGTCCAGTTCATCATCGGCCCGTACGATGATTATGCATTGGCGCGTGCTATCGAGATCAAAGAGGCCAATGCAGGCACAACGGTAACGGTGCTCAATGTTGGTACTGCTGATACCGAACCCACCATTCGCAAAGCGTTGGCAATTGGAGCAGACGATGCTATACGTGTGAATGCCGAACCAACCGATTCATTCTTTGTTGCGGCACAGATTGCTGAGCACGCCAAAGCGACAGGATATGATCTTATTCTCATGGGCCGTGAGTCCATTGACTATAACAGTGGTGTAGTACACGGTATAGTTGGCGAGATGCTGGGTATACCTTCCGTATCTCCGGTGATGAAGCTGGATATAGAAGGAACGAAAGCAAAACTGGCACGCGAGATTGAAGGTGGTAAAGAATCACTGGAAGTAAATCTTCCGTTCGTGGCCGGATGCCAGGAACCTATAGCAGAATGGAAGATACCCAACATGCGCGGTATCATGTCTGCACGCACCAAGCCCTTGAAAGTAGTAGAGCCTAAAGCAGTAGATAGTGGTGTTAAACTTCAGAAGTTTGAATTGCCACCGCCAAAAGGTGCTGTTAAAATGATATCAGCCGATAATGTAGCCGAGCTTGTTACATTATTGAAGAATGAGGCGAAAGTACTGTAATCCGATCAACCGATCCATCCATTTTAAACAACCATGCACATGTCAATACTTGTTTTTGTTGAAAGCGCAGAAGGACAAATAAAGAAAACATCGCTGGAAGCTGTTTCATACGCACATGCCATGGGCGGCCCGGTAACAGCCATAGCACTCGGTACTGTTGACAAAGCAGCGCTCGAAGCTCTTGGAAAATATGGAGCGCAGAAAGTACTGCACGCAGCCGATGATAAACTTAATCAGGGAATTATTCAGGCATACGCAGCTGTATTGGAAAAAGCATTGCAGGATGAAGGCGCAGATATACTTGTGCTCGCAAATTCATCGCTGGGTACACCGGTAGCAGCGCGCGTTGCCGCTAAAATAGGAGCGAGCCTCGCGACCAATGTTACTGAACTGCCTGATACTTCTGCAGGCTTTGTGGTAAAGCGCAGCATCTATACCGGTAAAGCATTTGCCAAAGTAGAATTGCAGAAGGCCAAGAAAGTTATTGCTCTCAGGAAGAATGCAGCGGAAGCAAAAGAAGTAGGCAGCGCTGTTTCGGTTACTCCATATACAGTTTCATTGTCGGATGCAGACTTCGCGGTGAAGATACTGTCGTCTGAAAAGGCTACCGGAGAAGTATTGCTGCCGGAAGCAAACATCGTTGTGTCGGGAGGCCGCGGTATGAAAGGTCCCGAACACTGGGGCATTCTGGAAGAGCTTGCCAAAACATTGCACGCAGCAACAGGCTGCAGTAAGCCGGTATCAGATATGGGATGGAGACCTCACCACGAACACGTGGGCCAGACTGGTGTGAAAGTGGCTCCACAGCTTTACATTGCCGTGGGAATTTCGGGGGCAATTCAGCACCTGGCGGGTGTAAACTCTTCAAAATACATTGTTGTGATTAATAAAGACGCCGATGCACCATTTTTTAAGGCTGCTGATTACGGAATCGTAGGAGATGCTTTTGACGTTGTTCCTAAACTGACGGCTGCTTTAAAAGCCGCAAAATAATTGTAGCGAAGCAATGTGTAGTCAGGTGATTTGTGTAAGTTGTATTACAAACGCAGAAGAGAGATAGCAGCGTGAAAAAAATCAAACTTGAAATATTAGGCTTGTCGTCCAGTCAGTCAACCACAGGGTCGTTTGCACTCGTACTCGGGGAAACTGAAGGAAACAGAAGGCTACCCATTATTATAGGCATGTTCGAGGCGCAGGCAATTGCCATTGAAATTGAAAAGATTATTCCGAATCGTCCTATGACGCATGATCTGTTCAAGGCATTCGCCAACAACTTTCACTTTACAGTAGAAGAGATCATTATCTCCGATTTGAAAGAAGGTGTATTCTTTGGCAAGATCGTATGCTCCGATGGCTTGAAGAAAACAGAGATCGATGCAAGACCGTCTGATGCTATCGCTATCGGACTGCGCTTTGATTCTCCCATCTATACTTACGAAAACATTTTGGCAGAAGCCGGTATAGTACTCACCGATGAAGCCGAAGAAGACAAGCCGGAGCCGAAGATCGAAAAAGCCAAAGTAAAGAAAGAAGCAACGCGTAAAGACGACTTCAAGAACTATACGGTAGATCGCCTCAACGAGCTACTCAAAGAAGCCATTGACAAAGAAGACTACGAGCGTGCCGCGAAGATCCGCGATGAGCTGGGGAAGAGAAATTAAGTTTAAAGTTCCAGGTTCACAGTTTAAAGTTCACGGTTTAGAGTTTTAAACCGAAAGCATAAGTAAACAGCAGAAAGTTGAAGAAGCTTTCTGCTGTTTTATTCTATACCATCAACGTAAAATCGAACCTAACTTTGAACGTTGAACCATAAACCTTAAACGTTGAGCCTTAAACTTTAAACGTTGAGCCTTAAACTTTAAACTTTCTACTTTACGCATAAAGCATTCTTCACTATCTTTAGTAAAAACCACCAAGTTGTTATGAGAACCCTCCTCACAATTTTATTGTGCAGCATATCCGTTTTGGTATGGGCGCAAAAAGAAATTCAGAAGAAGATACAAACACAATTTATCGATGCAGAGAATGGTGCGGTGATTGAATTGCCGGAAGGGCGTTTTCAATTTGATGCAAGCCTGTGGCTGGATGGCAAGAAGGACGTTACCA
>NZ_DATCSD010000293.1:0-5611 GCF_036568665.1 Ohtaekwangia sp. | reverse complement strand
GCAGCTTACCAAGGGTCAATTAATACCCGTTCAGGTTGTTAAAGAGCCAATCTCTACAAAAGGGCCTCGATTATCCTGCGAGTTATCATTAGCTGGTCGATACCTGGTATTGGTGCCATTCTCCAATGCTGTAAGCGTATCCAAAAAAATTACCAGCAGCGATGAGCGGAAACGTCTACTCCGTCTCATTCAATCCATTAAACCTGAAAACTTTGGCGTCATCATCCGCACTGTAGCGGAAGGAAGAGACGTAGCTGAACTTGACCGCGACCTTCGTAACATGGTAAATACATGGGAAGAAGGTATGGCGAGACTTGTTACGGCCAATCCGCGCGATAAAGTTATAGGTGAGATCAGTAAAACATCTTCGTTGCTACGCGACATGCTGAATGAATCATTCGACAATGTGCATGTAGATGACAAGAAGATCTTTGAAGATGTAAAGGCGTATGTTCACAGCATCGCGCCTGATAAGGAGAAGATCGTAAAATTATATACCGGCAAAGCCAAGATCTTTGAACACTATGGTATAGAGAAGCAGATCAAATCTGCTTTCGGCCAAACTGTAAGTTTGAAAGGCGGAGGCTACCTGATCATCGAACACACCGAAGCACTTCACGTGATCGATGTAAACAGCGGTAACAAATCTAATCGTGAAGAGAACCAGGAAACAACAGCACTCTCTGTTAACCTGGAAGCTGCGAAAGAAATAGCGCGCCAGTTACGACTGCGTGATATGGGAGGAATTATCGTGATCGATTTTATCGATATGCGAAACCTCGATAATAAAAAACTCATCTATAAAACCATGAAAGATGAGATGGCAGAAGATAAAGCTAAATCTACAGTGCTGCCATTATCAAAATTCGGGTTGATGCAGATCACACGCGAGCGGGTTCGTCCGCAGATGAATATCACTACTAAAGAAGTTTGCCCTACTTGCAACGGTACAGGTAAAATAACAGCTTCTATACTGGTATCTGATCTGATAGAAAAAAATGTTGAGCACCTGCTCGTGAAGCAAAATGAGAAAGACCTCGTGTTGGCATTGCATCCTTACTTGCACGCTTATTTTACACGCGGTTTGATTTCGAAACGCATGCGCTGGTACTTCAAGTATAAACGTTGGGTGACTTTGGTGATGGACTCATCTATGGCTGTAACGGAGTTTAAGTTCCTCAACAAGGAAGGTGAAGAAATTCAGCTTTCCTGATTTTTGCCGAATCCTATCTATATATACATGCGAATTTACTTATTGTCTCTATTCATACTGATTAGTCAGTATGGATGGACACAAAAGTCGTGGAAGACTTTTGTTTCTGAAAAAGGAGCTTTCTCTGCTGATTTTCCAGGAGAGCCACAAGTAACAACGGTTAATCGTGAAACACCTGATGGTGTTACAATCAAGATCAACCTGCACATGTATACTGCCGAATCGGTTGTAGCCTATGTCATCTACAATGAATTTCCGGTAGGCTTTAATATACTTGATGATTCGCTATACCTGAGCCAGGTATCAAAAGAAGTTATAGCAAGAATAAGTCAGGATACTACTGCTTTAAAAGCATTAGTGTTTGATGGATTCCCCGGCCGAAAGTTTTCCGGGAATGTAAAGGATGGCGTTACCGAGTTGAACGTTATTCTGCGAACCAATCGCGCATATATAGTTACCGGGTTCTTTCCCGAGAAGCGAAAGGCTGACCTTGCAAAATTTATGAAGTCATTCAAGTTTCTTCCTTATAAGAAACCGGAATGGGCAAGTCATCAATCATCCGAAAATTACTTTAAGGCTGATTTCCCTACCGAACCAACCGAAGAGGAGGACAACTCATCCGGCACAAACATGCAGGTATACTATGGTCAGGATATATATAGCGGGAATAATTACTCGCTCGCTATAGAGAAGTATTCCATATATACCCAGTATAAGAACGACAGTGCAGTGCTGGCATCACGGGCAAATGCGTATAAGCTCAGAGGTGATTCTATTATCCAGGAACGCGATGTACAAGTAGACGGCCGCCCTGCAAAAGATCTGATTATACGACAGGGTAATAATCATTTCCAGTTTCGCGTGCGCACATTTACCCGAGGTTTGTTCGGGTACACGCTGTTTACATTTTTACCTCCCGATGAAATACAAGGTGAAACGGCAAATCATTTCTTTAACTCCTTTCGCTTTAACGGAGTACCTCCCGGAGATTTGCTATCTGATAAAAAATCTCTGCTGTTAAAAGATATAGTTAGTTCCGACACTTCTGTATGGAAGAAAGCGAAAAGTGCTTTTAGTGAATATGAGTTCAAAGAAACAGATATAGAGGCGATTCAAAACCTGATAACAAAAACATACTCAGACGATCGCGAGTCAGAAGATAGTCGCAAGGAAGTAATGCTCAATGTGCTGCGAGATCTGGCATCAGAGAAATCAATTACTTTTATCGAAAAAGTTTTTCCATCTCTCTCGGCAAATCCTTCGCAAGAGTATGCAGCTTTGAAAGTATTGTCGAGTATAAATACCAGGCAAAGTCTTGCTGTGCTGGCTAAGCTCTTGCCCAAGCATAAACCTGTAAAAGATGATAGCTGGAAGTATACTTCAATCTTCAGTCCTTATGTGGTTGACTCTGCTTTGCAAAAATCATTCTTACTGAACACAGTAAAATTTCTGTCTATACCAGAGTATAAAGGTGGTTTATATATGCTTACCAACCATCTGTTGAAAAACAAAACATTATTATTTGGTGAATTAGCCACCTATAAGAAAATCATTCTACAGGATTTTGAAAGTGAAAGTCAGACGTATTTGAAAGATTCGACCTATCAGAATCTGAATGACATTGTAGATATACTGGGTTATGATCAATTAACGGAAAAGGAAATATCAACGCTTTATAAAGTTTCCAGACAGTATGATCTATACCTTACTCCGCGAGTAGTTACTACATTGCTTCGGCTAAAGCGGAAGCCCGATGAAGCGATCATGATGAATCTGGCAAAGGATTTGGCATCGAGAACGAACTTTTACTCTACGCTGAGTGACTATGGAATAGAGCGATATTTTCCGGTTAAGTATGCGAGTCAGGATAGTCTTGCTATAGGTGAGTTCAATGATTATCTGGTAGGAGAATATGACTCTGACTATACATCTTTTCAAATAGAGATTGTCTACAAGACAGAACGTGACTATAAAGGAGAGAGAAAGAAATTCTACGTTGTAAAATTCTTTGATCCGTACGATGAAGTTTGGTATCGTGGTATTTGTGGAGGATATACTCCTGCCAAGATTGAGGCGTGGGGTAATGCTACGAGCTCGGACTTTACTATCGACACCGGAAAAGGACATGACGAATACCTGAAAATGTACCTGGAAGAAATACAGAAAGCAGCAGAGTAAGAGAAATAAAAGGCCAGTATATATATACCGGCCTTTTTTACTTTTATACTACTAAAGGTATTTCATTAATCTTTCTTGACCAGTTTTCCATAAACAATTTTCTTCCGTGTTGATGCAAAACGATAGATGTACAGATCATCGTGCAAATTGTCTCCGGTGCATTCAAATGAATAAGTCTGACCTTTCTCTACATTGCCTTTAAATACTTTGTGCACCTCCTTGCCACACTTGTCGAGTATATCAAGCTCTATGTAGTCATCTTCATCGCACCTCCAGTTGAAGTGCACGGATCCGTAAAAAGGATTTGGATAAGCACAAACTACAGGTCCGTCCCCATCGCCTTGATTTAAGGTATCGTACGCAACACAGAGTCCTGCTTTATAAGCAACCACAGGCTGCCAGTTCTTCAATGTATTTGAACAGTTATAGTCGTTGCTGCAAAGAGTGAAGGTTACCGTAAACGTAGCTTGTTCGTTTCCGAAGCCGTTGATGTTATCTATCTTTAATCCATATAGTCCGGTAGTGGGATCTTTACCAATCTCCATAGCCCAACCTTCAGAATTGGAATAGGATTGTAAAGAGCCACAAGGTATAGCAATCGTCCAGTGCGAAAGTTCGTGCCGGCATTCTCCAGTAGTACTTATTAGAGCTTTATACGTTTTGCAAGAACCTTCACTACTCAATAGCGTAATGGAAGAGTCAAAGCATTCGTCACAGTCTTCACCACCATTGCCACCACCTGAAGAACCGGTTGTGCATGAGCTTGCTGTATAATTGCAGGTTTGTGTGCAGCCATCTTTCACAATAGTCAGCGTAAATGTTGCTGAACTGTTTTCGCCACCGGCAATATATAGTATAGATGCAGTTGTTGATCCGCCAGTTATACTCCATTGGTTGTCGGTGCTTGTAACGGACCATTGATAGCTGGTTGCGCCCGCTACAGATGTACTTAATACATTACCTATTGATCCGCAGGTTGGTATACTATCAGGCTGATTGATGAGGCATGCCCATCCGGAAGTTGATCCGCTTACAGCAACTTGTTTTGTTAAGCTACATCCGTTGGCATCTTTTATTACAACAGTATATGTACCGGTTGATACGTTACTCAGGTCTTCTGTAGTGGCGCCATTCGACCAGGTATAGGTGTAGGGTGATTTTCCACCGTTTACCGTGAGATCTATACTATAATTTCCTTCGGTATTGCACTGACTGTTTGTTACTGTAGCAGAAGCTGTAATGGCAACAGGATTCGAGATTACGAACGTGAATGTAACGGTGCAACCTTCAGCATCTGTTACTACAACTGTATAAGCACCTGAGGGAAGACCGGTGAGTGAATTTCCTGTTGATTCGTTTGACCATTGATAGGTATAAGGAGCTATGCCTCCTGTAGGATTAAGTATAATGGAACCCGATGCTTCACCATCACATCGCAGTTGTGTAATCTGTGCTCCGGACTGGAATGTTTTTTTCGAAACATTTACTTGCAATGTGGCAGTGCATCCATTGCTATCCGTTACGGTTACTTTGTATAAACCTGCAGTAAGACCGGAGAGATCTTCTGTTGTTACTCCGTTCGACCAGGTATAGGTGTAGGGTGGTGTTCCGCCTGTTACAATCAAATCTACTGCTCCCGATGCATCATCGGTACAGCTTGTTTGTGTAACCGTAGCGTTGAGTTTTAAAGTATTGTTCTCCCTCAGGTTATACGCAAGTTCCGTTGAGCATCCACTGCTGTCTTTAACAGTAACTTTGTAAAGACCCGCTGCCAGGTTTTGAAGATCTTCTGTTGTTGCTCCATTAGACCATGTATAGGTATAGGGTGGATTTCCGCCAGTAACAGTAATGTTTATACTTCCGTTTGCCTGACCGCATGTTGGCAATACGGGTGTAACAGATATTAACAGTTGAGAGGAGTTGGTTACAGAAAATGATTTTTGCACACTGCATCCTGCACCGTCTTTTACGGTAAGTATATATATACCCGAGCTCAGGCCCGAAAGATCCTGCGTAGTAGCGCCATTGTTCCATGAGTAATTAAATGTTCCCTGGCCTCCGGTGACGCTAACATCAATTGCACCATTCGATATACCTGAACAACTTGCTGCTGTTATTGTCCCCGATATAACAATCGCTTCCGGTTGTGTGATGGTTGAGGATAATGTGGCGGTTGCTCCGGATGCATCGGTAACGGTTACACTATAATTACCTGTAGCC
>NZ_DATCSD010000292.1:0-24575 GCF_036568665.1 Ohtaekwangia sp. | reverse complement strand
GCGTACTATGAGAACAACCCTTTTGTTATTGCTTGTCGTGGCTTCGATCCATGCCGCAGCACAAATCAAACCTTCGCGCGGTAAAAATTCTCTTTTGAGTTTTTTCAGAGTAAAGGAAAGCACACTTCCTGTTGACTATCGTGCAACGCGACAGGTACTGGTTTTACGATCGCCAGCGTCTGATCCGTTGGCATCATCATCGTACTGGCAATCGGGTACTTATACTACTTACTCAGAGAACGGACGAATCCGCACTACCCACATTTTTGATATTAACGGACAGCTTCGTGAGTCACGACCTTCGGTGAGTCTTCGTAAGTCAGGAGCGTTGTCGTATCTGCGTGTTCAGTTTTCTTTTCAACGGCAGCCTACACTCTTTACTTATACTATTCATTGATAGAGCGTAACAGTTGAGCGATACGGTTTCAGACTTAACCTGCCATCCCGCTGAATAACCTGCATTTTTGCTTACCGGATTTTTCGTTTTACTTTGTTCTGTACATTTGAATTAAAGAGTCAACACATGATCAGAATGAAAAGTATTTTTTGTTTCCTGGCAGTAATGATTGCCCCCTTCTTTACACAGGCACAAGGAAATGTTGCTTATGGTAATTTTAAACTGGTGGATCAACAGATCATTTACCAAAAGGTATTTGTTGAAGACTCTGTTACCGTAACAAAAGCAGCGGAATACTATAAATCATTGCCGTATGTTTCGAACCTGGCTACGACTAACGATGAAGTAACTTTTGATTTGAATGACCTGATTGTTGACTATAAGAAATTCCAGTTCACACAGGTAGCCACACCGTCTATTATACAGACCGGTAAATATAGTGGTAAAGTTACTGTAGGTATCCGCGATGGAAAATATAGAATTACCGTAAGTGAAATTCAGTTGACTGGCGATATAGGCTATAAAAAGATCAACGAAAAAGATAAGCTTACCAATTACGCTGCGAAAAACAGCGGAACGATTATGAACCAGGAGTGGTGCAAGCCCAATACACTAGGCTTACTGGATAAGGCTCTCACTGACAAACTTCAATATATACCTCAGAATAAAAAGATCGCGAAAGACGATTGGTGAGAAATAGCTACTGGCTTCTGGTCTCTGGCTGCTAGAGGAGTGAGGAGCATGTGCGGTGTATTTCCAGCGGCCAGCAGCCACTACGTTATCCAATGCAGCATCTTTTCCTTCACAGGGTTTTCGAAAGGTGTATTGTTTTGCTGCGACATATCCCACTCGCGTTTTAATTCGTGATACCAGCGGGCCTGGGCATCGGGTTCTCCTATAAGCATCAAGGTGGGTTTGCTTTCTAAGCCTCGCTGTAATTTCTGAAATACATGAAGATCCTGGTGAATGAACTGTTTGCCTAAATATCGCAGTGGCCACCAGAGATATTTTACGAAGCTGAAAGATGCATAGAAGATGTGATTCAATTCCGTTTCATTCTCATTAATAGGAGTGAGGCATGTAATGGAAACAATCTCATGATTACCCACGCGAATATGTTCGAAGCGATTTCCTGGGAGCTGAAAATTAATCTCCGTAGACGTTTCGCCTTTAAGTATAGAGTATCCTTTTGAATTGGACGAAGGTTTATGCCTGCTCATTTTAAAACCAAGTCCGCAGGGCTCAAACTTTTTCTCTTTCAGTTTTAATTTCTTGGCTGATCGCCAGTACCACGATTGATGTACGAAGGTAACGTGCGCAGGGTCGATCAAACCAATTACCGAGTGATCGATGTTGGCAGGCATTGTTACTTTTTCAACGAACCTGAATTTTTCGGCAGCAGGAATCAACAGATCAGGCACGCGTTCTTCGGCCGCTTGCAGTTGCGTTTTGTTGCGCGGTATATAGATCCACACAGTGCCGTTGATTTCTTTACAAGGATATTTGAATACCCTGATCTTTGCACAGTCAAACTTCTCATCTGCGAGTGCAGGTATCTTGGTGCAGGCACCGGTGTGATCGAACTTCCATCCGTGATAGCAGCACTGAATTTCCTTGCCATCATACCAACCTTCAGAGAGTGGTACTCCGCGGTGCGGACAGTTGTCGCGTAAAGCAAAAGGTATATTTTGTTCATCACGACCGAATACAATTCGTTCGCCCAATATTTCTTTGGAAACGAGTTTACCACGTTTCAGAAATGAGCCGTGCATGGCAAAGTACCAGAGGTTTCGAAGAAAGAGTGATTCGGTCATTTTCAGGTAGAGGTAATCAACAAAAATAACGATTTCGGTCAGACGCTATGTGAAAGTTAAAAAGGTCAAAAAATTAAAAAATTGTAACCGCCAACGCATAACGCAATCGTTTCCGGTAATTTTATTTGTTTACTTTTCGCCTCGATAATATTTTATTGCATCAAATCTCAAACGAATGAAATGTCCATCGGATTGTCTTACCTCTTCAAGACTTTTAACGAACGACTTTTCATAAATCCATAAAACTTAACCAATCAATTAACACATGAAAAGAAAATTGCGCATGGGTATGGTGGGAGGTGGTCTGACCTCTTTTATTGGACCTGTACACCGTAAGGCAGCCGGTATTGACGGAGAAATTGAATTAGTCTGTGGAGCGTTCAGCGTGGTTCCGGGAGAGTCGAAGGCAACAGGTCAGGCATTATACCTGAACCCGAACCGGGTATATGAAACGTACCAGGAGATGTTTGAGAAAGAGTCTAAGCTGCCGGCCAGTGAGCGCATGGATTTCGTGTCGGTTGTTACACCCAATCACGTTCACTTCGGCCCATCCAAAATGGCACTGGAACATGGCTTCCATGTGATCGTTGAAAAACCTATCGCCTTCTCACTCGAAGAAGCAAAGACACTGAAGAAAGTTGTAGATAAAACCGGACTTATATTAGGACTCACGCATACGTATACAGGCTATCCGCTGGTAAAAGAAGCACGTAACATGGTTGCTTCCGGTAAACTTGGTGAGATCAGAAAAGTATTTGTAGAGTATCCGCAGGGATGGCTGTCTACTTTATTGGAAAAGTCGGGTAACGCGCAGGCTTCGTGGAGAACCGATCCGAAACAATCGGGTATGGGCGGTGCTATCGGAGATATAGGTACACATGCTGCGAACCTGGCAGAATATATTACCGGATTAAAAATTACTGAGCTCTGTGCAATGCTTAATACTGTAGTGAAAGGTCGTCACCTCGATGATGACAGTTCTATGCTGCTCCGTTTTGAAAATGGTGCTTCCGGTATATTAATGGCAACACAGGTTGCAGCGGGTGAAGAGAACAACCTGAACATTCGCATATACGGAGAGAAGGGTGGTATAGAATGGAGGCAGATGGAGCCCAATACATTGGTTGTGAAATGGCTCGGTAAACCGATGGAGATTATCCGCGCAGGACAAAGCTATTTGTCGGATGATGCCAAAGCATTTACACGCACTCCGGCTGGTCACCCCGAAGGATATCTGGAAGCTTTCGCGAATATATACCGTGCTTTCACAAAAGCTGTTCGCGAATTTAAGCCTGGCAAGAAAGTAAATTATGCTAAGTACGATTTCCCGGATGTTGAAGATGGCGTACGCGGAATGGACTTTGTTCAAACTGTAGTGAAGTCTGCCAATTCCAGCAAGAAGTGGACACCATTGAAGTAGCCACTGGCTTCTGGCCGCTAGCAACTGGAATAAAAAAATTAGCAGAAAGCTTTACGTTTAAAGCTGAAAGTAAAATGCTGATGATACGTTCCAATAGCTTGCAGCCAATAAAGCGTATAGCTTTTATTTTAAACCAAGACGCACCAAAAGGAAATGAAAACGATAAAAGGTCCTGCGATATTTCTGGCGCAGTTCATGGGTGATCAACCACCCTTTGATAATTTAAAGACAATCTGCAAGTGGGCAGCGTCCTTAGGATATATAGGTGTACAGATACCTACATGGGATCCACGTTGCATCGACTTAAAGCAAGCTGCCGAGAGTAAAGATTACTGCGATGAATGGAAAGGCATCATAGAGTCGTGTGGCTTGCAGGTAACAGAACTTTCTACGCATTTGCAAGGACAACTGGTGGCAGTACATCCTGCATACGATGATCTCTTCGATGGCTTTGCACCGAAAGAACTCCGGGGTAATCCGAAGGAAAGAACAGAGTGGGCTATTGAGCAATTGAAATATGCAGCGAAAGCCAGTCGTAATTTAGGATTGAATGCACATGCTACTTTCTCGGGTGCCTTGATGTGGCATACGGTATATCCGTGGCCGCAACGCCCTGCCGGTTTGGTAGAAGACGGTTTTGCTGCATTGGCAAAACGTTGGTTGCCGATCCTCAATGCTTTTGATAAAGCAGGCGTAGATGTTTGTTATGAGATACATCCAGGTGAAGATCTGCACGATGGTATAACGTTCGAGCGCTTCTGGGAAGCAACCGGTAAACATGAGCGTTGCAATCTGCTCTACGATCCAAGTCACTTTGTATTGCAACAACTGGATTACCTGCAGTATATAGATTTCTATCACGACTTCATCAAGATGTTCCATGTGAAGGATGCCGAGTTTAATCCTACAGGGAAGAGTGGAGTATATGGAGGCTACCAGGATTGGATCGATCGCCCCGGAAGATTCCGTTCACTGGGCGATGGGCAAGTGGATTTTAAATCCATCTTCAGTAAACTTACTCAGTATGGCTACGATGGTTGGGCTGTGCTCGAGTGGGAATGCTGCATGAAGCATCCGGAGCAGGGTGCAGCCGAAGGAGCACCTTTCATCAAGAGTCATATTATCCGTGCAACCGATAAAACCTTTGATGACTTTGCCGCTACCGGGAAAGATCAGAAATTCAACAAGAAAGTTCTAGGAATATAAACGCTACTAAAAACGAAAAACAGAAAATGAAAAAACTATTTATCCTCATCGCTTTAGTTGGTATGGCGAGCTTTTCGCTGACATCGTGCGGCTCGAAAAAAGAAGAGAAGAAAGAAGAAGCGGATGCTTACGATGATTATGAAAAAGCAGACGATAAGAAAGAAGAAGCTTCATCATCTTCTGCAGAAGACTTGATCGCACAAGGTCAGGCACTGGTTGATGCGAGTGATTGCAAAACATGCCATCATCCTACCAACAAGATCGTAGGACCTTCACACACCGATGTAGCGAAGAAGTATGAATTTACCAAAGCGAATGTAACGATGCTTGCCAGCAAGATCATCAATGGCGGAAGCGGCAACTGGGGTGAAATACCCATGTCGCCACACGCAGACATTTCGCAGGCAGACGCTGAGAAAATGGCCATGTATGTATTGTCGCTCGATGGCGAAAAACCAAAAGATTAATCAGTAGCCAAAAGGCGAACCGAATTTTTTCTACCAATCAATCAGTTAACCCGGGAATGTCCATCTTCATTTTGTTGTATGGACATTCTCTTTCATCCACTTAAACCCAAACCCGATGAAACGTTTCTGGACGCTCGCAGTGATGATGTTTATGATACTATCTGCATCTGATAGTTTTTCTCAAAACAAATTAACACCGGCTGAAGCTAAAGCCGGTTGGAAACTTCTCTTTGATGGCACTACTACAAAAGGCTGGCATGTATATAACAAGTCGTCTGATGGTACTGCCTGGAAAACTGCTGACGGAGAATTATACCTGGATAGCTCAACCAAAGATGGAAGAGGTGATTTAGTGACCGACAGTGAATATGAAAATTATGAATTGACGCTGGAGTGGAAAGTAAGCGCCTGTGCCAACAGCGGTATATTATTTAATGTAGTAGAAGATGCTAAATATGCACATGTATATTTAACAGGTCCGGAAATGCAGGTGCTGGATAACAGCTGCCACCCGGATGCTAAAATACATAAGCACCGCGCGGGAGATCTGTACGATCTGGTGCCATGCTCTACTGAAACTGTAAAGCCTGCCGGTGAATGGAATGAAGTAAAGATCATCTCTAAAAACAGTCACTATGAATTTTGGCTCAACGGCACAAAAGTAGTAACGTTCACCATGCACGATGCAGCATGGGATGAAATGGTAAAGAACAGCAAGTTCAAATCCATGCCTGATTTTGGAAAAGCAAAAAAGGGACACATCGCGTTGCAGGATCACGGCGATAAGATTTCGTTCCGCAATATCAAGATCAAAGAATTGAAATAGTATATATGCCTGGGTAACTCAACTACCCAGGCATTTTAATTTCCAAACGCCATCATGAAGCACTCCAGCATTGCTATAATATTACTGTTTTGTTTAATGTTTTCGTGTAAACAAGACAGGCCCCGTATACTCGTTTTTTCTAAAACGAAAGGATATCGTCATGAATCGATCAGCACCGGTAAAGTAAAACTTATCGAGCTTGGTGCGAAGCATGACTTTGATGTAGATACAACCGAAGATGCCAGCGCATTTACCGATGAGAACCTGAAGAAATATAGCGCGGTAATTTTCCTGAATACCACACAAGATGTACTCAACCTGCAACAGCAGGGATACTTCAAAAGATTTATACAGGCAGGCGGAGGTTTTGTAGGTATACATGCCGCTGCTGATACTGAATACGAATGGCCATGGTATGGTCGCTTGGTGGGAGCGTATTTTAAAAGCCACCCGCAGATACAGGAAGCAACCGTAAAGAAAGTAAGACCTTTTGGCCCGAATACGTTACCCGACAACTGGAAGCGTAAAGACGAATGGTATAATTACCGGAATATATCCGATAGCATTCATGTGATCTATAACCTGGATGAAACTTCGTACCAGGGCGGACAGAACGGTGAGAACCACCCGATCGCCTGGTATCATGAGTTTGATGGAGGCCGTGCATTCTATACCGGCATGGGTCACACCCATGAAAGTTATTCTGACTCACTCTATATGCAGCATGTGCTGGATGGTATACAGTATGCCATTGGTGAGAATAAACTTGATTACTCGAAAGCCACTGCCAAGGTTGCTCCCGAAGATAACAGGTTTACCAAAACGGTTCTTGACTTCAACCTCAACGAGCCAACTGAAATGGTGGTGCTGAGCGACAAGCGCATCATTTTTGTTGAACGCAAAGGCGATGTAAAGCTATACGATCCGAAAGACGGAAAAGTAAAAGTGATTAACACACTGAATATAGGCACCAAGTTCGAAGACGGGGTAATGGGTATAGCAACGGATCCGGCCTTCGATCAGAACCATTGGCTATATATATATTATGCACACCCCGAGAAGTCGGCTAATATATTGTCGCGCTTTACATTTACTGACGACAAGATTGATGTGGGTTCTGAAAAAGTAATGATCGAAGTACCTACACAACGGGAGAGCTGCTGCCACACCGGTGGTTCACTGGCGTTTGACGCAAAGGGAAATCTGTTTTTATCAACCGGTGATAATACCAACCCGTGGGAATCGAAAGGATATAGTCCTTCCGATGAACGCCCGGGAAGAGGTCCGTATGATGCACAGAAATCTTCTTCGAACACCAACGACCTGCGCGGTAAAATTCTGCGGATCCATCCTGAACCGGATGGAAGCTATACTATACCGGAAGGAAATCTCTTTGCAAAAGGAGAACCACAAACCAGACCCGAGATATATGTGATGGGTTGCAGAAACCCGTATAGAATATCGGTCGATCAAAGAACCGGAAATTTATTCTGGGGAGAAGTTGGTCCGGATGCTGGCGAACCTGATTCGCTACGCGGTCCGCGTTCGTATGATGAAGTGAACATGGCAACCAAAGCCGGTAATTTTGGATGGCCTTATTTTGTAGGGAAGAACTTTGCGTATTCCAAGTATGATTATGAAACCGGTAAAGTTGGTGCGTGGTGGGATCCTGCCAAACCGATCAACGAATCGGTAAACAATACCGGTAAGCGTGAGCTTCCTCCGGCACAACCTGCCTTGATATACTACCCCTATGCAAAGTCAGAAGAGTTTCCGATGCTGAAGGAAGGCGGACGAAACGCGATGGCAGGCCCTGTATATTACAGCGATCAGTATAAAGATATACCTACGGCATTTCCTGATTACTTTGATGGTAAACTGATTGCATACGACTGGATGCGTAACTGGATCTTCCTGGTAAGCCTGGATAAAACAGGTGCTATAGCCGACATGGAACCGTTCATGGCCGATACACAGTTCAACAACATCATTGATATGGCGTTTGGCCCGGATGGCAAACTATATATGATTGAATATGGTACCAAGTGGTTCGCGCAAAACCTGGATGCACGTTTGGTGCGCATCGATTACAACGGAGGCAATCGTACACCGGTAGCAAAACTTACTGCCGATAAAACATCAGGAGCTGCTCCACTTACGGTAGTATTCTCCAATAAAGGCAGCATGGATTATGACACGGATGATTCTTTAGCATATGTACTGGAAGTAGGAGGGAAGACCTATACTTCGCACGACACGGCATTTACGGTAACGCTGGATAAACCCGGAGTATATAACGCCAAGCTGAAAGTTACTGATGATAAAGGCAACAGCAGCACTGCTTCAACGCAGGTGTTAGTGGGTAATGAGCCTCCGGTAATTGAGGCACACATTGCAGACGGTAATAAAACGTTCTACTTCCCGGAGACAAAAGTGAAATATAGCGTGAAGGTTACTGACAAGGAAGATGGTTCATCTGCTGACGGCACGATCAGGGAAGAAGCGGTAACAGTATTGTTCGATTACCTGAAAGGATTTGATATGGCCAAAGTAGCACAAGGTCATCAGATGCCTACGGTCGAGTTACCGGGTAAAGCATTGATCGGCAAGAGCGATTGTAAATCGTGCCACATTATCGATCAGCGTTCGGCAGGCCCGAGCTATAAAGAAGTGGCTGCCAAGTATAAAACACAGACCGATGCGATTGATCGTCTTGCGGCCAAGATCATAAAAGGTGGTGCCGGAATATGGGGTGATACAGAAATGGCAGCACACCCGCAGGTAAGTGTAGAAGAGGCCAAAGAAATGGTACGATATATCTTGTCGCTCGGAGATGAGAAAGCCGCGAAAAAACTTCCGCTCAACGGAGTGGCTACTACCGGAAAAGAAAATCAGGGAGCTTATTTACTCACGGCTTCGTATCACGACAAAGGTGCCAACAATATACCTTCCATTGGCTCTACCGCCACACTGGTATTGCGCAGCCCGATGTTGAAAGCTGATCAGGCGACTGACCTTCATATAGTTCGTGTATTGAACTGGGAAGGAAATATAGCGTTCGAAAATGTGAAGCACACGGCACATGCGGCGTTTAAAAACCTGGATCTCACCGGAGTGAAAAAAGCTAAAGTATATCCTTTCCTGGCAGACGATCAGGCGGGAGGAACAGTTGAAATACATCTGGATAAGCCCGATGGAAAATTACTCGGTAAAGCCAGTGCTTCCGGTAAGGGTCTTCAGATACAAACCATTAACCTTGAACCTGCTACCGGATATCACGATTTGTATCTTGTCTTTAAAAATGAAGGTGCAAGAGACAAATCTTTGTTTTATTTTGGAGGTATTGAATTGTTGAACAAGTAGCCTATTTCTTAAATCTACAACCCATGAAAAGAAGAGAATTTGTACAAACAGCATCGTTCGCAGCTGCGGGCTTGCTTTCACTGCCAACTTTTTTGGCGGCAGGTAAAGTGAATGCCACCGGCCTCGGACTTCAACTTTACTCACTGCGCGACAGTATTCCGAATGATCCTAAAGGTGTGTTGCAAAAAGTAGCAAGCTTCGGTTATAAAGAACTGGAGACCTATAGCTATAAAGACGGCAAGATATTCGGAATGGACTTCATGGAGTTTGGCAAGTATGTGAAAAGCCTCGGCATGAAAGTTACCAGTGGTCACTATGGCTGGGATATAGTTCGCGGTAATTGGGAACAAGCTGTAAAAGATGCTAAAGCAATTGGTCAGTCCTATATGGTTGTACCCTGGATCGCAGTAGAAGAGCGCGGTTCTATCGAGAACTTCAAGAAGCTTTGCGGAGAATTGAACAAAGCCGGAGAGATCTGTAACAAGCACGGAATCCGCTTTGGTTATCACAACCACGCTTTTGAATTTGAGAAAGTAGATGGACAGGTGCCATACGATGTGATGCTTGCTGAGCTCGATCCGAAAAAAGTAAGTATGGAGATGGATATATTCTGGGTAGTAAATGCCGGATATGATCCGATCAAATACTTCGAAAAATATCCGGGCCGCTTTGAGCAATGGCACGTAAAAGATATGAACAAAGAAGATCGTAATAAGAATGCAGACCTCGGTACAGGTTCCATCGACTGGAAACCGATCTTTGCCAAAGCAAAGCAGTCAGGTCTCAAGCATTATTATGTTGAGCAAGAGTCATATCCGGGTGCGCCCATCGATAGCGTGGCAGCCTGTGCAAAATATTTGAAGACCATTCTATAATTTGTTTTTTGTTTACAGGTCAGAATGTCGGGTGATAACGCCCGACATTTTTTGTTTTATAGCGCCCGCTCTTATACATTGAAACCGGTTTTAGACTTAACGATCCATTATGCGAGTTGTCAATTTTCTGCTGGCTATCATGTTCCTCGGCTTTTCATTTCTTCAGTTGAATGATCCCGATCCGGTTATCTGGATACTCATCTATGGCGTCATGGCGGTAACCTGTATTATGGCCATGTTCGAATATTATTCCCCCAAGGTTCTGCTGGCACTCATCGTCATCTATTCGGCTTACAGTCTCCTGTATATTCCCGGAGTGATTGACTGGCTGAAGAGCGATAACCCGTCCGAACTGTTTAGTGACGTAGCAAAAATGGCGCACCCGTATATTGAAGAATCGCGCGAGTTTCTGGGACTTCTTATCTGTATAGCGGTACTGTTGATGTACTACTTTCGCTCGCGAAAAAGGCATGCATAATATACGCGGGCATTGCTTTACAAAAGTGCATTTATCGCTATAGTTCCTCTCCTTACTCATATCTAATTAGTATATTCATGTCTTTATGAGAAGAGTCCTAGTATGCCTTTTTGCAGCGGTCCTGCTGGTAAGCTGTTTGAAAAACAAAGAGAAAATTCCGTCTGTTATACCTATGGAGAAATCTTCCGGTAGAGTTGTTATCTACCAAATTATGACACGCCTGTTTGGCAACAAGACAACCGCCAACAAACCTTTCGGCACGATTGAAGAAAATGGTGTTGGCAAGTTCAATGATATAAATCCTGCAGCGCTGAAAGCGATCAAAGCATTGGGTGTAACTCATGTGTGGTATACCGGTGTGATTGAACACGCGGTGCTCACGGACTATACACGCCACGGTATACCGCTGGATGATGCCGATGTAGTGAAGGGGCGCGCTGGCTCACCGTACGCCATCAAGGATTACTACGATGTAAACCCTGATCTCGCAGCCGATGTACCCAATCGCATGAAAGAGTTTGAACTTCTGATCGATCGCACACATACGGAAGGATTGAAAGTGATCATCGACTTTGTACCCAATCACGTAGCACGTGCTTACAAGTCTGACAAGAAACCGGCTGGCGTAAAAGATCTGGGTGAGACAGACGATAATCATGTGGCGTTTAGTGCTGCTAACAATTTTTACTATCTGCCGGGACAATCATTCCAGGTGCCGCATGGCTATAAACCACTGGGGGCCTACACGTTCCCGACCCTCGATGGTAAATTTGAAGAGACACCGGCAAAAGTTACCGGTAATAATCAATTCACGGCCAGTCCTGGTATACAT
Source organism: Ohtaekwangia sp. (assembly GCF_036568665.1). Taxonomy (GTDB): domain Bacteria; phylum Bacteroidota; class Bacteroidia; order Cytophagales; family Cyclobacteriaceae; genus Ohtaekwangia. The sequence continues at coordinate 12,897 of NZ_DATCSD010000292.1, read as the reverse complement.
GAATGGTTTGAAACTGTAAAACTCAATTACGGTGTAGATATACAGAACGGCAACAAAACATTCTTCGATCCTGTGCCCGACACATGGGTAAAGATGAAAGACATTCTCCTGTTCTGGGCTTCGAAGAAAGTAGATGGTTTCCGCTGCGATATGGCCGAGATGGTGCCGGTAGAATTTTGGCACTGGGCTATACCACAAGTGAAAGCAGTAAATCCGCAGATCGTTTTTATAGCGGAGATATATAATCCTGCACAATACACGAATTATATACAGACCGGTCGTTTTGATTACCTGTATGACAAAGTGCAGCTATACGATACGTTGCGCCTGATGGTGCAGGGTAAACGCGGTACAGACGATATTCATGCTGTGCGTCAGACGCAGGAAGGTATGCACGAGAATATGCTGCACTTCCTGGAGAACCATGACGAGCAGCGTATAGCCTCACCGTATTTCGCAGGCGATCCGTGGAAAGCAGTGCCGGCTATGGTGATCAGCGCTACACTCGACAACGGACCGGTGATGCTATATTTCGGGCAGGAAGTAGGAGAGCCCGGTGCAGGCTCAGCCGGTTTTCAGAATAACGATGGCCGCACTACTATATTTGATTACTGGGGCGTGCCGGAACACCAGAAGTGGATGAATGGAGGCAAGTTCGATGGCGATTCTCTTTCGCTGGAGCAAAAGCAATTGCGCACCTTCTATAGCGATCTGCTCAACCTCGCAGCACAAAACCCGGCATTGGTATCCGGAGGATATATAGACCTTACCGCTTCCAATATAGCAGCGGGTAATTTTACCGGTCAGGTGCATGCCTTTCTGCGATATGAAGGCGAAGATCGCCTGTTGATACTGAACAGTTTTAATCCGGCACCGCTGGATATAAAAGTACATATACCGAAGGAAGCTATACAGCAGATGGGACTTGACCCGGCCACGAGTTATATAGCGCGCGACTTGTTGTGGCGCGAGGCGGAGGTAGGCTTCGATCAGAACCTGACTTTCAATCTGCACCTGAAACCCTATAGCTCATTCATCTTTAAAATCAAGTAAGATATATAGCCGGTGTGAAGCAGTAAATTATAGAATACGATGCAAGATAATAGAGGACAATCGCGGGTAATTATAGAGAATGTACAACCCCAGGTAGATGGCGGACTATATCCGGCCAAGCGCACTGTGGGCGAACGTGTAGATGTAACGGCAGATATATTCGGAGATGGTCATGATCATATCCGTGCGCAGGTATGGTATAAGAAAGAAGGAGAGGAGGCGTGGACTACGGTAGAGATGCTGCAAGTCATGAACGACAACTGGAAAGGATTTTTCCATGTGCAGCAGAAAGGACTATATCTCTTCACCGTGGTGGCATGGATCGATCATTTCGAAACCTGGTATGACGGATTTAAAAAGAAAGCCGCAGCCCATGTAGATGTAAAGGTAGAATTGCTGGAAGGTATAGCCTTCCTGAAAAAACTGGCGGACGAAAACAATAAAGAACTATTGCAGGCTGCCAAAAAACTGGAAGCGCCCTATATAGCAGCGGTGGAGTATGTATTGAGCGAAGAGTTCAAAGAGCTTGTGCATCACTATCCGCTTATTGAATACGAAACGCTCTATGAGAAAGCGTTGCCTGTAGTGGTAGAGTTTAAGAAAGCCAATTACTCTTCGTGGTATGAATTGTTTCCGCGTTCTGCATCGCTGGAAGGCAAGCATGGTACATTTAACGATGTGGTAAAGCTGCTTCCGCGTATAGCGTCTATGGGGTTTGATGTACTCTATCTTCCGCCTATACATCCTATCGGCAAGGTTAATCGCAAGGGTAAGAACAACAATGTAAAAGCTGAGCCGGGCGAACCCGGATCACCGTGGGCCATTGGCAGTGATGAGGGCGGACATAAAGCTATACTTCCCGAGCTGGGCACATTGAAAGACTATAAACACCTGATCACGGAAGCGAAGAAGTATCACATTGATATAGCGCTTGACCTGGCGTTTCAATGCGCGCCTGATCATCCGTACGTAAAAGAACATCCGCAGTGGTTCAAGCAACGTCCGGATGGCACGATACAATACGCTGAGAATCCTCCGAAGAAATACCAGGATATATACCCGTTCAACTTCGAAACAGACGACTGGATGGAGTTGTGGCAGGAATTGAAATCGGTCATTACCTTCTGGATCGACCAGGGTGTACAAATTTTCCGTGTAGATAATCCGCATACCAAGCCTATACCCTTCTGGCAATGGGCTATAGCAGAAGTGGGCAAGCTATATCCGGATATTATATTTCTGTCAGAAGCCTTTACACGTCCCAGAATCATGGCATCGCTGGGCAAGATCGGGTTTACACAATCGTATACCTATTTCACCTGGCGCAACAGCAAGGCCGAGATCATCGAGTATATGAACGAGCTGGTATATGGTCCTTCGCGAAATTATTTCCGTCCTAATTTCTGGCCCAATACACCGGATATACTTCCGTATCACCTGCAACACCAGGGAGAAAATATATTTATACTTCGCCTTGCGCTGGCGGCCACACTATCATCCAACTATGGTATATATGGTCCGGCCTATGAGTTCTACGATAATACTCCCATGCCGGGCAAAGAAGAATACTATAACTCCGAGAAGTACGAAATAAAATCATACGATTGGAAGATGACCAATCGCATGACGGATATTATCACGATCATCAACCAGGCACGCAAGAATAACGCAGCGCTGCAATCAACCTGGAATATACAGTTCTGTCATATTGAAAATCAAAATCTGCTCGCATACCTCAAAGCGACAGACGATCTTTCCAGTATTATACTCGTAATAGTAAACCTGGATCAGCATAGCCGGCAATCCGGTTACGTGCAGATACCGAAGGAACGCCTCGGTATAAAAGATCATATCAACCTGAAACTGCACGATCTGATGACGGACGAACACTATACCTGGACACAGGAGTGGAATTATGTAGAGATCGATCCATACAAAATGCCGTTTCATTTGTTTAAAGTAGAAGTACACGAATCCTATATGTAACGCATGAGCACACCGATCAAACCCGGAGAACCACTTTGGTTTAAAGACGCCATCTTTTACGAAGTATCGGTGCGCGCCTTTTACGATAGTAACGGTGATGGTATAGGTGATTTTCCGGGACTGATCCAGAAGCTGGATTACCTGGAAGATCTCGGTATAAATACCATCTGGCTGCTGCCGTTCTATCCATCGCCTCTTAAAGATGATGGCTTCGATGTAACCGATCATACCGATGTGCATCCCGACTATGGTACGCTGGCAGACTTCAAACAATTTTTAAAAGAAGCACATCGCAGAGGTATACGCGTTATCATCGAGTTGATACTCAACCATACTTCCGATCAGCATCCGTGGTTCAAGCGCTCGCGCAAGGCAAAAGCCGGTTCGCGTTATAGAGACTTGTATGTGTGGAGCGATACTCCGGATAAGTATAAAGAAGCCCGCGTTATGTTTTCGGATACCGAGGCTTCTAACTGGACGTGGGATACAGATGCACGGGCATATTACTGGCATCGCTTTTATCATCATCAGCCTGAACTGAATTTTGAAAATGCCGAAGTGCAGATGGAAATGATCAAGGTGGTTGACTTCTGGATGAAGATGGGCGTTGATGGATTTCGTTTAGGATCGGCAGCATTTCTCTTTGAAGAAGAAGGCACCAGTTGTGAGAACCTTCCGCAGACACACGTGTTCCTCAAGAAGCTGCGTGCCCATATAGACAAGAACTATAAAGATAAAGTACTCATTGCCGAAGCAAACCTGTGGCCCGAAGATGCTGCTACCTATTTTGGCGGAGGCGAAGAGTGCCACATGAACTTTAACTTTCCGTTGATGCCGCGTATGTTCCTCGCGTTGCGTACGGAAGATAGTTACCCGATCGTAGATATCATTGAGCAGACACCTGATACACCCTTCAATTGTCAGTGGGTTGTGTTTCTGCGAAACCACGATGAACTCGGGCTCGAGATGGTAACAGAAGAAGAAAAAGATTACCTGTTAAAAGCGTATGCGAGCGATGCCAACTCAAAAGTAAATACCGGTATACGCAGACGTTTGGCTCCGATGCTGAACAACGACAGACGGAAAATAGAATTACTCTATACCATTTTATTCTCATTGCCCGGGACTCCGGTAATATACTATGGCGATGAAATCGGCATGGGCGATAATATATACCTGGGCGATCGCTTCGGTGTGCGTACACCTATGCAATGGAACATGAACCTCAACGCAGGTTTCTCGGTTGCTAACCCGCAGCGATTATTTCTTCCCATCATTACCGATCCGGTATACCGATACGAATCAGTAAATGTATCGAACCAGGAAGAAAACCCTTCATCACTCTTGTGGTGGCTCAAACACGTAATGGCTATGCGCAAACGCCTGAATATATTCGGGCGTGGTACCATGAAATTTATTGAGAGTAACAACGCGAAAGTGTTGGCATTTGCCCGCACCGATGAGAAGCAACGCGTCATTGTTGTAGCAAATCTTTCCCAGTTTTCGCAGGCCGCAACACTCAATCTTTCCGAGTTCAGAGATTGCGAGATGACCGAAGCATTCAGTCAGAATCGTTTCATGAATGTGGAAGAAGGCGATTACCCGATCACGATTGGGCCTTACGGATATTTCTGGTTCCAGGCCGATACAGCGGAGAAGAAAGAGAAAGCCGATGCCAGCGGAGAGCTTCCGTTGATACGCACCGATATATCATGGGAACGTCTGCTGGATAACTATAACGAAATGCGAAACCTTGAACGGAAAATATTGCCACCGTTCATGAAGAAGTGTCGCTGGTTTGGAGGTAAAGCAAAAGTTATCAGCAAGATCGCTATACATAAAACCATTCCGATAAAGGTTGAAGGCGATACGCATTATCTCACTATTATCGAAGTGCATTATGTGCAGCGATTGCCCGAGCTATATTTCCTGCCGCTCACATTCGTTCCGTCTGATAGTATATTGGAGCGCGTAGAGTATACCGTGCAAAGTGTAGTATGCCGCGCAGAGATACAGGGGCGTTCAGGCTTTATTATGGATAGCAGCTATGATAAAGTGTTCCGCGATTTCCTCTTTATGGGGATGGAAAAAGAGATCCGCCTGAAAGATGATAGCGGTGGCGAACTTGAATTTAACTCCAGTGTATTCGCAAAACTCGGCAAGAATAAAAAAGTAGATTCCAAAATACTCAAGACCGACCAAAGCAATACTGCGATCATCTATAACGATCAATACTTTTTCAAGTTCTATCGCAAACTGGAGAAAGAGATCAATCCTGATCTGGAGATTATACGCTTCCTGTCAGAGCATACAACCTTCCAGCATTGTCCGAAGTTTGCCGGCAGTATCGAGTATCATGATAATGAAGGCAAGACGATCGTATTCGGATTATTACAGGAGAAAGTAGAGAATCAGGGCGAAGCCTGGGCCATGTCAGTAGACTCAGTAGGTCGCTTCTATGAACGCGTCATGGCGAAAGCGAAAACAGTAAAACTGCCGAAGCTCATTAACAAGTCTGCTATAAAATTTGAAGAGTCGCCCGAGATCATTCAGGAATTTATAGGGCGAGGTTTCTATGAGCGTATAGTGCGCTTAGGACAACGCACTGCCGAGATGCACCTGGCACTGGCATCCGATGCATCGAACCCAGCGTTTACTACCGAGAAGTTCAATGCCAACTATCAGCGTTCCATGTACTCATCGTTGCGTAAAATGGTGCGCGATCGCTTTAGTCTTCTCGAAACAACCATTCCGAAACTCGACCCGCAGATACAGGAGCTCGCCAAAAAAGTATTGGCACTCGAAGATAAAATTCTCGAATGCTTCAGTGAAGTATACCAGACCAAGATCAGCGCAGTAAAAACACGTATACATGGTGATTATCATTTAGGCCAGGTGTTATTTACCGGTAAAGATTTTGTGATCATCGACTTTGAAGGTGAGCCCGGATTGTCGTTCAGTGAAAGACGTTTGAAACGGAGTCCGCTGAAAGATGTAGCCGGCATGATGCGCTCCATACACTATGCAGCGTTTGGTAAAATTCTGCTCAACGAAAATTACCGCGACCGCGATCTGGAATTTTTGGAGTCGTGGGCAGAACAGTGGCAACACTACATCGGCCGTTATTACCTAGGTGCGTATATGGACCGTATGGGGATGGGCACGGTATTATCAGAAGAAGATGATATACTGCTGCGAACATTCCTTTTGGAGAAAGCGATCTACGAACTGGGCTACGAACTAAACGGCCGCCCCGACTGGACCGTTATACCGTTACGTGGTATATATTATCACATGAAGCGTTTCCAGGAAGAGAAGGAGGAGAGGAAAGAAGCGCGGAAGCTGAAAGCTTAAAGTTCAAGGTTTAGAGTTCAAGGTTAAATGTTAAAGTATATTTCAGATTCTTCTCTTTATAGCAGAATGGTTTGAATTGAAATATATCCCTTGCCCTTCCTTTCAGGAAAGGTTTTTAAAATTAAATATCCATTGATCTCCTTTTCAGAGGAGACGAAAAATAGAAAAAGAACCCATGGCAAAAAAAACGAAACAAGTGGATAATAGTGCGTTTAGTTTGTTAACAGAGTATGATATACATCTGTTCAAATCAGGCAAGCATTTCAAACTATATGAAAAACTGGGCGCGCATGTTGTTACCAATGGCGATACGGAGGGAACCTACTTTGCTGTGTGGGCACCGAATGCACGTGCGGTATCGGTAATTGGTAATTTCAATCATTGGAAAGACAATGTGCATAGACTCAATCCGCGATGGGATCACTCTGGTATATGGGAAGGTTTCTTTCCCGAAATACAGCATGGTGAGGTTTACAAGTATGCTATACATTCCAACACCGGAGAGTTTCTGGAGAAGGCAGATCCATTCGGTGCATACTTTGAAACTCCGCCTCGCACAGCTTCTATCGTATGGAAACCTAAATATGATTGGAAAGATGATGCCTGGCTGAAAGAGCGCAAGCAACGTATAGGTAAAGCTCAGCCCTATTCGGTATACGAAGTGCACATGGGTTCGTGGAGGCGCAAGGCAGAAGAGAATAATCGCTCGCTGAATTATCCCGAGCTTGCGCAAGAGTTAGTGGCGTATGTAAAAGATATGGGATTTACCCACGTGGAATTTTTACCGGTGATGGAGCACCCGTTCTATGGATCGTGGGGATACCAGATCACCGGGTACTTTGCACCCACCAGTCGCTATGGTAGTCCAGAAGATTTTATGTACCTGGTCGATAGTTTTCACAAAGCCGGTATAGGTGTAATTCTCGATTGGGTTCCTTCGCATTTTCCGGGCGATGCACACGGACTATATAAATTTGATGGAACATTTCTCTATGAACATGAAGATCCGCGAAAAGGATTTCATCCCGACTGGAAGAGCTATATATTTAACTATGGGCGCAATGAAGTGCGCTCGTTCCTCATCAGCAATGCTATATTCTGGCTCGACCGTTATCATATAGACGGGCTTCGCGTTGATGCTGTTGCCTCCATGCTATACCTGGATTATTCACGCCAGGCAGGCGAGTGGATTCCCAATCAATACGGTGGCAATGAAAATATAGAAGCCATTACATTCCTCAAGGAGATGAATGAAGTGGTATATGGTAATTATCCGGATGCTATTACAATAGCAGAAGAATCTACTTCCTGGACGGGTGTATCTCGCCCAACCTATTTAGGTGGATTGGGCTTTGGACAAAAGTGGATGATGGGATGGATGCACGATACGTTACATTACTTCAAGGAAGACTCTATACACCGGAAGTATCATCAGAATGAAATTACCTTCAGCATCATGTATGCCTTTACAGAAAACTTTATGCTGCCGCTTTCGCACGATGAAGTAGTGCATGGTAAAGGATCATTGCTGGGAAGAATGCCGGGTGATGAATGGAAGAAGTTTGCCAACCTGCGGTTGTTATTTACCTATATGTATACTCACCCCGGCACCAAGCTGTTGTTTATGGGCGGAGAGTTTGGTCAGTCGACCGAGTGGAACCATGAGAAGAGCCTGGACTGGCACTTGCTGCAGTATGATGTTCACAGCGGAGCACAAAAATTACTTCGCGACTTAAATGCTTTTTATAAAGAGGAACCAGCACTATACCTGCATGCTTTTGAACAGAAAGGTTTCCGGTGGATCGATTATGGCGATCGCGACAACAGTGTAATTGCCTATCAACGCATGGCCGATCGCCCTGAAGATATGCTTGTTATCGTTTGCAATTTCACTCCGGAGGTACGGTATCACTATCGTATAGGTGTTCCTTATCGCGGCCAGTGGAAGGAAGTATTCAATTCTGACGCAAAGCAATATCATGGCAGTGATGTAATAAATTCCGGAGTAATCGCCACTTCTCCGGTTAAATATCATGGGCAGGATTATTCCATTTCACTAACTTTACCACCGCTCGCGGTTTCTATACTGAAACTTGACAGAGCGTTACGGGAGTTTGAATTGGAAAACATCGGCACGTAATCGTTATCCGTTAGTGGTTAACAGTTAAATGTAAAAACGTCAAACTGTTAGTCGTTCATCGTTGGGTGTATATATAGTGCGAGTATATTTGACAAGAGCTCTTGTATAAGTACACCCACGCACACACCTGTAACGAGTAACGATTAACCGACAACGGATTTGGAAAAGTACATCTGTATTCACGGACATTTTTATCAACCACCCCGTGAAAATGCCTGGCTTGAAGTAATTGAAGTTCAGGACTCCGCGCACCCTTACCACGATTGGAACGAACGCATCTCTGCAGAATGCTATGGGCCCAATGCGGCTTCGCGTATTCTCAACGAGAAAGGCGTTATCAAAAATATAATCAATAATTACTCGAAGATCAGCTTCAACTACGGTGCCACCCTGCTCTCGTGGATGCAGGAGTATGATCGCGAAACATACGATGCCATCATCGAGGCCGATCGTGAAAGTATAAAAACATTCGGTGGCCACGGTTCGGCTATAGCACAGGTATATAATCATATTATACTTCCGCTCGCCAACAAGCGCGATAAAGAAACACAGATCGTATGGGGCATCCGCGATTTTGTTCATCGCTTCGGAAGAATGCCCGAAGGGATGTGGCTCGCAGAAACAGCCGTAGATATAGAGTCGCTAGAGTTACTGGCCGCCAACGGTATAAAATTTACTATACTGGCACCACGCCAGGCAAAGTCTATCCGCAAGATCGGTGAGCTGTTATGGACAGGTGTTACCACCGAGAGTATAGATACGCGAAGACCCTATAGCTGCAAGCTTCCTTCCGGTAAAAGTATAGCACTGTTCTTTTATGATGGCCATATAGCACAAGGTGTTGCCTTTGATGGCTTGCTATACGATGGTAAAAAATTTGCCGATCGTTTACTCGGTTCCTTTGATGAACGCAGCGATACGGCACAGCTTATCCATATAGCAACAGATGGCGAAACGTACGGACATCATCACAAGCATGGTGATATGGCACTCGCATATTGCCTCGATCACATTGAGCGTAATACACAATGCAACCTTACTAACTATGCCGAGTTCCTCGCTAAACATCCTCCGGTATATGAAGCGGAGATACATGAGAACAGTTCGTGGAGTTGTGTGCATGGCGTAGAGCGTTGGCGCGATAACTGTGGTTGTAATTCAGGAGGTAAACCTACGTGGCATCAGCGGTGGCGTAAGCCGTTGCGTGAAACACTCAACTGGCTGCGCGATGAACTGGCGTTGATCTTTGAACGTGAAGCATCAAATGTTTTGAAAGATCCGTGGAAAGCGAGGCAAGACTATATCAACGTAATACTGGAGCGCAGCGATGAGAACATACGGAAGTTCCTGAAAGAACATTGTCTCAAAGATGTAGAGCAGAACCGTGTACTCCGCCTGATGGAAGTGCAGCGAAATGCCATGCTCATGTTTACCAGTTGTGGTTGGTTCTTCGATGAGATATCCGGTATAGAAACAACACAGATCATGCAGTATGCATGTCGTGCAATACAATTGGTAAGTCAGATCAGCGAGACCAATCTCGAAGAAGAATTTTTACGCAGGCTGGAAACCGCTCCAAGCAATATACCGTCACTGGAGAATGGTGCGCAGGTATATAGAAAGTTTGTGCTTCCCTCTAAAACAAACCTGCAGCGTGTAGGGATGCACTATGCCGTGGCTTCTATTTTTGAGGAAGACCCGGAATCATTCCCGGTATTTAATTATACTACACAGAACGAAATCTTTATTCGTAAAGAAGCCGGAGAACAACGGCTCGTGGTAGGTGTTACCAAAGTGCGTTCGAACGTAACACGTTCGGAGAAAAAGTTTGCGTTCGCTGTTATCTATATGGGGCAGCACAACATTATCGGAAATATATCGCTGGATATGGATGCCGAGATATTTACTTCGATGCAGGCGAAGATCGTAAAAGCGTTCGAAGAAGGACGACTGGGCGACATCATCGGGTTGATGCAGACTTACTTTGGAACAGAAAAGCATACGATCTGGCAATTGTTCCAGGACGAGAAGCGCAAGGTTTTCAACCTGATCACGCAGCAAAGTATGAACGACCTGGAAGAGTCGCTGCGCAGAATCTATAACCGCGACTATCCACTGGTAAATGCGTTGGCAAACAATGATACTCCTATACCCAACGCCTATCGCACTACCTTTGAATATATACTTAATGCCGACCTGGTGCGTTGCTTTCAGACAGAAAAGATCAACATCCGCCAGGTGGAGAGAATCATGAACGAACTCTCCAAATGGAAACTGAACATTGAAGATACCGACCGTGTAGAGAGACTTGCCGGGGAAAGTATATTTAAAGAACTGAAACGCATCCATGCAGAAGGGCAGACCCTCAGACGCATTGAACGGTTGAACCGCTTATTCCCGCTGCTGCGGAATTTCAAAATATACCCGAGCCTCTATAAATCGCAGAACCTGTACTTCGAAATGTCGGTGCAGAGCAAAGAGCACAACGGTCATCCGGATGAGTGGATCAAACAATTCAGTTCATTGGGCGATAACCTCGGTGTAAAGGTAGAGTAGGGGAATAGGAACAGTTGCATTCCCCGAAGGTTATCACTATTTTTTGATCGTGAATATACCCGGACATGATGCATTCAGAAGGAGAGCAGCTCTTGCCGCCGCTGGCGTTCTGGCCATTCATGTGTTGCTGTGTATATATTTTATGGTAACACCGGCTCGTTATCCATTCCATAAAACCAAAATAGGAGCGGTATATAAACGCGTATTTCTAATCGGGCCTTTCTTTAAAGAAGAACGCATCAGTGTTTCGGCCGATCTGTATATCCGTCACAAGATGGGGAGTACGTGGTCGCCTTACTCAAACTACGGCAAGAATTTTCTCGATCGTTACTATGCATCTTCGTGGCGCTATGAGCCACTACAGCGAAATATACTGTTGCGTAACTTTGCACGGGCTGCTTACATGGCCAGCGTGAAAAAGAAGCGCCAGCCCTTGGGAAGCTCGCCTTCCTTCTGCCGGCTAAATCAATTTATACTCAAAGAGCTGATCCAATCCGATTCAGTTGACTCCGTGCAACTGGTATATATATTCCATTCTTTTGCGAAAGAACAACATACTTTTCGCACCGACACTACCTGGAACATAACCTATAACCCGCGACAAATCTGTGCTCACTGATAAGATCATATCACAGTTGTCGGCAGACTTTCATCAACAGAAGGCTGTTACAATATTTTGTAAGGCATTGGTTGTTTTTACATTGTTTCGTGTGCTGGCTCTCTGGAGTATATCGGGTACCATTGCGCAATATCAACATTTGTCGTGGCCCGGCTCTTGGTTTGGAAAATTACTCTTTCTTCCATCGGTATTGGCACACGAATATGTTACAGTTATCTATAGTATATTCTTAATACTATTAGTCGTTGGCCTGTTTATACCCTGGAGTTATTTTTCAGCTGCCGTTTTCTTCTGGATCGTAGCCAATCTATATCGTATCACGCTCCCGATAACCAGTGGCGCTGATCAGACACACTTCATGCTTTCGCTCATAGCAATTGGTTTAGCGACTGTGCCTCGTATGGATACACCGAGGTCGCACACCCTGCAAATCATTGTATACAATGCAACGGTATTGATAGCACAAGTGATTGTGGTTGGTATATATTTTCTGTCGGGGTGGGATAAGCTCATAACACCTTCGTGGCGAACGGGGGAGGCCTTTCAGTTAATAGCGAACCTGCAGCACATGATTCATCCGTTCTTTCAGCCTTTACTTACAAACACTACGGTAAATCTTGTGTTGGCCTGGTGTACGATCGCATTCGAACTGACATTTGTTATACTCGTATGGTTCAGGAGAACGCGTGTATATATACTGGCTATCGGAGTTATCTTTCACCTCATCATCGCTGTCGCACTTAATTTATATAGCTTCTCATTGATTATGATCGTGTCGTATATGATCTTCCTGAAGGATGGGGATTATGCTTTTGTACTTGCGAGGAGAGGAGTTAATCGTTAAGCGTTATCCGTTAATCGGTAACGGTTATTTGCAAATAGAAATACTTTCGAACTTTTTACTTCATTATTCGTTGATCGAAGTTCCTTGTTCGATATTCAAATTCGGTTATCCGTTAATTGTTAGTAGTTAACAGCAAAAACTTTCAGACCTTCCGTCTTCCGGACTTTATACTTCAACATTTGTTGATCGGTGTTCCTTGTTCGATATTCAAAATGCAGAAAGCTAAAAGCAGAGAGCCGTATTTACTTTCAGCTCTCCACTTTTAGCTTCTATTTTTTCTCACGTATGAATAACGAACAATAGAACAAGGAATAAAGAATGTCGAAGTACAAATCTACATTCTAA
>NZ_DATCSD010000291.1:0-4811 GCF_036568665.1 Ohtaekwangia sp. | reverse complement strand
CGTATTCGAGCTGGCCAAAGTGAAAGGTATATTTGAAGATGCATTGGAAAATGTGGCACAAGGTGTAGTGATTGCCGATTTCTATTTACCATACCTGTGCTGCTCGGATTGTCCTCCGGTACAATTCGTGGTAAATATACCTCCTCCGAAAATTACCTTCTCGTTAAATAAATACGACTACTGCGGAGAAGACCAGGAGAAGTATTATTTCCTGACGAGTCCTTCAGGTGGCAAGATCACAACAGTAGATGCACAGAAAGACACCTTTGTTGATAATGGCGATGGTACCTTTACGTTCCTTCCGGCAAAAGCGGTTATTGCTCCCGATCAGGCCAAAGTAAGTATATCATATACCTATATGGCTGAAGGCCTGGCACAGACTATTACCGTAACAGTATATCGAAAACCGGCCGTGAAGATTATGGTAACGCCCGATCCGAACAACCCTCGGAAATTTACCTTTGCTTTTGATAGCCCGGCTATGATTACCGGAGTTACCTGGAATTTTGGAGATAACTCTCCGGTGTCGCACGACATTGCACCACCAGCGTATACCTATAAATCCGGAGGAGAGTTTACTGTTTCTGCCGAAGTTACCAATGGTGTTTGTTCTGCCAAACCCGAAAGTGTAATAGTAAAAGCAGGTGATCCTGAACCTGTGAAAGTAACGATTGGTACCGACCAGATCTGCCAGGATGTAGACAAGCTTGAGTTTTCGATAACACCACCGGGTGGAACACTGAGCGGAGAAAAATTTGAAGAGTCGCCACAAGGCAGTGGTAAGTATATATTCCATCCATCGAATGTGGATATGCAGGGTAAATCACAGCGAACCATCACATTCAACTATGTTTCCCTGCAAAACGAAACGGCCTCCTTTACCATTACAGTATATGCCAAACCGGCCGGCACGAGCAATGTAGATCAGGGAGGTTTACTGAGAGCAGTCGCGGCATTTAATCAGTTAAAGAATGCATCGCAGGTGGTAGTATATTTCGGTGATAATACGAAAGAAGAAATATACCCGGTGGCAAACCTGACAAGTTTTGTTACACCGGCACACTTATATGCCAAAGGAGACACCTATACTATAAAGATGCGACTGGAGAACGGTACTTGTGTTACCGTACTGGAGGAGCGGAAGATCACGGTTGTCGGTAGAACATTATTGGAGATGAAGTGCCGGCCGCTGGAAGACCCGATGCCGGGCTTCGAAGCGCTGCAGCCGGATATCAAGAAAAATAAAGCGGCCTTTAAAGGATATCCCTTAGAAGATGTCGGTAAGTTTATCGAGTTGTTATCCGGTGCGCTGGATGTTAGCGGAAATGTAGAATTGAAATTCTTTGATAAAGATCCGCGTATGATTCCGGATTGGATCACGCTGCTGCCGCTTACCGAGACCTCTACATCTGTTTCTGTACGCATGCTTGCCGGTTTCAATAATGTGTTACTCTATAGGGCATGCCAGCGGAAAGAAGATGTAGACGATGTATTGCTGGCGTTGTTCGAGGCGCTTCAGGAGAAACTGAAAGCGATCACAATACTCAATGACGATGATAAGCTTGTGCTCAATGCTATACTCAATAATCTACAGAAAGAGCTGGAGAACCTTGCGCAAAACGGAGAAGATCAGATCAAGCTGGTATATGTGCGTATACTCAAGGCGTTGATCAAATTGGTTAAAACCCTTCTTAAATAAGTGCACGAAGGACAGAATCATATTATCCGGAAAGAAACGGTGCGTATAAAAGCACAGGTTGCAAACCCCATGCTGTTGCAGTCGCGCATACAGTCGATCCTGAACAGCGATGCAACGGCCGGGCTGGGCGCCATGTTCGATACTCTAAGTCTGCCGGATGAATGGCTGGTAGTTGATAAACTGGATATAGAGATCGAGAACATACAGGAAGATAAGCTTGAAGAGAAATTTACAGGTATACTTTTGCAAAAGGTGCAGGAGCAATTACAGCAGCAACTGGCGGAAGCACGAAATATAGTTGAACGCGATCCGTCATTGCTGAACATTTCTTCGGGTGAGCGAACGTTGCGGGCATTTCTGTTTTTCCTGGAATATGGCGTTTTGCCCTGGTGGTATACGGTATCCACACCGCATGCTTTTGAAGAAGCTGTTCTGCAAGAATTGCATTCATATCAATCACTGCCCGGACTACCAGCCTATGTTTTGAAATATACCCGCTCCATACAGGACGTGGTAAGTCGTTATAGTGGCGCTTTGCGACTGGTGTCGCAGTTCAATACAAAACTGGTAGAAGCTGCGATCGCATTTTTGCTGCATGCAAACGCTGCTGTGCTTATAACGGAAGCAATTGCTGCCTATACTGAATTTATAGCCTTGATCACATCAGCAACATCGCGACAAACAGCTGCGTCCGCTATAGCATTGCGAATCCGCGCATCTTTTATACAGCGGATCGTACTGCCCGGAGCTGGTTTGCCAATATCGCTGGCAGAATGGCTTCGTGCTGCTATAGATGTCTTGCGAAAAGAACGTTCTCCCATAACCCTGCAGACCATTCGTGCAAACAGCATACTTCGTAAGTATATACCGTTGTTGCAAAACTGGGAGACTGAAGACACGCAACCGACCGAGAGGGATATAGCCGTCGATTTAATATCCTCTGATAGTAAAACTGTTCAGGAAAGGGGTATAGATAATAGCGAAGAAGGAGGCAGGCCACAACAGAAACCGGATGGAAAGATTATCAATGACAGTAACCATGATAGTAAATATAGCGAAGCCGAAAAAATATGGGAAGAGGGTATCGCGGTTGAAAATGCGGGGCTCGTTTTGATCGCACCATTTTTGCCAACATTCTTCTCGCACTGTAATTTATTGAAGGAAGATGTCATAACAGATCCACATCGTGCAATCGGATTACTGCATTACCTCGTGTTCGGTAATCTCGACTATAAAGAATATGACGCATTACTATCCAAGATACTCTGTGGGGCAGAGGAAGCATTACCCATCGAGTTGATCAAGGATCTATCGGATGACGAACGTAATCAGGCTGAAGATTTGCTCACAGCGGTAATTTCTCATTGGGCAGCATTGAAAAATACTTCATCCGATGGATTGCGTGAGGGTTTTTTACAACGGAAAGGTATACTTCGATTTAATGAAGGTGATTGGATACTCCAGGTTGAGCCTAACACCATCGATATACTCCTGGAAAGTATACCCTGGACTATCGGGTTAATAAAACTTCCGTGGATGAAACATTATTTACATACAAGCTGGAATTGATTAGCAAAGGGATGTATAAATAGGATTTCGGAAATATATACATGCATACTACTGCAGAAAAAACGACCCGGCATACATCGACTGTACAGCGACAGTCGGGCGGTCTTTTTTTTGCGCGCAAGCATGATGCGTTTTTTGGCGGAGAAAAAACTTCATCAACATCAGCATCTTTTATACAACCCAAACTGAGTGTTAGTCAGCCTGATGATCCGCAGGAGAAAGAAGCCGATCACATGGCGCATAAAGTAATGACCATGCCCGATCCTGTGGCGGTAGCACCTGCTGCGGAAAAGCCGGAAGAAGTACAACGCGCGGTCGAAGAGAAAGAACCTGTACAACGAGCAGCAGAAAATAAAGAAGAAGTACAGCGTGTAGGCGAGCAAAAAGAAGAAGTGCAACGCGCGGCAGAAGAAGAGGTGCAGAAGATGGAAGCACCGAAGGAGGAAGTGCGGCGGGTTGCTCAGCGTAAAGAAGAGAAAGACGAAGTACAACGCAGTGCGGAAGAAGAAGTGCAGCGTGCAGAAAAACAGGAAGAGCCTGTGCAGCGCAGTGCTGAAATAAATATACCACGGAAAGAAGAACAGGTGCAGCGCATGTGCAGTGATTGCAAGCAGGAGAAAGAAACGGTACACCGACAGGAACAAAAAGAAGAAGTACAGACAAAATCATTCGATACAGCATCATCCGACAATCATCAGCACTTCTCGTTATCGCGGAAAGAGCAGGATGAATCCGATAAGAAAGTCAGCAGAAAGCCGCTTACAACGCACCGGCTACCGGTCGTGATGCGCTCCGGCAGGGGACCACCCACTACGAGCGGAAATACTTTTGAACAAAACCTTGATAGTACAAAAGGTATCGGTGCACCGATGTCGCGGGATACCCTTGGCTTTATGGAAAGCCGGTTCCAGGCCGACTTCAGTGGTGTGCGCATCCATACCGGTGAAACCGCTGTGCAGATGAGTCAGTCGATTCATGCGCAGGCATTCACCCATGGTAACGATATATACTTCAACAATGGTAAATATTCCCCTCAAACATCCGAGGGCCAGCATCTTCTTGCCCATGAGTTAACACATACTATACAGCAGGGAGCGAGCTATCATACCACACCATCTCCTGGTAAATCTTCGGGGGGTGGCAATGCTATATCTGCCAAGCGCATCTTCCCCAAACGTATCATTCAACGCAGCGCCTCCAACCTGGCGGCAGCCGTTTCATTTGCTAAAGGCGAAGCCGGAAAAGTTATCGCCAATAAAGATGGTGGCGATGGTATGCGCACCGGCTGGCCACGCCTGATGGAATATTTCAAGACCACATTGGGCGCAGAGAAAATTATACCGGACGGACAGGCGGGCGATTCCTCTACGGTTCCGGAATCAAGCATCAAGAAAAAGAAAGATATAGATGGTGTTGCTGTTATCATGCCCGATGGTAAACCGGGTGTTGGCAAGCGCGACATCATGCCGAGCTGGTGCGGTATATTTGCATTCTGGTCACTCAACAAAGCCGGCTTGCCCATGAAGAAATGGGAGCTGGGTAA
>NZ_DATCSD010000290.1:0-15467 GCF_036568665.1 Ohtaekwangia sp. | reverse complement strand
TTATGTCGTCTTTTCAGCCTGTTAAAATTCTAAAAAGTCAGTTATCCAATGCTACCGGGCCGCAGCGCTTGCGCAAATCACTCCTGGTCATACAACTGAGTATATCTATAGGTATCATTATTTTCAGCGGGGTGTTGTATCTGCAACTTCAGTACATCACACAAAAGAATCTGGGCTTCGACCGTGAGAATATGATTCGCGTAGAACCCACGGCAAATATATTCCGGAAGTTCGATGCTTTTAAAAACGAGTTGAGTAAACACGCCAGCATTATCAGCGTAGCTACTTCAGCCAACAACCCGCTGGATATAGGAGGCGGCAATACCGGTGTAAGCTGGCCTGGCAAACCAAAAGACCTGCGGGTAACATTCAAGACTATTGCGTGCAGCTATGAATTTCCGGAAACCTTGGGATTGAAATTGATCGATGGTCGCGGATTCTTTTCACAACCTCAGGATTCACTTCACACCGAAGTATTAATTACCGAAGAAGCCTCTAAAGTAATGGGGTTGCAAAAACCGGTGGGCACCATTATCAACATTGGCGAAAGTGCTTGTGTAATTACCGGGGTTGTTAATGATTTTCATACCAACTCGTTGCATGAAGCCCGTATGCCTGCTATACTCTTCCGCGTGCGCTATTGGAATACGTCTGCAGTATATATAAAGTATCAACCCGGCACAGCACAACAATCGCTGGCAGCTATCGGTACGGCCTATAAACAACTGGAGCCCGACTATACCATGAAGTACTGGTTTCAGGATGATACTTTTAACGAACTCTATAAAACAGAGATCACAGCCTCGAAGCTGGTGCTCATCTTTACCATTGTAGCGCTGGTTATAGCCTGTATAGGTATTGCATCGCTCGCTACCTTCAATGCCCTGCGAAAAACAAAAGAGATTGGTATACGCAGAGTATTCGGTGCCACTATATTTCAGATGCTTGTGTTGTTATTCAACGAGTTTGCCATCGTATTGCTTGTAGCGATACTGGCATCTGCGCCACTCGCCTGGTATGCTGCCGATGAATGGCTCACCGGTTTTGCCTATCACACCACTATGCCCTGGTGGGTGTTTGGTTCTACCTTTGCCGGTGTAGCATTACTCATTATACTTATCACGTGGCTGCAGGGCATGCGTGCTGCGGCATCAAGTCCGGCAAAAACACTGCGAACCGAGTAAAGCTGTAAGAAATTTGTTAAGGAATTAATCCATCAAAAACATCTCCATTCTTCAACCGGAAGGAGATGTTTTTGATATCTATATATCTATACTATAGAAGTAAAGGAAAACAGATGATGCTGCTATAAAGGCCGGTTTTCGTATTGCGAGAAGTCAGGTCTTACACGTTCGTATCCATAGAGCAGATCGGGTGTAGAAAATATGAGGTCAGCTGTAGAGCGATTGCAGGCAATGGGAATATTCCAAACCGTGGCTATACGCAGCAGCGCTTTTATATCCTGATCGTGTGGCAGTGGCTCCATCGGATCCCAGAAAAATACGAGTGCTTCGATCTTTCCTTCCGAGATCATGGCTCCGATCTGTTGATCGCCCCCGAGCGGACCACTGTGCAACATCCGGATCGGTAATTTCAACTCCTGCTCCAGCAATCTTCCGGTGGTTCCGGTAGCATAAATATCAAATTTTTCCATGCTGGCGCGGTGTAACTTCGACCATTCAATTAACTCTTTCTTCTTATTGTCGTGAGCCACAAGGGCTATGCTCTTATTCATCTGGCGAAACTTATGTGTTGCTAAAAATACGCTATTGCAGGTTACGTTCCTTCTTCTATTTTTGCCGACCTGTTTAAAAATTATGGAACAAGAGAATCTCGCACGGTGGGTTGAACAGATTGCAAAAGAATTCTCACAACCCCTCAAAAATGTTAAGGCCGTTGGCGACCTGCTAGCGGAAGGTGCTACCATTCCGTTCATCTCCCGTTACCGAAAGGAAATGACGGGCAGTATGGATGAAGTGATGATCACCAACATACGCGATCGCATTGAACAATTACGCGAATTGGATAAGCGCAGAGAAGCTGTGATCAGCTCTATCGAAAAGCAAGGCAAGCTTACGCCTGAGCTTATGTCACTGATCGTTTCTGCCGAGACACTCGCGGAACTGGAAGATATTTACCTTCCATATAAACCTAAACGCAAAACGCGCGCGAGCGTGGCGAAAGAAAAAGGTCTTGAGCCTTTGGCGCAGCGATTGTTCGACCAGGAGAAATTTGACCTCGAAGAATTTTCAAAATCATTTGTGGACGCTGAGAAGGGAGTTGCCTCCCTGGAAGAAGCCCTGGATGGTGCACGCGATATTATTGCAGAATGGATCAGTGAAAATCCGGATACACGTAAAAATGTACGCGAGATTTTCTGGAGCGAAGGCCATGTTGAGTCGCGCGTATTGAAAGGTAAAGAAAACGAAGGCCAGAAATTCAAAGACTACTTTGAATGGAATGAGCCGATCTCCAAAACACCTTCGCACCGTTTGCTGGCGATGCGCAGAGGTGAGAAAGAAGGTATCCTGGCGCTCGATATATACCCTCCGGAAGAACTCGCAATCAGTTCGATGGAACGTCAGTATATTAAAACAGAGAATGCCGCTGCCGAGCAAGTGAAGCTCGCGGTAAAAGATAGTTATAAACGTCTGCTGCGTCCGTCACTGGAAACAGAAGTGCGGATGGAATCGAAGATGAAAGCAGACGAAGAGGCGATCAAAGTATTTGCTTCTAACCTGAAAGAACTTTTGTTGGCGGCTCCGCTCGGACAAAAAAATGTATTGGCACTCGACCCAGGCTTCCGCACGGGTTGTAAAGTAGTATGCCTCGATCGTCAGGGTAAATTATTGCATCACGATGTAATATACCCGCATGAGCCGCAGCGCGAAACAGCTAAGTCGGCAGCATTGATCAAGGCACTTTGCGAGCAATATGAAATTGAAGCAATTGCTATAGGCAACGGTACGGCTGGACGCGAAACGGAGACTTTTGCAAAATCGATCGGCCTCAGCAATAAAATTATTGTAGTGATGGTGAACGAGAGCGGTGCATCGGTATACTCTGCTTCGGAAGTAGCTCGCGAAGAGTTTCCGGATAAAGATGTTACCGTGCGCGGTGCTGTTTCTATCGGAAGAAGATTAACCGATCCATTGGCTGAGTTGGTAAAGATCGATCCTAAATCTATAGGGGTAGGTCAGTATCAACACGATGTAGAGCAGACCAAACTTAAACAAGGACTGGATGACGTAGTGATGAGCTGCGTAAACTCGGTAGGTGTTGAAGTAAATACTGCAAGTAAAGAACTCCTCTCCTACGTATCCGGATTGAGCTCATCGCTTGCCAAAAATATTGTAGAGTATAGAAATCAAAATGGTCCGTTCAAAAATCGCGAGTCGCTGATGAAAGTATCGCGCCTCGGAGAAAAAGTATTTGAACAGGCTGCCGGTTTCCTTCGCATACGCGAAGCAGAAAATCCGTTGGATGCCAGTGCGGTGCACCCGGAAAGTTACCGGATCGTAGAACAGATGGCGGCCGATCTCGGATGTTCAGTAAAAGACCTG
Source organism: Ohtaekwangia sp. (assembly GCF_036568665.1). Taxonomy (GTDB): domain Bacteria; phylum Bacteroidota; class Bacteroidia; order Cytophagales; family Cyclobacteriaceae; genus Ohtaekwangia. Next base: position 11,904 of record NZ_DATCSD010000290.1, on the reverse strand, counting down.
ATGAGCAGTGCCGAACTGCGCAAGCAACTCGACCTGAAGAAGTATGTAACAGAGAAAGTTGGTTTGCCAACACTCACCGATATACTCTCAGAACTTGAAAAACCAGGACGCGATCCGCGCCAGGTATTTGAGATCTTCAGTTTTACGGATGGTGTTAATACCATTGGTGATTTGAAGATTGGTATGTCACTCCCCGGCATTGTTACCAACGTAACCAACTTCGGTGCCTTTGTCGATATTGGTGTACACCAGGATGGATTGGTTCACATCAGTCACTTGTCGGATAAGTTTATCAAGGATCCGAAAGAAGTTGTAACAGTTCAGCAGAAGGTAAAAGTTACCGTTGTGGAAGTAGATGCTCCCCGCAAGCGCATCGGGCTTTCCATGAAGAGCAATCCGTTTGCAGACCAGGCTCCGACAGGAAGTTCATCGCAGTCGCGCGGAAAAAAAGACAACAAGCCGAAAGAAAAAGAAGCCAGTATGGAAGAGAAACTTGCTATGCTGGTAAGCAAATTCAAAAAGTAAGCTTCATGCTAAAAGCTGAAAGTTGAAAGCATAAAGTAAAAAGCCTAGAGCTGAGAGTCCGAAAGATTTTCACTTTAGGCTTTTTTATTTTGAACCTGAAACTTTAAACCAGAAACCATGAACATTAAGCTTTTGCTTCAAGCTTTTGGGCTATCATGCTTTAAGCCGTGAGCATTCATGCTTTGCGCATATTTCACCTATCTTAGCACTCCATATTTTTTTTAAATTATGCTACCAAACCAGAATCCAACCGAAACCACAGCCTGGCAAAGGCTTGAGATGCTCTTTCTCACCATACAGGCTACACACATGCGTGAGCTGTTTGAAGAAGATGCTAACCGCTTTGAAAAGTTTCATGCGAAGTTTAACGACATCCTGGTAGATTACTCCAAGAGCATTGCCAACGAAGAAGTTATCAAGGAATTGATTGCTCTGGCTAACGAAGTAGAATTGAAAGATGCAATCGCTGCCATGTTTCGCGGTGAAGCAATCAACCAGACAGAAGGCCGTTCGGTATTACACATTGCCCTGCGTAACCGGGCCAATACCCCTATCGTTGCAGACGGTGCCGATGTAATGCCGGAAGTAAACAAGGTACTTGATCAGATGAAAGCATTTTCATCCAGTCTCCTGAGCGGAACGTGGAAAGGCTTTACCGGTAAAGCCATTACCGATATAGTAAATATAGGTATAGGAGGTTCTGACCTTGGCCCTTATATGGTAACGGAGGCACTTCGCCCCTATTGGAAAAATATAACGCCACACTTTGTATCCAACGTAGATGGCACACATATAGCCGAAACACTCAAGCGCGTTAATCCGGAAACAACCTTGTTCATCATCGCTTCCAAAACCTTTACCACGCAAGAGACCATGACCAACGCAGAGTCTGCACGCGCGTGGTTCCTCGAAAAAACCGGAGGTAACGGAGAAGTAGCGAAACACTTTGTAGCCGTATCTACCAACCAGAAAGAAGTAACGAAGTTCGGTATAGCACCGGAGAATATGTTTGTGTTCTGGGATTGGGTTGGTGGCCGATATTCCCTGTGGTCGTCTATAGGTTTATCTATAGTCTGCACCATTGGCTTTGAGAATTTTGAAAAATTACTCGAAGGTGCTCATGCCATGGACAATCACTTTAAGAATGAGCCCTTCGAAAAAAATATACCGGTTATACTCGCCCTGCTGGGTATATGGTATAATAATTTCTTCGGAGCAGCATCGGAAGCTATACTTCCCTACGATCAATACATGCACCGCTTCGCAGCCTATTTCCAGCAAGGCAATATGGAGAGCAATGGTAAATCGATCGATCGTAATGGTGATGCAGTAACGTATCAGACGGGCCCTATCATTTGGGGAGAGCCCGGCACCAATGGTCAGCATGCTTTCTACCAGCTTATACACCAGGGAACAAAAATGATCCCATGCGATTTTATCGCTCCCGCTATCAGTCAAAATCCGATCGGTGATCATCACGATAAATTACTCTCCAACTTCTTCGCACAAACCGAAGCGTTAATGAAAGGTAAAACACGTGATGAAGTAGAGAAAGAACTCGCTGCTATAGGTATGGATAAAGAAGCGATTGCTTTTCATGCACCGTTCCGCGTGTTCGATGGCAACCGCCCGAGCAATAGCATTCTCTTCAGGAAGCTGACTCCCGAAACACTTGGCAGTCTGATCGCGCTATATGAACACAAGATTTTTACCCAGGGAATTATCTGGAATATCTTCAGTTTCGATCAGTGGGGTGTTGAACTTGGAAAAGTATTAGCCAAGAAGATTCTTCCTGAACTCACAGCCGCAGGCGAAATCACTTCGCACGACTCTTCTACGAATGGGTTAATCAATTATTTCAAACGATTGAAATCTGAATGATCTAGTAATTGATTGCAAAATATTAACAGTACATTATTTTTGATGGATTTTTCAACCAGATGAGCAATAAAATTTCGAAGATCGGAGTGTTCACATCGGGTGGCGATGCTCCGGGAATGAACGCAGCCATCCGTGCTGTAGTGCGGGCCTGCACCTACTACCAGGTAGATTGTGTTGGCGTTATGCGCGGTTATGAGGGGATGATTGAAGGTGACTTTGAGCAACTCGATGCACGTTGGGTAGGTAACATTCTGCAACGTGGAGGCACTGTATTAAAGTCGGCACGCAGCAAAGAATTTCGTACACCGGAAGGGCGACTGAAGGCACTGGGTAAATTAAGAAGTGAAGGTATAGATGCACTCATTGCTATAGGTGGCGATGGTACATTTACCGGTCTTCATAAATTTTACCAGGAGTTTGCTATACCATCGATCTGTATACCGGGTACCATTGACAATGACTTGTCTGGTACAGACTATACAATCGGGTATGATACAGCTACCAATACAGCCGTAGAAGCGATCGATAAGATTCGTGATACTGCACTTTCTCACAACCGTCTCTTCTTTATTGAAGTGATGGGACGTAACTCAGGCTATATCGCGATCAACAGTGGTATTGCAGGAGGTGCTGCTGCAATCGTTATACCTGAAGAGACGATGACGTTCGATGAACTTTATAAGATTTTAGGTGCTGGCGAAGAAACTAATAAGAAATCAAATCTTGTTGTGGTGGCGGAAGGATCCAAGATCGGAGACGCGCATACACTGGCCAAGATGGTAGCTGAACGTTCTTCTTATTTCGATATTAAAGTAACAGTGCTCGGACACCTGCAGCGTGGTGGCGCTCCTACTTACTTCGACAGAGTACTGGCGAGTCGTATGGGTGTGGCTGCGGTAGAAGGTTTACTGCATGGAAAGAATGATGTGATGGTGGGTATAAAAGATAACAAGATCGTATATAACGACTTCGATACCATCATGCAAAAGCATCACGATATCGATGATGAGTCGTTGCGGATAGCCAAGATACTCTCGATCTAAAGAACCAATCCAAACCAATCAATAATTCAAAATTTTACCATGAAAGAACTAACCATTGGAATCGACATCGGAGGAACGAATACCAAGTACGGTATAGTTGATCGCGATGGCAATGTTGTTTTCCAGGGCAGCATTTCAACAACCGAGTATGAAGAGTTCAAAGATTACTTCGGTGGATTAGCGGAAGCGTTACGCAAGGCAACATCCACTATATCTTTTGCTCACAAGATTATCGGTGTAGGTGTAGGCGCTGCAAACGGAAATTATTACAAAGGAACCATTGAGCGTGCTACCAACCTTCCCTGGAAAGGTATCATTCCATTGGCTGATATGTTCAAGGAAGAATTTGATATACCGGCTATTGTAACCAACGATGCCAACGCGGCAGCGGTAGGCGAAATGGTATACGGTTCAGCAAAAGGTATGAAAGACTTTGTGGTGATCACACTCGGCACAGGTCTGGGCAGTGGCTTTGTTTGCAACGGTCACTTGCTAAATGGTAAACATGGTATAGCCGGTGAAGTAGGGCACACATCGGTAAACCCTGCCGGTCGTTTCTGTAACTGCGGAAAACGCGGATGCCTGGAAACATACGTATCGGCTACGGGTATAAAACGTACAGTATATAAACTTCTGGCCGATCACCTCGAGCCAAGCGAACTGCGTGGCATCAGCTTCGATAATCTTACTACCAAGATGATCACCGAAGCAGCCGTACGCGGAGATGTAGTGGCGCTCGCAGCGTTTGAATATACCGGACGCATTCTCGGTATGAAGCTCGCTGAAACAGTTGTGCATACCGATCCGGAAGCAATCTTTCTCTTCGGAGGTTTATCACTTGCAGGCGATCTGATCTTCAAGCCAACCATCAAACACATGGAGGCTAACCTGATGCCGCTGTTCCGTGGTAAAGTAAAAGTACTTCCTTCGGGATTGCAGAACCAGGCAGCGCCTATATTAGGGGCCAGCAGTCTGGTATGGAATTACCTCGACAACAAACAACTGAAAGAAGAGATATATTAACAGAAACTATATTTTCACAAAAGAAAAAGTCGGATGCAAATCCGACTTTTTTATTTATAACGCTTTGCCACTCTCACCGGCTCAACAGCAGTATATATCTTTATCAACCCGATCATGCATAATTCTCCAGAACTTGTTTTAGCGATGAATTTTCCGGCACGCCTATTCTCTTTTTCAGGCGATAGCGCGATTGCTTTACACTTTCGGCAGAGATACCCAACATGGTAGCTGCTTCTTTCACCGACAGATTTAATTTTGTAATAGCTGCAAGCCGAAGCTCGGATGCCGTTATACCCGGATGTTTATAACGAAGGGAGCTAAAGAAACGAGGGTATACTTCTTCAAAGAGAATTTTAAAATTCTCCCATTCTTCATCGGTATGAATCTTCAACTGCAATATGCGGCTAAACTTATCCATGTTGTCATCTGCTATAGCTCCGCCATTTTTCAAGGCATCGAGCTCCTCATTGATACTGGTGATAATAGCCGATTTCTCTAACAGAGTTTGAGTATATTGTAGTAGCTGACGCTGCTTGGCAGAGAGTATATTTTTCGTTCGGTTATATACCAGAAAGCCCAGCAGAAACGCTAACAGGAAAAGACAAATTAGTAAACCTATAAAAGTATTTCTTCGAAAGATACCGGATTCATATCTCTCCACCTGGGCGGCCATTTGTATATCTTTCTTCTCCATCTCATAGCCATGCACCATTTGCTCGATCGATACTCTGTTCGATTCTTTTTTAACGGAGTCGTTCAATACAGTATAGGATGATAAAAATTCATACGCCTTCGACAGATTTCCCAACTGTTTATAAATATTCTCCAGACGCTTATAATTTTGCAGAGTATATAAATTTATATGATCCGACTTCGCTAACGCCAATCCTTTCTCCGTCATTGCCAGCGCTCGTTGAGGCATCCCTTTCGCCAGATAGATCTCACCATATATACCATAGATTTCGGCCATGATATTATTATGATGCTCCGTGGCCAGCTTCAATGCTTCATCAAGAACTTGCAGGGCAGCAGAATAATTTTTATACTTTAAATGAAGGACACTGGTATTTACCAATGAAAATATAAGCGGATGGCTATGATCAATTTCTCTGCTCCGGCCAATAGCTTCATTATAATATTGCATGGCCAGCGTATCTTTACCCAGCATCTGGTAGGCATATCCAATATTATACAAAGCCGTTACAGGTCCTTTTTTATTCCCTGCCTGTTTCCATATCTCAATAGCCCTGTTATAATATTGTATACCTTCATCAAATTTACCCTCCATAATATAGGTAGCCCCTATATCGTGTAAATCCAAGGCAACCTCCCGCAGATCTTTTCGCTTCTCTCCTATACGCAAGGCTTCTAAAAAGCATTCAATGGCCTTACCATTGTTTCCGGCTTCCGCATATCCCGATCCTAAATAGCCATAAGCATCAGCAATCCCCTTCTCATACGAAATTCTTTTAGCAATTTCCAATGCTTCGTGTGCCGCTTCAATCATTTTAATTGCATCTGCTTCACTATAATTAGAGGCTAGTTCATTGAGGCAATTAACCCGGTTAGTATCATCCGGAAATGTTTTGAGCACAGACAACAGGCTATCGACCTTGGTTTGCTGCGCATGCAGCATCGAGCATGAAACCAGTAATAACAGCGTTGTGAGGGTATATATTCTGCCGGGCATAACAAATTCTGCAACAAAAGTATATCGAACGTGCAGCGTTGTTCTTTCCTTTTAGACTGAAATATTACAAGTATATAAAGTTGTTGTTAATATAACTTCGCGCGCGTTTATGAGCCATGTAACCTTTCCATCATCACGTTAACCGCGGCATAAAAATCCATGGGTATATTTTGTTAATCAACATCCTCACTTTTTTGTACGGAATACTTTTCAGCATTGTCACTTTTTTGTAGGAATAATCCCTTCAGTATGGGCAACAGACAGAATTTCTTTGCGCACGAGTTGTAATACGACTCTCTCTCTATATATAGCACAACCTCACCGTGATCGATGCTGTGGAAAAAAAAACTGAATTAAAGTCATTGCCTTTATAACAAATCAAAATGTCAGTCTAAAAAAACAATTCATGAATGTGCTTGCTAAAAATCTGTTAGTCTTTTTCTGCCTGGTGTTTCTTTTTATACCGAAAAACGCTGCTGCGCAGGATGAAAAATTTCAGGCTATTTTTCTCTATAAGTTTATCGAGAATGTAAACTGGCCTGACGACCGAAGAAATTTGGTGGTAGGAATTATAGGCCAATCCAGCGTGCAGGATGAACTTGAAAAAATAATCCAGACTCGCAACGGTACCATTAAGGTAAAGCAGATCGTATCCGAAGAAGCAGCCGAATGCGATGTAGTATTCCTTCCTAAAAAAGGAAATTCATGGCTGCATGCTATTGTCGAGAACACAAACCGGAAGAGCGTGCTGATCGTGACTGAAACAGCCGGACTTACCAAGCAGGGAGCCTGTATCAGTTTTGTACGCGATAAAAACAAGCTTGGCTTCGCGGTGAATAAATCTACACTCGACATAAGAAGCCTCAAAGTATCCAGTTCACTCCTAAATCTGAGTCAGGAGATATAGTCCTGCCCTGCTTTATATCCTCCGGTTGTAAAAAATAAACCAAGTCTATAAAACAAAAACGCAAATGAAAAAAGCTATACCTATTTCTATTCGGAGACTCTACCTATTGGTGAGGCTGCCCTTGCAGGCCGTATTCCTCCTGGCATGTATACTTCTTGCCAATAAAACCGCTGCACAAAGCGAACAGGTTACTGTAAAAGGTACAGTTATTGACTATGCTTCCAATCTTCCACTGGCAGGTGCTACGGTTCTTGCAGAAGGCACCACCAATGGCGTTACGACCGATGCTCATGGTGCATATACTATAGATGTACCGGCTAACGCGGTATTGGTATTTACCTTTGTTGGCTACGATACCGAAAAGGCTTCGGTTAATAATCGTTCTACCATCGACATTTCATTGATACCCAGTCTTGAAATACTTACCCAAGTAGTGGTGGTTGGTTATGGCGAGCAAAAGAAAACAGACATTACGGGGTCTGTAAGTTCTCTCTCGCACGATGCCTACAAAGATCAACCGATCGTAACGCCATCCGCTGCGTTGCAGGGAAGAATTGCCGGTGTATCGGTGCAAACTGTATCGGGTGCTCCGGGTGGAGAAGTAAAGATTCGCGTGCGCGGAATGAACTCGATCAACTCCAGCAACGATCCCCTGTATGTAGTCGATGGTATAGCCCTGTTCAGTGCCGGGTTAAGCGACATTAACGTAAATGATATCGAGTCTATAGAAGTATTGAAAGATGCATCCGCTACCTCGATCTACGGATCGCGCGGATCAAATGGTGTAGTGCTGATCACAACCAAAAAAGGAAAAGCCGATCACACCAAAATAGAGTATAACAGTTTTGTTTCGTTTAGCACTGTACGAAAAAAATACGATCTGATCGATGCCGTTGGTTATGCTAAACTGGTAAATCATATTGCAGGCAGCACGGTATTTTCAGACCCCGATGCATTGGCAGGTACAGGCACCGATTGGCAGGATGCTATATTTCGTACCAGTGTAACGCAAAGTCATCAGCTATCAGCTTCCGGAGGAACAGAGAAAGCACGATACTATATATCCGGTTATTATGTAAATCAACCTGGTCTGGTAATCAACAGCGGGCAGAAGAAATATGCGTTTCGCTCCAATATAGATGCCAAGCTCAGCGAGAAGATAAATCTCAATGTAGGTCTTTTTGTTTCTCACCAGCAATCGCACAATACGGATGATCCTGGTGACAGAAATATATCTGTGATTACACCCGCTATATCGTGGGGGCCGACAGAAAAAATATACAGCAGTCCGGGAGTATATAATCGTACAAGCTCCATCGGGTTCCCCATAACGGTTAATCCATACCTGCTTGCCAAAGAGCGTTCAAATGATGCTACTACCAACGCCATGATTTTGAACAGTACTATAAAATACGATATAACGGACTGGCTATCGTACGACCTGGTGCTGGGGGTAAACGCAAACCTCGGAAGCAGCGCATACCTATACAATCATTGGATATCACCTACCAATCCAAGCTCGGGGCAAAGCTCTTCCCAGAGTTATACTCTGCAGAACAGTAATATTGTTACGTTCCATAAAATGTTCAATGATATACATGACGTTAAACTTACCGGTGTTGTGGAAGAAACATCCAGCAACTATAAAAGCATAGCAGCCAATGGTGGTGGCTTGACATCCGAAACCAATGGTTACTATAACCTGGCACTGAACAAAACACAAAGCATCAGTTCTGACTATAGCAATTGGGGACTGCTCTCGTATGTAGGACGTCTCTCGTATGTATTGAAAGATAAATACCTGTTCATGGCAACCTATCGTGTAGATGGTTCTTCCAAATTTCAGGGATCAAACAAATGGGGATACTTTCCTTCTGTAGCCGCGGGCTGGCGTCTTTCTGAAGAGTCGTTCATCAAAGAACTGAATATCTTTACTAATTTGAAATTGCGTGGAAGCTATGGCAAAACCGGTAACCAGGCCGTTACGCCCTATAGTACATTGGGCTTGCTCGATAAAAGTCAATTCTCATACGGAACAACAACAATATATCCCGGCTATACGGTGGGTAATCCATCAAACCCTAATCTGAAATGGGAAACTACGGTGCAGACCAACGTTGGTTTAGAGATGGCATTCCTCAATGGAAAAATAAATGTCACGACCGATTACTATGTAAAGAATACAAAAGACCTGTTGCTGAATAAACCTATACCGCTATACGATGGTGGCGGAAGTATGCTGGTAAACCTGGGTAAAGTACAGAACAAGGGATTGGAAGTTACGGTGAACGGAAGTATAATCGATAGCGAAAAACTTTCGTGGACGGCAGGATTCAACGTTACTTCTTACAGGAATAAAGTAATAAGTCTCGGTGGTGATGATATCATCAACCTGGAATACCTCGCACATGGTCTTATCAACACCAACATACAGGTTGTAAAAGTAGGCCAGCCGTTGGGAGCATTCTACCTGATTCCATGGCAAGGTGTATACCAGCAAAATGACGGTACACATACAGCCGGAGAAGCTAAATATGAAGATGTAAGCGGCAATGGAACGATCGGCTATGAAGACCGGAAAATTGTTGGCAGCTCTACTCCTAAATTTCTGTTTGGTATCAACAATAATTTACGCTACAGGAATCTCGAGCTGAATATATTCATCCAGGGAAGTGAAGGTAATAAAGTATTCAATGCAGTATATGCCGATATAGCGGCATCCAACAGTACAGTAAAATATCCGACACTGGCTGCTGCTGCAAATTACTGGACACCGGAAAATACCGGGTCTACCTTTGCCGATCCGGCTTCTGCTAATAAAACGCAGATCGAGTCAACACAATTTTTACAGAATGGCAGCTATGTTCGATTGAAGAATATAAGTCTGTCGTATAGTCTGCCGAAAGACATGCTGAAATTCGCCAACCTGAAATTGACAGTAAGTGCACAAAATTTACTGACACTTACACACTATATAGGTTTTGATCCGGAGATTACCTCTACAGGTTTATCAACAACCGGCACCAGCGATGCCTATGGCGGATTGGATGTAGGTGCATATCCGACAGCAAAATCATTCTCTGTAGGCTTACAGGCGATCTTCTAACCCGTATCATTTTACTAACATAGAATATAGTTATATGAAAAAATATATAGCCATGGCAGGTTTACTCTTCCTGTCATTCTCATGCTCCGATCTTCTCACCGAAGATCCAAAAGCAAGTTTAACAACCGAAGGCTTTTATAAAACAGCCAGCGACCTGGACCTGGCAACTACCGGACTATATAACCTGATTGGTCTCACCTTTAATCAAACGGCAGGCTTTGCTTCTACATTTGGTTCCGATGAAATGACTTCGAACCGCGATGGTAACAAAGCTTCTTGGTCGGACTTTGATACCTTTCAGGCAACCTCATCCAACAATTTACTAGCATTCTGGTGGACGAATTTCTACAAGACTATAAAATCGTGCAACGTGTTGCTGGCAAATTATACTGAGGCAACCGATGCTACTGAAACAGCGCTGAACAACGCAGCCGGACAGGCATACTACCTGCGCGCCATGAGTTATTTCTTTCTGACGCGTGTGTGGGGAGAAATTCCATTGGTGACGGATGCATCCACCAACTATACCCGGGAGAAAGCCTCTGTACAGGATATATATACCCAGATCATCTCAGATCTTCAGCAGGCAGAAACCATGTTGCCTGACACATGGAAAAATGATAGCAAGCGATATCAAAACGGCGTAAACATCGCCCCCACTACCGGATCAGCCAAGGCATTGCTGGCGAATGTATATTTAACCATGGCCGGATGGCCGCTGAAACAAACCGATAAATATGCACTCGCTGCAGCCAAGGCAAAAGAAGTGATCGATAATAAAGCCACGTATGGCTACTCGCTGGTAGATATAAATATACTATGGAAGAAAGAGAACAACTTCAGCAGCGAAACGGTATATGGCATCTATTACAATACCAATATTGCGGAGTTTGTTTACCCGAATACCAACATGATGATACTCGCCTATAGTCCCAGTGACGAAGGTGCCTGGGGAGATGCTTATGGTGAATTGAGTTTTTATAAGCGATTTCCCAGCGGTGCCCGGAAAGATGCAACTTATCAGATGGTATATTACCCGAACAACGATCCGACTAAAGCCATTGACTATACCGAGACAACCTATAAACATCCTTACTTCCAGAAGTATAGAGATGACGATGCGTTTAATCCTACCAACCACGTAACCTCCAATTGGATTGGCAGCCATACGGTACCGGTTATTCGTTATGCCGAAGTATTACTTACCTATGCAGAAGCAAAAGCGATGGCTGATGGAGTTGATGCCACTGCCTATGACGCTATCAACGAAGTACGAACACGTGCCGGTTTGAAAAATCTGACAACCGGTCTATCAGCCGAAGCTTTCCGCGATTCAGTAGTTGTTGAACGTGGTTGGGAGTTTGCCGGCTGCGAACCTGCTGCACGCTGGTTCGATCTGCAAAGAACTGAAACAGTAGCAAAAGCAAATTCAAATCGCGATGCATCAGAAACAAAACTGGTAGGCACACCGAATGATGTTACACACGCATTCTATTGGGCAGAGATCCCGATCTACGATCAGTTACTGGATGGAACGCTTGTAGCTCAGTGATCGGTTATCCGTGAATAGCTAATCGCGAGTGAGAGATTAGAATGTAGATTTGTACTTCGACATTCTTTATTCCTTGTTCTATTGTTCGTTATTCATACGTGAGAAAAAATAGAAGCTAAAAGTGGAGAGCTGAAAGTAAATACGGCTCTCTGCTTTTAGCTTTCTGCATTTTGAATA
>NZ_DATCSD010000289.1:0-7189 GCF_036568665.1 Ohtaekwangia sp. | reverse complement strand
AAATGCTTTAACGGGTAGCATTCCATCCGATATAGGAAACCTGAAATATTTAACCACTTTATCACTGCATCACAATAACCTGAGTGGTACGATTCCTACTTCAATGGGCAGTCTTTCAAACCTGGTATACCTGCTTTTGCATGTTAACCAGCTTAGCGGAAGCATTCCGGCTTCATTGGGAAATTTGAGTAAAGTGGTTCAGTTTTATCTGAACAACAATAATCTCACCGGCAGCATTCCGCCTGCGTTAGGCAACCTGGCCAGTGTGCAGTATTTCTATATCTATGCCAACAAGCTCAGTGGGGCGGTACCTGTAGAATTGGGAAATATTACCAAAGTCAGATACTTCTATATAAACGATAATCAGCTTACCGGCACCCTGCCGGTAGAATTATCCAAACTCACGCAGACGGTAACGTTCTATGCCTATAACAATAAATTCAGTGGTGTTTTACCTTCCACATTATTCAATGGTTGGGGCAGCCTGTCGGTTCTGAATATATCCAACAACCAGTTCACTGGTGATTTCCCAAGTAGTATTTCCGCCTGCCGGTCACTGGCGAGTTTTGCCATTGGTAAAAATCTGTTTAGCAGTCTTCCGTCAGGCTTGCTTAACCTGGGCGTACTGGTATCATTGACTGCCAACAACAATGAATTAAAAACACTTCCTGATTTTACAACGCACGTAAACAAGGCAAATTTAACGTTGAATGTTTCGTATAACCGGCTGGACTTTGGGTCGTTGCAACCACTCATCGGTGCTGGTATAAAATCTGTTACCAGCACCCCCCAGAATACCATACAAGATGTGCAGTTCGTAACACCTGCTATAGGCGCATCGCTTACAATACCGGGAAGAACATCCGGCAGCAACGGTACCATTACCTGGGAGAAGCAGCAGGATAACGGAAGCTGGACAAGCGTAAACAGCCTGAACGGCAACACTACACAACAAACCTATACCCGCAGTGCGTTTGCCGCCAGCGATGAAGGTGTATATAGAATGCGGATGACGAATACTTCATTCTCCGGTATTACCATTCAAACCGATCCTATTAAAGTAAAGACTGCTATTAATCTGGCACTGGATAACTGGGCGTTTCTGTATAAATACGACAGTCGCCACAGAGTGACGCAAAAGAAAGTGCCGGGAGCCGACTGGGTATATATGGTATATGACAATCGCGACCGTTTGGTAATGACACAGGACGGTGAACAACGCAAGAACAACCAGTGGCTGGTAACAAAATACGATGCTTTAAACCGCCCGATCGTAACGGCGATTTATACACATACCGGAGCTGCAAGCCAATCAGATATGGCAGCCTTGATCAGCACCACGAACTTCTATGATACCTTTGACGGCTCGACTGCTTTTCATGGATATACCAATACGGTATTCCCCAATGATGTAACGAAGCTGGATGTACAGACAGTAACGTATTATGACTCGTATGATTACAAAAATCTGATCAATGATGATCGCTATAACTATAAATCCGATGAGTTTACCGATCAGTATAAATTTGATGCCAATGGCAACAGTTTCCCAAGTGTAGTGGGTCTGGTTACCGGCGCAAAGAGCAAAGTGCTTGGCGCAGGAAACTATATCATTACAGCCAATTATTACGATGATAAATACCGGGTAGTGCAGAGCGTTGCCAACGACATGCATGGCGACCTGGACAGAACTACCAATGTATATGACTTTACAGGAAAAGTTCTCAAATCAAAGAGTACACGCACCGAGTATGGTATCCAGTGGACGAATGTGATCAGCCCTGCGGTGGTTAATAAACTCAATAACGCTTTGGCAAAAGCTGGCGGCAGTGCCGATGGCTGGAACGCAGGTGCATCATCGGTACAGGTATTGCCTGCCGGGCAGGATGGATGGCTGGAAGTTACGGCAACCGAGCTGACCAAAAACCGTATGGTTGGTTTAGCTTCGTCCGATCCGGATGGCGGTTTCACCAGTATAAATTATGCACTATATATGGTGAATTCCAGTTTTAGCCTGCAGACTTATGAAAGCGGTGTAAAACGTTATAACGGCACAGGACTCAATACAGGCGATGTGATTCGGGTAGAGCGCAAAGGCACTACGGTAACGTACCGACAGAATGGAAAGCTTATAGCAACATCTGCTGTTGCTTCTACTACGGACTTGCGCGTAGACGCATCGTTGTATTCATCCGGCGCTACACTGGCTGATGTGCGGGCTTCTTTTGCAGCGCGCAACACCAGCATAACCAGAACCTTTGAATACGACCATGCCGGCCGCTTGCTTAAAACCTGGCACCAGGTAAATGGCGGTACCAATGTATTGCTGGCAAAGAATGAGTATAACGAGCTTGGACAGTTGATCACCAAGAAGCTTCACTCCGAAGATCAGGGCGCAAACTTCAAGCAGCATGTGGACACGCGCTATAACATCCGCGGTTGGCTCACACGGATCAACAACTCCGATCTTACGCCGGATCAAACCAACGATCCACGCGATCACTTCGGTATGAACCTCTCCTACAATGATGCCGTAGCTACATTGAATAACACACCGCAGTTCAATGGAAATATATCCGCCATCCGGTATAGCAACAACCAGGGCTTTAGCGATGTAAAGGAGAATGCGTATCAATATACTTATGATCCAATGAACCGGATTACCGGTGCAAATTTCCGCCAGAAGCAATCAGCAAGCTGGGCACAACCACAATACAAAGATGCCAGCAACAATACGGTTAGCACAGATGCCTATAGCGAGACAGGTTATGACTACGACCAGAATGGTAACCTGCAACATCTTACCCGCAAAGGAAAGAATGGTGCCACCCTGGATAAACTTACCTATTACTACGGCACCGATCAGGCACGGAGTAATAAACTACTCAGCGTAAGCGATGCGGGCGATATAGCACAAGGCTTTATCGATGGCAACCTGGTAAATGATGATTACCTCTACGACAACAACGGCAGCATGAACGTTGATAAGAACAAAGATATAGCCGCCATAACCTACAACCACCTCAATCTGCCGGTACTGGTAACGAAAGGGAGTGGTGAGTATATCAAGTATATCTACGATGCTTCCGGCAGAAAACTGGCCCAGCAAGTATACACCAGCGCCAATGCTCTTACCAAGCAGACTGATTATGCAGGCGAATACTTCTATGAAAATGACACACTCAAGTTCATCCACCACGAAGAAGGCCGCATTGTAATGACCGGCACTGCTCCCGAATATCAATATCATCTGAAAGACCACCTGGGCAATGTGCGTGTTACGTTTACTTCCAAAAATGAAACCGAGAGCGCTACAGCAACCCTGGAGACAGCCAATGCAAGCGCTGAACAAGGCAAGTTCTTATACTATAACGAAGCAGTAAAGATCAACTTCCGACTATTTGACCATACCAGACAAGGTAGTACAAACTACTCCACACGCCTGAACGGTACAGCCAACGAACGCACGGGTTTGGCTAAATCGCTAAGCGTAATGCCAGGCGATGTGATCAACGCGGAAGTATATGCCAAATATCTCGATACCAACCAAACTAACTGGACAACCGCAGTAAATAACCTGATCACTTCCATTGCCAACGGAACAGCTGCTGCAGGCACGTATGTAGATGGTGGAACCGTGGGAAGCACCGGAAGTACGGTTGATCCATTTGCCAGCATCCTTAACAAAGGCAGTGAAACCGGCACAGCACCGAAAGCATATTTGAATTACCTGATCTTCGACAGAAATTACAACGTACTGGATGGTGGTTTTGTGAGGGTGACGGAGGCTGCGAAAGAGAGTGGCACCGATGTACCTCATGAAAAACTCTCGAAGCAGCTCACGATAAAAGAAGCTGGTTATGTGTATATTTACCTGAGCAACGACAATGCGGCTTTAGGCGGAAGTCCCATTGAGGTATATTTTGATGACTTCAAGGTAGAGCATACGAAATCTCCAGTTATTGCAATTCAGGATTACTATCCATTTGGGGAACGGTTTAATACCTTCTCAAGAGAAAATAGCATACTAAATATGCGTCTCTATAACGCAGGATCTGAGTTACAGACAGACCTTGCTTTAAATGTCTATGAAACCTTTTACCGTACGTATGATCAAACCTTGGAAAGATGGTGGCAAGTCGATCCACTTGCAGATCATGAGGACTTGTCAAATTGGACACCGTATAATTTTGCGTTGAATAACCCGATACGTTATAATGATCCGGAAGGCGACTTTGTGATTGTGATTCCCATTATAATAGTAGCAGCGGAGGCAGTTGTTACAGCGGGTATGGTGTATGCGGCAGCCAAAATGGTACAGGCTGGAGTTAATATGGTCATGGAGAAGGTTAACTCAGCAAATACAACAACGGCTGTAAACCCACAGACTGTAACAATGCCAAATGGTAAAACGCTTCCTGTTCCTGGAAAAGGAAAAGGTACTACTCCCCCAGCACAAAGAGATCCTAAGAGAAGTGCAACTAAAAATGAAAAGCAAGAAATGCTGGATGAACGGGGGAATGTATGCGAAGGATGTGATAAACCGGTAACGGTAGATGAAGTTGAAGCGCATCATACACCGGGTAGACATGCAGATGGAGAACGTACTTCTAAAGAAACACTTGTAAATCTCTGCAAGGATTGTCATAATCATGTTCATGGAAATAAGAAGAAGGACAATAGTAACAGTAGTAACAACAATAGCAATAGTAACAAGAGTAATAACAATAGCAATAGTAACAAGAATAATAACAATAGCAGTAGTAATAACAACAGTGGCAATAACAATACTAATACTAATACTAATAGAAGTAATTAACAGTATATATAATTAGACCCCGACAACCGTAATTATGAGTGAAAGAGAAGACTTATTAAGGAGAATTAAAGCAAATATTCTGAAGAATGGATATCACGTAACTTTGGTTACCAGCAAGGAATTGCCAAGATTTGCCTATACAATTGGATGTACCGAAATATTGGGCTTTGAACTCATATTTGCAGGGGGAGAATATTATTCTAAGGACGACATAAGCCGCATTATTGATCAACATGTCAGAGAACTTCAAAAAGGTGTTGATTGGAAAACCTTGTTATTAACTGTAAATTCTCTAGGATATTTTTCACTTACAGTGGCAGATAAATCCTGGAGTGAACTGCTTGCCCTTGGTGTATTTGACTATTATAACCGGGATGACATTCAGATTTTACAAATTTTACCGGACAAAGATCACTTCACTCTTGATACCCCGGATATGTCTAGAAAATTTGAAGTTGATTTGCAACCAGTCTGGTGTTGGTTAGTCAAGGAATGGGATTATCCCGTTCCTCGAAACTCTACGGCAGTAACCAATCTGAAAGTACTTTTTGGTGAGAAGGCCACGGAAGTAATGAGATGGGAGGTAGATGAATGGGAGATATTTTGTGGAGCGGGCCCAGAAGTACAGAAAGAAGATATGCGTGCATTACCATTAGCGATCTTAATTGGCATTGATAAGACTCTTGAGCCTGCTCTTTTTTTGCAAATTGATAAGGGAATTTGGCGAGATTCCGTTGACCTTATCTGGAACGATTGGGGATAAATACAAGCTACAGATGTTGATGGTGGTTCCATTGCACTCTCGGCTGTTGCTGGTGCTGTTAGTTCTGGTGCATCTGCCTTTGCAAAGTCAGCAGTAACGATAGGGGCTAAAGCTGGGGCACAACAAGTGGTTAAGACTACAGCTCAAAAGGTTGTTCAGCAAACTACAAGGGCGGCTACGGCAACAGCAGTTAAAGTTGTTAAAAAGCTTGAAACATCTAATGCCGCCAGAAGAGAGGCTATGAGACAGCAAAAAATACCAACAAGTCAGCAACCTAAGTCTCAATCAAAAAATAAGTCGGGAAGAGAATATTCTTACGAGACTGCTAAGAAAAATACAACAACGGAAGGTGGTAGCACTACCGAAACCAAATCCGTTCAACAACAAACCATGGACAGTAGCCACGAAGGACAACCGCATTGGGAGGCAGGCACGGTTAAAACCCATCCCAACACAGGAGAGGTTCTTAAAAACAATTACGACAGGCCTAAATTGACAAGCGACAAGTCAAAAGTCGATTACTAAAATTGAATTACGGAGGTATAAGATGATACAGAATAGACAAAAACTTATCTTGAATAAATACTTGCAGAATTACAGATCGATTCTTGGAGAAGAAGAAGATTCATTTAGTCTGCTCTCATTGGAAGATACTCAGTTTATTAACAGCAAAATCGTTGATAAATTAAATGATGTTAAAATGTCTATACGGGAAACTATTAATTTAAATGATCTCATTGAAATGGGAAAACTTTTACAAATGTTTAACGAGAAGCTTTCTACAGAACATCTGATTCTTTTTTCTGAAAATACAAAGTATTGTGGTGCCGTTAATGTACGTACTGAACATTTTGTTCAGAGCTTTCTGAAATTTAAGGACATATTAGGTGAAGTTATATCCATAGTCCCAGAGGATTTATCATGTCACTTTCTAGTTGATTTTTTTACCGAATCCAATTCTGATTTTGCCGATGTAGAGTATAAAAGTTTTTTATCTTAATTCTACCCAGCGTGGTCCTATTTCTCGCAAGAGTCTTCAAAGAATAAGTCCTAAAACTATGCAGCATGTTATCACGGAAGGATATTTTGATAAACAAAACGAAAGGCAAGCAACTTATTAATGAATATTTAAATGAGATAAGTTCACTTGTCAAAAAGCCAATTTCAAAAGAAGATTTGATCAGTCTTGAAGATACTTTTATCAAAATAGAAGAGACAAAAAGAAATGTGGCAGCCGTTCCTGTTGGAAAGACACGTTTTCATTTTGATGATAAAGATAAGTTAAAGAATATTTTCTCTGAGATAAATCGTTTTTATGACGGTGGTTTTTATTTAGTGATTACGTATTCAAAATATTGTGGGGCAGCTTACTTGGAAAGCCTGGAGTACTTCAATACAGACTTCCAATTTAATGATGAGCATGCGGGAATAATAAGTCTTCTTTGTGAAACTCTAAATGCAAAAATTTTGCTGGATTTTTATGAAGATGCATCAGAAAAATTATTAGAAGTAGAGACTTATGGAGTTCCTTTCGAATCCGTCAAATTATACTAAATTTATTCTAAGCCATCTAATAGAAAGGAAGTAGAAGGTCTAGAAATGCACCG
>NZ_DATCSD010000288.1:0-3662 GCF_036568665.1 Ohtaekwangia sp. | reverse complement strand
CGCGGCATTAACACTTTCTCTTTTCATGACGTTGCTGATCAACGCCTGCAGCGATGATGATCCGCCACTACCCGATAACCTGGCTACCTTCACAGCATCGGCTGTTGGTCTGGAAGATGATGCAGACGAA
The DNA here is from genome assembly GCF_036568665.1 of Ohtaekwangia sp. Taxonomy (GTDB): domain Bacteria; phylum Bacteroidota; class Bacteroidia; order Cytophagales; family Cyclobacteriaceae; genus Ohtaekwangia. Next base: position 3,532 of record NZ_DATCSD010000288.1, on the reverse strand, counting down.
GCAACGATAGCGGTAACATTAACACGCGCAGTAGATGCGGCTACTACAGTTACCATTGATCTTACAGCAACCGGTGTAACGTATGGCACGGACTTTACAACAGACCCTGCAGCTTCCGGTAACATCCTTACCATTACTATACCGGCTGCTGGCAACACGGCTTCCTTTAAAGTAGTAAGATCAGAAGGAGTATTCCTTACCGGTGATGAGAAAGTAACTTTCAAGATCAGTAGTGTAGGGGAGCCGCTGCTGATCGGCACGACAGCAGAAGTAACGCTTTCATTCTCATCCATCGTATCAGAAGGTTCGGAGCTTACGCTGAATGGATTGATCGGATCAGAAGCGGGATCAAGTGCCGGTAACTCGGTGTTTGTTGATTTCAGCAACAACCAGCAAACTCCGGTAGCACGCAGCAGCTGGGATCTTGGATTCTATATGGGCGATGACTTCCGTGTTATTCTCAACAACACTACGACTGCTACCGCTCGTGTCATTGACAAAAACGATCTGACAACTGTTGTAGCTTCTGATAGTACACCAGCTTCTAACTGGTCGCTCGGTTTTGATGCAGCATCGTTCGCGTTGGTAGATAATGTATTGGGAGATCTGAGCCAGACCGTTATAGCATCGGTATCAGCAACCGATGCTGACAATAAAGTATATATCATCAACCGCGGCACGGGGGGCAGTATAGCGGCACGTCCGTGGTATAAAGTACGTATACTTCGCAAAAGCGATGGCTATACGTTGCAATATGCACGCATCAACGAAACTACCTATAAGAGCATCGATGTTACGAAAGACAGTAACTATACTTTCAAGTATATATCGTTTGATAACGGAGCCGTTTCTGTAGCGCCTGAAAAAGATCAGTGGGATATCGAGTGGACGTATGCCGTATATGAGACTGATAATGGAGGCACCATGATTCCGTATGCGTTCTCTGATCTGGTATATATCAACGCAAAAGGTGGCGTAACAGCCGCGCAGATTTTGAACACAGAATCTGTTACCTACGATACCTTCACTTCTTCCAACCTGACGGGAATTGCGTTTGCCAGCAACATCGATGTGATTGGTTCTAACTGGCGCGTAACATCTCCTGCAGCTTCTGCCGGAGTAAAGACCGATCGTTTTTACCTGGTGAAAGACGGAGCCGGAAATATATACAAGCTGAAGTTTGTAAGCTTCCATCCAAACGATGGTGGTACACGCGGCAAGCCAGTAGTTAAATACGAGCTTGTGCAGAAAGCTTCTTAACGATTTGAGTTTAATACGGAGCCGGCTATATATACCGGCTCCGGTTAGCTGCTATCGTTTCATAATTTTTTCTCACCTATATATACATCAACATGCACCAACGATCAAATCTTGAGATAATTGCCGAATCATTGAATGGTTATGTAAGTCGTTGCCTGTGTTGCCACGAGTTTAACCTGGCGTATAAAAATGTACTGCTTGTATTTGATGAAGAATCGCTCGTGAGATTCTTTGAGTGGGTGCTCTCCAACCGGCAGTCGCTCGATAACTATCAACCCTTGCCTCACGGTCGATGCCGGATCTTTTCAAGTCCGCACAGCAACCTGTTCATTGTTTTTAATGATGAAGAGATGGAAGAGCTGGCAGACCTGTATGCCGCGGTGCAGATCGTGCTGGAGGCAAGGCGACTGGTGAACTGCCAGAAAAACAACTCTTAGGGTACACGCCCACGCAGCAAACTGGCGACTTATATATATAGTCATGTCAGTTAATCATTACATCCTTTCTTATTCCTGCCTCGATAAAGAAGCCACTCAGATCATTTCAATCTATAACTAACCTAGGCAGGTAGCATGTACATACCCTGTATAGGGTAGGTTAATTCACTGGTCGCAGCGATTGCGGCCGGAATAGGATCGGATTTACTTTTGAGCTCATTTATAATGATTCTAAATATATAGTCGAAATGAACCTTCATTACTTTTTAAAAGGATTATTAATCATGATCCTGGCTGGCACTTCTGTATGGGCGCAACAAGCTCAACAATTCGGATCGATCAGCGGTACAATTACTACTGCCGATAACAAGCCTGCCGAATTTGTAAACGTGGTAATTAAAGGAACCGGTAAAGCAGGCAACACCGATGCTACGGGTAAGTTTGATATAAAGCGCGTAACACCGGGCACCTATACTTTGGTGGCTACCTTCGTTGGCTTCGATCCAGTAGAGCAAACTGTTGAAGTTATAGCCGGTCAAACTGCCGCCATCAATTTCTCTTTGAATGAAACATCGGCACAGCTTCAGGAGATTGAAGTACGGGGCGAACGTGTTAATAAATTCTCACGCATGGAAAGCGGCTATGTTTCTAAAATGCCGTTAAAGAATCTGGAGAACCCACAAGTATATACTACGATTACTAAAGAACTGTTGGCTGATCAGATGGCTTTCTCTGTAGATGATGCTGTGAAGAATGCTCCCGGATTATTAAAGATGTGGGATGCAACCGGCAGAAGCGGTGATGGCGGAAGCTACTACAACATGCGCGGCTTTATTGTACAAAGTCAGTTGAGAAATGGTATAGCGGGAAATGTATCCAGTAAAATTGATGCCGTTAACCTCGAAAGAATCGAAGTGATCAAAGGTCCTTCTGCTACATTGTTTGGTAATGCATTAACATCTTACGGAGGGTTGATCAATCGTGTAACGAAGAAGCCTTATGCCGGCAAAGGTGGTGAAGTTACCTATGCTACCGGTAGCTTTGGATTCAACCGCGTAAGTGCAGATTTCAACACACCGTTGGATGCAGATAACAAAGTTCTCTTCCGCCTGAATACAGCGTATAACTACGAAGGGAGTTTTCAGGACAACGGATTTAGCAAGAGCTTTGCATTTGCGCCAAGCTTATCTTATAAAGTAGATGATCGATTGTCGTTCAACTTCGATGCAGAATTTTTTACGGGTCAGAATACAGGCTTATCGGTATACTTCTTCCCGTGGGGACAAACTATAGCTTCGATGGGTGTTGATCGCGCAGACCAACTGAAGGTTGACTATAAGCGTTCGTATGCCAATGAAGATCTATACCAGACTTCGCGTAACGTGAACTTCTTTGGCCAGATGGACTATAAATTATCGGATACATGGCGTTCACAAACCAACCTTACAGTAACCAGCAGTTACTCGGATGGTCCTTCTCCTTATTTCTATCTGCTGTCGAATGCATCGGTTACTGGAAATCCCAATGATATAGGTGCTGACTACATATCGCGTAACGATCAGTTTACCGATAACAGCAAAGACAATGTGTTTGAAGCGCAGCAGAATTTCATCGGAGAGTTCTCTGTAGGTAATATGAAGAATCGCCTCGTGGCAGGTCTTGACTTCTTCTATAAAAACTCTGATCAATACTTCTCAGGTGGTACATACGATACGGTGAATGTAACACAGCCCATTGCCAACTACCGGACCTTTAACAGAAATAGCATGGACGCCATCTATATAAATGGAGGCTTCTCGTTTGTATACCCGATGATCTTCAAGTCGTATACCTAT
>NZ_DATCSD010000287.1:0-2650 GCF_036568665.1 Ohtaekwangia sp. | reverse complement strand
TAAGTATAACAAAGAACTAATCCTTCATAATCAACGCAACTGCCGAGGCATTCACTCCTTCTTCGCGACCTACGTAGCCGAGTTTTTCGTTGGTGGTTGCTTTGATGGATACATCTTCTTCGGAGATGTTCATCAACGGAGCAAGCACTTTTTTCATGGCATCTATATGCGGATTTACTTTCGGGCGCTCCAGACAAACGGTGCAATCTACATTGCCAACCTTCCAGCCTCTCTCATGTAACATGTGTGTTACTTCTTTCAGAAAGAATTTACTGTCCATGCCCTTCCAACGATTGTCGGTATTAGCAAAGTGAAAACCTATATCACGCAGGTTGGCAGCACCTAACAGCGCATCGCATATAGCATGGATCAACACATCAGCATCCGAGTGTCCTACAGCTCCTTTGGTTGCCGGTAATTTTATACCACCTAACCAGAAGTCTCTGCCTTCTTCCAGCTCGTGCACATCGAAGCCCATTCCTACGCGTATCTTCATTAGCAATTATTTTTTTAAATCCATGGCGCAAAGGCCCACTAAGTAAATGCACGCAAAGTTGCACAAAGAAATTGTATTTACTTCAGAAATATATTCGAAGGATACTTCACTTTTACAAGATATAGTCCATAGGGTGGCACGTTGGCTCCGGCCTTTCTTCGATCACGACTATGAAGTATATCCTGAAAATCCTTCACTGAGGTTTTACCTATGCCAACATCTAATAGCGTGCCCACGGTTGCCCGCACCATGCCGCGCAAAAAACGATTTGCTGTTATAGTAAACTCCAGCATGGCACCATGTTCTTTCCACTCAGCCTTCTTTATATCACACCGAAAATTATTTACATCGGTTTTTACTTTGCTCAAACTTTCAAAATCATGTGTACCAATCATCAAACCGGCAGCCTTGTTCATCAGCGTTATGTCCAGTTCACGAAAGTAATGTAATGCCAGTCCCTCGAGGAAGGGATCTTTTTGCGTGGTAATACGGTATATATAGCTTCGTTCTGTTGCATCGTATCGCGCATGAGCCTCATCTTTTACACGTTGAATAGATGGTATAGAAATATCTTTCGGCAAAAAAGAATTTAGCTTCAACATGAGTTTCTGCTGATCAAATTCTTTTTCAATATCAGCATGAAAAAACTGTTGCACGCAATGTACACCTGTATCGGTACGACCACTCCCAACTATAGCAATCTCCTGCCTCAATAATTTTGAAAGTGCATCCTCCACCACAGCCTGCACCCCCATAGCATTATTCTGACTCTGCCAGCCGCTATAGTTTTTACCGTTATAGGAGATCTCGAAGAAAAAACGCATTTAATTTTAGAAGTAAGAAGCCAGAAGTAAGAAGTAAGAATAATGCAAGGTGTAAAATTTAAATACTACTACTATTTAGATGATTCGATTGCTTTTAAATAGGCGTTTAGAAGTTTACTTACTTCTTCGGATAGTTTCTCCATATTTTTGTCTGCACCATAATCTAAATCAATTGAAAGTAAAATGTAGTAGCGGCACTCCTCAAGAGAACCTTGGGCGATATTCAATATTCTTATTTTATCAGGTTTAGTTCTTTTCGCAAAACCTTCGGCAATATTAGCTGCAATAGACGTTGCCGCTCTCCTAAATTGTGAAGTAAGAAAATAACGCTCTTCCTTCGGAAAAACACTGGTATATTTATAGACTGACAAAACAAATTGGTGTGCTCGTTGCCAAACAATAAGATCCTGAAAACTCTTTGATGTACTCATAACGGTAATTAAATAAATGGTTGAAAAAATTACTTCTTACTTCTTAAACTTTCTCAAATATCACCGCTGCCCCCTGCCCTACACCAATACACATCGTAGCTAGTCCATAGCGCACGTTGCGTTTCTTCATTTCATTAAGAAGAGTTGCGCTGATGCGAACACCACTGCAGCCGAGCGGGTGGCCAATTGCTATAGCCCCACCGTTGACGTTGACGGTTTCAGGATCAAGGTTGAGATCGCGCATGCAGGCTATAGATTGAGAAGCAAAAGCTTCGTTGAGTTCCGTGAGCCCTATATCGGTAATTTTTAGCTTGGCACGTTGCAATGCTTTTTGTGTAGCAGGCACAGGACCAATGCCCATGTAGGCAGGATCAACCCCGGCTATCGCTGTTGATACAACTCTGGCAACCGGGGTGAGATTAAATTTCTTTACTGCATCTTCAGAAGCTAACAGGCATGCAGCAGCACCATCATTTATACCGGAAGAATTACCGGCAGTTACTGATCCGTTCTCCTGGAAAGCAGGTTTGAGTACTGCCAGTTTCTCGAGTGAAGTAATGCGCGGATGTTCATCTTTCTCAAAGAGAAAAAATTCATCGCGGGGTTTAGCCACAGGCACTGGTACAATTTCGTCTTTAAATTTTCCCGCTTCGTAAGCAGCCTGGTATCGCTTCTGCGATTGTAATGCAAAAGCATCCTGCTCTTCGCGACTTACTTTCCATTTGTTTGCTACATTCTCTGCTGTTTCGCCCATGGAGTATGGATAGTATAGCTTGGAAAGCCTGGAGTTTATAAACCTCCATCCCAATGTTGTATCAATCAACTCCTGCTTGCGACCGAAAGGTTCTTCTGCTTTGGCCATTACAAACGGAGCGCGCGTCATACTCTCTACACCACCC
>NZ_DATCSD010000286.1:0-7730 GCF_036568665.1 Ohtaekwangia sp. | reverse complement strand
GAAACTTCAGCCCCACCGTTGTAAGCTGTAGCAGCATCCCATGCAGGAGCAGTACAACTGCTGCCGGTTACAGATATACTGATCGCGGTTGATGTAGTGGTTGCTCCGCTGTTGTCGGTAGCTTTCGCTGTCAAGCTATAGGAGCCTGCTGCAGCGTTGGTCCAGGCATAGCTATAGGGCGATGACGCATCTTCTCCCAGCTTCGTTGTTCCCTGGTAAAATTCAACTTTGGAAATTGTGCCATCCCTATCGGTAGCATTCGCTGCTATTGTAATAGAAGAGCCTGCTGTAAACGATGCACCATTGGCAGGTGATGTTATCGAAACTACAGGCGATGCATTATTACTGGCAGATATACTGACAGAGGCTGTTGCTGTGTTACCGGCATTATCAGTTGCTTTGGCTTGTATAGTATGATTACCTGCGGCAACAGAAGCAACGGTATAGCTATAGGGCGAAGATGTATCTTCGCCAACTTTCGTTCCATCCAGGTAAAATTCAACTTTCGTAATGCTGCCGTTGGAATCTGTTGCTGTAGCATTTACCACTACCGATGCATTTACGGCTACGGTTGTGCCATTGGAAGGTGCTGTTATACTTACCGTGGGCAAGCCTATACTTCCCTGGGCAAATACTTCATTGAGCTTATTGACCAAAGGAGATTTCACACTGGAGAAGCGTTTTAATTTTGGACCAAAGTCTGTAGATGTACCACTGATCTCCAGGTCTTCATATACCGTCCACACAATAGCACCGGCAAGACCTTTATCCACTATATATTGTGCTTTCAATCCTATACTCTGCTCGTTGTCATAACTGAGGAAGTAATTATTTTTAGTGAGGTATGGCACTTTTGCATTGTCATCCCAATGCTCTGTCCAGCCTGCTTTGTTCTGCCGGATAAATTCATAGTACGGTGTTCCATCATGTGCCGACCAGTTGGTATAGTCTGCTGCCGTGCTGATTGGTCCATCGGGATCAACCGTGCGCGCTGTCTTTTGTGTTGGTGCATTGAGTGCAGCCGTACCGTTGGTGATTACACCTCTTCCATAAAAAGGTGCGCCCATATTGATCTTGCTCTTCGGTACACCTAAACTTACCAACGCATTATAGCAGGCATCCCAACTGAAATTAGTTTGCTCTGCACCGGGGTAATCATATAGCGGACTGTTATGTCCTGCTATACCAGACCATCCGCCATTGAAGTCGTAGGTCATCATGTTGAAGTAATTCATCAGACTACTCAGTGTAGCCCACTGAAATCCTTGCAGCTTGGAAGGTGATGCTGTGAATGCAGCCGTAATAAGTTTATTCGCTCCTATAGCATTGCGTATCTGTTGTATAACCGTTGTGAAATTCGCGAAGTCCGCCTGGCTACCGGTAAAGTTCATACCGGCATACGGACCCGGATATTCCCAGTCGAGATCTATACCATCAAAGCCCAGTACAATGAGACGCTGACAATCAGCGATAAATTTTGCACGCTTGACAGGATCAGCCGCCATCTCCGGAAAATGCTTGCACATACTCCAGCCTCCTATAGATGCCACTACTTTTACATTGTATTGATGCGCCATATCGATCAACCCTTTTGCTCCGCCTTCTTTCTTTAGCGGCACAGGCATCGGCCCTGTTAATCCGTTGATCGTATTCTTCCAGCCGGCACCATCGGCTACGAAGCCTGCTGCCTGCACACGCGGATCAGTGAAATCATATTTATACTCCAGCTCTCCGAAGATCAGGTGCATATCCCAGCTATCGTATACACCACCGTGTAACAATGGTGCAGGCTCCTGCACCTGGCCTGGCTGATAGATGAGTTTATTTCTGAAATCACCGCTATGTAGTGAACCATCTTTCGCTACACCAAAGAAGGAATAGTTGAGGATAGTATATTTACCATAGTCGATGTTGAGGTGCGTATAGGCACCGGCACTCGGAACACCTTGTGCTGTACTCTTCCAGGCATCCCAGTTGGTAATGTACCCAACGATCTGCTTCTGGTGATTAGCCGTAGTGGCGCTTCCTCCTGTGTTTACCTGCGCAACAACAGGTGTCATACAGGCCAGCAGTAACAGCAGTATACCTGCGAGGATATACCGTATACTGTACCTGACGGATGATTGTAGTAGAACCTTGATCATAGTGAAATTTTTGTTTGGGTTTAATACAAGCAACGCACAAGACACACTCGTGCTATACTTGGTATGATAAAGGTTGTGATTCAATTAAAAGGAAGAAAAAACAGTTATTGAGTGGCCGCAGGGAATTATTGAATGGCTGTGTAAAAAAAGCTGTGAGTTGCTAGCTACGAGCTGCCAGATGTGTGTGGGTGGGGATAGAGTGTGCATTTTGCTTCGACATCGTTGATCGATGTTCTTTGTTCGATATTCAAAAAAGCTATGAGCTGCTAGTTACGAGCTGCCAGACGTGGGTGGGAATAGAATGTGCATTCTCGTTGTTCGATAAACAATACTCGAAGCTCGCAGCTCATAACCCTCAGCTAACTCCTGCTGACAGACAATCTTTCTGCAACTTCTTCTTTTCTTCTGCGGGATATAGGAACGGTAGAGTTGTCTTTTAATACAAGTGTTCCTTCTTTTTTGAATTTGAGAACATAGTCGAGATTTACCAGGTGTGAACGATGTACGCGGAGAAAGTTATCGTGTATACAGAGGAGGTCATCGTATTCCTTGAGTGTTTTGGATGAGAGGAAGGTTTTATTTTCTGCGAGTATAAAACGGGTATAATTGAGATCTGCTTCGCAGCGAATGATTTTGTCCACTTCAAGAAAGATTACTCCTTCATACGTAGTGATCGCGAGGTTCTTTTCTTTATTGGAGAAAAAGTTAGCGAGTTGCTTTCCATATACCTCTCGCCTGTTCTGCTGATGCTGAAAGCGATCAATCGCATCTTTCAGTTCCGTGGGATTAATGGGCTTCAACAAATAATCCAATGCATTATAGCGAATGGCACGAATGGCGTAATGATTATAGGCCGTGGTAAAGATAACATTGCAGTTCACTTCAGGAGAAGCTGCGAGTAAATCAAAGCCACTCATCACCGGCATCTCGATGTCGAGGAATAACAGGTCGGGTTTAAAATCGTTGAGCTTGGCTAAACCTTCTTCACTGCCCAGTGCTGTTTCCAGCATGAATTGTCCCGGGAAGTTTCGCTCCATAGTTACCTTCAGCAGGTTCGTAGCTTTGCTTTCATCATCGATGATCAGCGCTTTTATCATGTTAAAAACTATTGATGGATTAGCATTTAACTGTGTGCGCACTGTCAGCCGAGAGGTTTGCTAAGGCAGTGTACGGGGCTCGTTCCTATACCTGAAAAATAAGGTATATTTAGTAACAAGCCTTGAGTGAATATATCATAAAGCATCCAGATATAGTATAGCATCAGCAAACGAAATACAGATTTTCCGTTCAACCGCCTTTCGCTACCTGTGAGTTGCTACATCGCTGCTATATACGCTTACTTCATCCACTTCTATCAACGACTAACGGAGAGTGGTTCGTTCTCCGCAACTTTTGTATGGTGCAACATCAACGAATTACCGAGTGGTATATTTACCAACACGGTCGTGCCTCTTGCATTGCCTGCTTCATCTTTATCGTCTATGATCTGCAAGCCAAACCAATCATTCTGCTTTTTCATAAGGGAAATTCGATCGCGAATGATTTTTATACCCATCGATTTATAGGTCTTCAAACTGCGCTTGCGTATAACCGCTGCTTCTGCGCGCCCTATACCATTATCCTGTATGCGGCACTCCATTACATCGTGCGAATGAAGTGTGAAAGTTACACGAAGGTTACGCTCACCTTTTTTGTGCATCAGTCCGTGCCACAACGCATTCTCTACAAAAGGCTGAAGTAAAAATGATGGGATCAATACTTCTTCCGGATCAATAGCTTCATCGACAGTTATGGTATAATGGAATTGTTTATCAAACCGCATCGATTCCAGTTCGAGATATAGTTCCAGCAAAGTGAGTTCTTCCTCTAAGGGTATAAAATTCTTTTCCGAGCTTTTCAATACCGTGCGCAGCAATCGCGAGAATTGATGCAGGTAGTGCATCGCTTCATCTTGCTTGTGTACTGCTATCAGTTCCTGTATAGAGGTGAGACAATTGAAAATGAAATGCGGATTCATCTGTGCAATCAGTGCCTTCAACTCCAGCTCGGAGATAAGTTTATTGATGCGGATCTTTTCGCGTATACGTTCGCGCACAATGTTTACGATCAGCCATACCGTTGCAACTGCCAGCAATGCCAGCAATATCCGGAACCACCATGTTCCCCAAAAAGGTGGTGTGATGGTAATGATGAGCGATGTACCTGATTCATTCCACACACCATCGTTGTTGGAAGCTTTCACCTGAAATATATACTCACCGGGTTCAAGGTTGGTATAGGTTGCAGAACGTTTATCGCCCACCATGTTCCAGTTCTTTTCAAAACCGGAAAGTTTATAGGCATATTGATTTTTCTCCGGCTGTATAAAATTCAACGCAGCAAACTCGAATGTCAATACCGATTGATCATAAGACAACGTGATCGCTTTTGTTTCATGGATCGGTGCTGTGAGAGGCGAATTGTCCTGGCAAGGCTGTACGTCCTTGTTAAAAACTTTAAATGACGTAAGTGCTACAGGCGGTGGATATGGATTACTGGTTACACCTTTGATCACATCCGGAACAAACAAGGTAAATCCATTGGTGCCACCGAAGAGAAATTCACCACGCTGCGTTTTAAAACATGCGTTGATGTTGAACTGGTAATTCTGCAAACCGTCACTCTCGTTATAGATGCGAAATGTACGGGTTTGCATATCTAGGTGTGCAAGTCCTCTGCCGGTGCTGATCCATACATTATCATGATCATCGCCAATGATACCGGAGATAATGTTATCGGGTAATCCATCCGATTCGCTGAAGGCTATGAATCTTCCGGAAGCTTCATCAAACAGATCGAGTCCACCGGCAAATGTACCGATCCACAAACGTCCGGCATGATCCTGGTGTATCGTGCGTATCCAATGATTACTCAGACTATTTTCCTTTTGTTGTTCACGCTTCATCACGGTAAAATGACGATATGGTGCTTCGAGTAAATTTAGTCCCTCCTGTGTACCGATCCATAAGCGCCTGCGATCATCTTCGTACAAGCAACGCACCATGTTGTTGCTGAGATTAGAGTTCGCTATATCGAAGCTGGTAAATTTACCGGTGCGCGGATCGAAATGATTAAGTCCTTTATTTGTGCCGGCCCATATAGTCTGCTGATCGTCCAGCAGCAGCGACCATATTACATTATCACTTAACCCCGATCCATCCTGGTCGGTATAGCGCTTGAACTTTCGTGTAGCAGGGTTATACATACACAATCCTCCAAGGTAAGTACCAATCCATAATTTACCTCGCTCATCAAGTTGCAAAGAGATAACACGATTATCGCTCAGGCTATTCGCATTCTTCTCATCGTGACTATAATTCTGAAACTGTCCCGTAACACGATTGAAGTAGCAAAGCCCGCCACCATCCGTACCAATCCATAAATTACCATTGGCTTCTTCTGCGAAGGATGTTACAGAACTGTTGCCATTACTGGTAGGCACTTTAAAATGAAAAAAGGCTTCTGCATTCTGGTTGAAGAAATTTATACCACCGGTATACGTTCCGATCCACACACCTCCCCGATGATCGCTGCTGATGGAACGGATCACATTATTATTAAGACTTTTGGAATTATAGGATGAGTGAACCACATGATGAAATATGCGCGTTTCAGGATCCATGATGTCGATACCCTGGCCATCGGTTCCAATCCACAGCTTTCCATCGTCATTCACCCAAAGTGCAGGGATGAGGTCACCGGATATACTTCTATTATCAGCGGCATCATGCCGGTAAATTTTAAAAGTGCCTGTTTCGGGTAAATATAGGTTGAGTCCACCGCCATACGTGGCAATCCACATGCGACCGGTGTGATCTTCCACAATCTTGCGCACATTATTTTCACTGAGTGAACCCGGTATAGCTTCATTATGCAGAAATTGCCGGAAAGCCTGTCTGGCAGTTTCATATATATAGGCACCGTGTGAAGTGCCCACCCACAAATTTCCCTGGCGATCTTCAGTAATGGAGGGAATGGTATTATAGATCACTTCCTTCGGATCAAACATTTCCTTATAGGGCTTTATAAAGTTTCCGCCTTGTGGTTCATAGCGATATAGTCCCTGGTCACTGCCGATCCATACCTGCTTGCGACTGTCTTCAAACAATGCGCGTACAGGGATACCGTTGAAGAAGTGTTTATCGAACGCATCGGTATTTCGGTTAAACAGGTCGAGCCCCTTTTCCGAGCCAACCCACAGGCGCGCTTCACTATCTTCCAGAATGGTATAGGTAATGTTGCTGCTGATGCTGGCGGTGTCTTGTTCGTTTACACGAAAGTTTACAAAGGCATAACCATCATAACGGATCACACCATTTTCCGAAGCGATCCAGATAAATCCGCGACTGTCGCGAATAACTCCGTTCACGGTGTTGCTGGGCAAACCATCATCAACGGTTATATGATGAAAGCGAATGTCATGCTCCTGCGATTGTGCTGTATGATACAACAACGAAGCGATCGCACAAGACAAAACCATGCAGCGAGCGAGGCGTCTCATAGGGGAATGGTTAGAGTAAAAGAAATATACTATAATTCTCCGTGAATCCAGATCGGCTGCCGCTCAACTTCTTCGAACAACCGGTGGATATATGTCTGTGCAGTTAAGTGATGCTGCGTGTTTCAATCTTTTTTTGGTGTGTGTCCATGTGTCTTCAAAAAATACTTCATCGGTTACTACATTCATTCTATCTTCGCTGTAAACACCTTTACCCCATGCAAGTATTTTATAAAACAATCTTTACACTTATTCTGGTCGTTACAACGCTTGGCCTACAGGCCCAGGTTAAACCTTCAGCAGCGTTTCCTACCAGAGGTTTCTGTATAGCAGCACCACGCCCCGCGGGTGTCGATGCATTTGTCAAGTTCATTCACGAAGAACTGGCAACGCGACAGATCAACACGCTCATTCTTCGTGTAGACTATAATTACCAATACGAACATCACCCCGAACTTCGCGATAGCATTGCACTATCAAAAGCAGATGTTAAGAAACTGGTGGGTGCTGCACGTGAACACAACATACGTCTTATACCACAGGTCAATCTATTAGGACACCAGTCGTGGGCCAGCACTACACACAACCTGTTGCGCGCCTATCCGCAGTTTGATGAAACTCCGCACGTAAAGATGCCAGCCAAATATACCTGGCCGAATGATGATGGCTTGTATTGCAAAAGTTATTGCCCGCTGCACCCGGAGGTGCATGGTATCGTATTCTCCGTGGTAGATGAGATCTGCGATGCCTTCGAAACAAATGCGTTCCATGCCGGTATGGATGAAGTATTTTATCTCGGTGATGATAAATGTCCGCGCTGCAGCGGCCGTGATAAAGCTGAGTTGTTTGCCAATGAAGTGCGCACCATTCGCGATCACCTTAAACAACAGAATCGCGAACTATGGATATGGGGTGATCGCCTGATCGATGGCAAGACTACCGGACTCGGTATGTGGGAAGCAAGCTATAACAATACTTACCGCGCGATTGATATGATCCCTAAAGATGTGATGATCTGCGACTGGCATTACGAACGTCCTGACAAGACC
>NZ_DATCSD010000285.1:0-5815 GCF_036568665.1 Ohtaekwangia sp. | reverse complement strand
GAGTGGTCAGGATATTCACTGGCCAAAGAATTTATAGACCAGGTAGATCGCATGAAAGTGTTGGCTATTGGCCAGCCGGCTCCTGAAATTTCTTTGCCGGATACTGCCGGCAATGTAGTGAAGCTCTCGTCTGTGCGTGGTAAATATGTACTGCTCGATTTCTGGGCGAAGTGGTGTGGTCCTTGCCGCCAGGAAAATCCCAACGTAGTGCGTGCTTATAACAAGTATAAAACAAAAGGTTTCACCGTGTTTGGTGTTTCGCTGGATCGCTCGAAGCAGGACTGGATCAATGCTATTCACCAGGACGGACTTACCTGGACGCACGTGTCTGATCTGAAGTACTGGCAATCTGAAGCTGCCAAGACCTATAATATTACCGGTATACCATTCTCGTTGTTACTCGACCCGAATGGTGTTATCATCGCCAAGAACCTGCGCGGTGCTGCACTGGAAAACAAACTTGCTGAAATATTCGACAAGAAAGCCAATTAACACCCCTATATATTCGATATGAAGCGATATGTATTCGTGGCCATCATGGCCACGATTTTTTTATATGCCTGTAACAGGAAGGATGAGAAGCGTGAGCAACCTGTACCGATCACGTATCACACGAAAAACTTTGCGCTATACTCCAGCAACTGCCAGGGAGATTCGTTGCAATGCGCTTCGTTTGAAGTGCGCTACCCGGAGTTTATGCACATTGATACCGCTATATCACTGGTAATCCGTTTCAAAATAGACTCTGCTGTATCGGCCGGATTTTCAGAAGGCGTTATTCAAACGCTGGAGCAAACCGGTAAGATCTTTATAGAAGAGTATGAGAATTTTATTCGTGCCGATTCGGAAGCGATCGGTATGGGAGGCTGGTATCATACCTCAGATGTAAATGTAGATGTAGCAGGCGATTCGCTCATTAGCCTCTCCGTTAGCAGTGACGATTATTCCGGTGGAGCCCATCCCAACGCAGCGATAACATTCATCAACCTTAATCCACGCACTGGTAAAACCGTAACGCTTGCTGATTTTCTAAAGCCAGGGTATCAATTGGAGTTGACAAAACTCGGTGAGCAAATATTCCGCAAAGAAAGAGAATTGGCAGACACCGCTTCATTCAAGAATAACTTCTTTGACTTCCCTGACGATAAATTTGCACTCAACAAGAACTACGGATTTACTTCGGAAGGTATACGATTCTATTATAACAGTTATGAAGTGGCGCCCTATGCGGCAGGACCAACGGATGTACTGATACCGTATACAGAAATAAAAGACTGGCTGAAATAACCAGTCTTTTAATCTTTTATAGAGTAATCTCAGAAAGCGATCGTCTCTGATTTATAGCCTATATATGATACGGCCAGCGAACCGCTGCCTGTACCTACTTCAATACTAAAATTACCATTGGCATCGGTAGTAGTACCTTTCGTTTGGCCAACAATAAGAATATTGGAACCTGCCAGCGGTTTCCCTTCTTTATCTTTTACTATACCGGCAACAATCTTTGTTCCCTGTTTTTGTGTAACGGAAGAAACGATAGCAAACTCTTTCTCTACGGCTACAGGTTGCAGTGAAGATTGATCGTTTTTACCATCGCCCAGGCTAAATACAATGGGAAGTACAAATTGCTGACGTACGGCATTACCACTCTGCTTGCCAGGATTCCAATTAGGCATAGCCTTTACTACATCTATAGCAGCGGCATCCAGCGAAGCATCAACGCCTCTCTTCACAACGAAATCGCTTAACGATCCATCGGTGTTCACTACAAATTGTATAAATACTTTTCCTTCCAGACCTTTCTTACGGGCCTCTTCCGGATACTTCAGATTGTCTGCTATAAAACTTCCCATAGCATCAAACCCACCGTTATACGTTGCAGATTCCTCAACAACGGTAAATATACCTCCGTCTCTTGTAGTCTTCAGGGCAACCAGGTGTGCAGCTTCGTTATACTCTATGATGATGAATGAACGTATATTGCCATCTTTATCGGCAACGTTCTTGATCACATCCATAGACGAAATATAGGAGGGATCAAGACCTTCCGTCTTTCTTTTCAGGTCCTCAGCTTTATCAGCGGAGTTAGCATCCGGCTCTATTACGATAAACTTTTTATCAGGACTGGCTTTTGCCAATTCATCCAGTCGTGTCTGCACTTCTTTTGGATAATCAAGTGCCATAGTGGAATTGGACGCTATATCCTGGGCTTCATTCATCACCTGATCCTGGCAGGACACAACGAAGAACACAGCCGGAAGCACGCATAGTATAGCCGCGATCTTCCAGCCTTTTATTTTCGATTTGATTGTTCGCATCATTTCAATTCGTTTTACAGTTAAAGAATTACTAAAGTGATTGGCGAGTTTGAAGTCGGCCGACAGTAAAGCAACCTTCGCCAGCAGGCTGCAGTACTCATTCACATCCTGGTTTGCCACAGCGCGCGCATCTGCTTCAAACTCATGGAGCTGAACGAATATCTTTTTATAGAGTATAACTACGGGGTTAAACCAGAAGAATATACTCAGGAGATTTACCAGTAAAATATCAATGGAATGTAATTGGCGGGCATGTACACTTTCGTGCTCGATGATCTGCTGTTTCTCGTGGCCGGAAAGCTGATCGACCTGCCCTATAAATATAAACCGGAAGAATGAAAAGGCGGAGCGGTTCTCGTTCGATTCAATGATCAGGAATTTTTCATATTGATAAGCTGTTGCTTTATATACCATCATCAGCAATTGCGATAGCCGCCATAGAAACACTATCAGAAACAGGAGTACACCGGCTATATATACTATATTTAGATAATACCACACATCATATACCGGTGTTGTATCAGGAGCGGTAGTGGTGCCGTTGGCAACAATAGTAACTTCCGGCAGCCAGTTGGGTGGCATAATATCGCCAAGCGATGGCATAACCTGTTCGGTAGTATGGAAATGAAACAACGGAAGTACTACCGAGGCTACTATAGCGAACAGTAAATATCCGCGTTTCAATCGAAAGTCGGTTTCATTCCGTAGCAACACACTATAGAGTGCCAGAAAGAACGCTAACGCGATGTTGGCTTCCAGCAGGTAATTCAGATATATATTCATGGTTGTTGCATTTAAATACTTCGTTGATAAAATATAGTATAACAACACGTTTACCTTTATCCGGTATATATACTACTTCTGATCTTTCCTGATCTCGTTCAGAAGTTTCTCCAGGTCGGTGGCATCCAGCTTATTCTCTTTGGCAAAGAACGACACCAGGTTTTGAAACGACCCGTTGAAATAGCCTTTGATAAGATTGTTGAGATAGAACTTGGTATACTTCTCTTTGGTTATAGTAGGGAAATACTCATGTGTTTTACCGTATGCCTTATGATCGACAAATCCTTTTGTCTCCAGTATGCGCACAATGGTTGACACCGTATTATACGCTGGCTTTGGACTCGGCATTTCTTCTACGATATCTTTTACAAATGCTTTCTCGAGTTTCCATAGAATTTGCATGACCTGATCCTCGGCCTTGGTCAGCTCTTTTAAATCTTTCATTGACTATGTATTTAGGTATAAAACTAAATTATTAGTTATTAAAAAGCAAGAATGCTGCCGTGAATTATTTTTGTTAACCGTTAATAGTTAATGGGAAAGCAGTAAGCGTAAAGTTGAAAGCAGAAAGGTGAAAGTACTCTGTGGGATATATTTGAATTTGAATATCGAACAAGGAACACCGATCAACGAATGATGAACTAAAATGCACACTAAGTTTGGCTTTTTACTTTCCGCATTAAGCTTTACGCTTCTCTCAGTTTTTTTGCCTCCTGCATTTATCTGCGAAAATCTGCGAGATCTGCGGGAAACAAAATGCATTTATCTGTGTTATTCTGTGAATTCTGTGGGAAATAATTTTGAACAAGGAACACCGAATGATGAAGTATAGATGCACACCTGCTATTTCCCGTGCAATGTATTCTTCAAGACAAGTACCGATGTCCTGTCAGTGTGCCATTGCTTTAACAGTGGCGGAGGCACCTTAAATTCGAAGTCGAGGGCACCCAGGAGTATATCTATATCATGATCCTGATCGATGTCCGCAGCATCAAGCGTGATCCATTTACCGGAGCCTGCAAGGGGCGTTGTATAAGCAGTAAATCCTTTACCTGTATTTTCTAAATAGATAAAACCATTTTCCGGGTGCTGTACAAAATCAGGGAAGAACGAGATTGCAGCTATATCCAGGTCGCCATCCTGATCATAGTCGGCAGTGCGTGATTGAAACGCACCATATAATGGATAGAACCAGGTTTCTTCAAAGTGATTGGTGCCATCATTTTGAAAAATGCGTATACCATGATAAGGTTTAAACGTAATGGAATAATCTGCATTATCGCCATTGATATATACTATATCTTTTTTGCCATCCCCATTGAAGTCAACCAGTTCAAAGTAAGCGCTGCCATATACCGGGGGAAAGCGTAGTACCGTATTCACACGAAAGTCAAAACCCCCCTGGTTCAATAACATGATGATGCGCTCATCGCCTTGCGTCATCAACACAGTAATGTCGGGAAGGCCGTTGTGATCGATATCTTCGATCACGGTATTGCGTGCGCCTGGAGTTTGTATAAGCGTATGCTTTTTATAGCGGTTGTTGCCCAGGTTCTCGTAAGCCTGCAATGCCCCGGTATAATTACCAAAGCCGCAGACGATATAGTCTGTTAAACCGTCATTGTTCAGATCGGTTTGTTGAATATGTACCGGTCGTTGCAGTCCTTCTAATACAGGGCGTTGTTGATTGTGCAGGGAAGCAAGTTTACCTTTCGACAGATCGTTCGGATCCATCATTCCCATGAACAACATCATCGTGCTGTCCGGATAAAAGATCATATCGGAAAGAGGGCTCTCCAGTTTAAGTGAATCTTTCAATACAAACTTGTCGGAGAATGTATATAGTTTAGAAAGCCGGGTGCCGATATATATATTCTGATGAAGTGTATCTGCTTTTACGAGTGTTACGAATGGTAAAGTTTTTTCCGGTAACTGCAGTGTTGTTACATCAAATTGTGTCAGTGGTTGTGTAGCTGGAACAGGTGGGAGCGTAAGCGAATCCGGTGCGAGTCGTTCGTAGTAATGGCGTATAGCATCAAACTCTTCCTGCGAAAGCATGGGCTTATCGGGCAGCGATTGCAATACTATATTTCGGTCTTCGTCTGACAGCTGCATGATCAGCTTCATATCTTCAAAGCCCATGCGAAAAGCCATCTGTGGCATTATATCATAGTGCCATATCTTTTTGGTGAGCAACCCGGGCTCTGGAAATGCGTGGCAGCTTGCACAGTATTGTTTGGCCAGCCGCTCTTCTTTTTGGTGGGTCGATTCGCATCCGGTAATATATAGTATACCTATACAGGCGATGCACGCAGAGATAAAATGATAACGCATCCGTACTACAGGGAGTTTGTAAAGCAATAGGCTATAATATTGGCGCCCATACGCAAAGCCTGTTGACGTTTTTCTTCCGGGTCGTTGTGTATACGTTGGTCTTCCCAGCCGTTGCCCAAATCACATTCATACGAATAAAAAACCACCAGTCTTCCTTCGTAGATCAGACCAAAGCCCTGTGCGGGTTTACCATCGTGTTCATGTATCTTGGGAAGTCCTTTTGGAAAATCAAATTTCTGGTGATAGATCGGGTGATCGAATGGTAATTCCACCAGTTCCAGTTCCGGAAATACTTTCTTTAGTTCAATGCGTATAAATTTATCGAGACCATAATTATCGTCAATGTGCAGAAAGCCACCGCCTGTCAGGTATTTGCGCAG
>NZ_DATCSD010000284.1:0-25085 GCF_036568665.1 Ohtaekwangia sp. | reverse complement strand
ATAACCTTGTTTTAATTTTTCGAGCTGCTTCAGCGCTTCGTCTGTTTTGTTTTGGTATAATAACAATTCAACGGAAGCATATTCTTTCAAAGCTTCCCCTAGTGAATCGAAAGCTATATTTTCTTTTATACGCATGCTCAGGTCAAGCGCATCGTTCGCGATTTCACGAGTCGTTGCTTCTTTCAAAATATCGAGATGTTCCTGGGCAAGTCTGAAATCGCCTTTGTAATACGATAGCTTCGCATTTTTCAATTTTGCCTCGTATCCCACAGGATTTTCTTTCTGCGTTTTTTCAACCTGCGAGTAAAGTAAAGTTGACTCCCACGGTTCTCCTTTCAGAAGATAAATATCACCCAGATCCAATTTTGCTTTTGAACGCAGATACATTGATGTGCGTGGGTTGGCTATAAGTTTATTCAGGATAAGAATGGAAGAATCTTTTTGATCAAGATAATTGGCAAACAAGAGTGCTTCGCTCCTTGCAGCTTCAAGCGCATTCGCATTATCCGGATATTGACGAATAAATTTTTTGTAATCATCAACGAGTGTCTTTACGGAATCGGCACTAACCGGATATGTCTTTCGAAGTCTGGCTTCGCGGGTTCGTATAAGGCCTAAGGTAGCCATAAGGTAGTTAGGCGTTCGGTTGTACTCACGAATAATATAGCGGTAGATCTTGGCCGCATTGTCATAGTCTTCATTATCCAACGCAACTCTAGCTACTTCCATGCTTTTTTCACCGTCATGTTTATACCGCTTGTCATACGCGCGCGCCTGAATAAAAGAAGCGTAGAAATTTTTTTGCTGCATTGTTACCCAGATCAGCAGGTCTGAGTAAACTTCCACATCCGGAAATTGTTGAACGCGATCGTAAAGCAATTTCTCCAAACTTGTTAATTCCTCTGGTTCAGTGAGAAGCGCCTGCATAACATTTTTTACATACTGAATATTGGCTGAAGTTTGGGTTACATAGTTCAAATACTCCTGAACCATTTTATCCTGGTTGCCTTTTAAGCGGTAGAGCATGGCCAAGTCAAGACTGAAGAGATTCGGATTGTTTAAAAAATTTCTGCTTTCGGTGAGCGCAACAATACCATACTCAATGAGCGTACGTGACGAAAAAAATTCTGCCATCATCTTTATCCGTTGCACGTTCATTTTATTTTCTGCGATCAGGTTGCGGTAATAATGATCAGCTTTCTGCAGCTCGCCTGATCTGACGTAGACCAAACCAACATCGAGCTTGTATTGAATATTATCAGGCTCTCTACGCAATAATTTTTTCAGGTATCCCTGGGCCTCATCGTAAGCGCCCAAGTCCAGCATAGTGTTTATATAGTTGTTATAAATGAACGAATTATTCACATCCTGTTTTGACAGCTCACGGTAAAGCTCAGCAGCTTTCTTTTTGTCGCCACGAAGTAAATATTCATTTGCGAGTTGAATCTCAGATTGATTTTGAGAGAAGAGAATTGACGAGTAGAGTAACGCTACGAAGAAGAGAACTATTCTACGTGCATTATTAATATGTATTATATTATATATATAGTATTTATAATTAGTCATGTCGAAATGTGGATAATACTCGATATAGCTCTCTTGTTGAGGGAATGTAGAATTAATTTACATTTTAAATAACTCTTTATCAAATCATTAAAGAGTTATGAACATGGTATGGAAGTGTGGATAGTGTGAGTGTGGATAGATGTCGATGTTAAAGAATGTTGGTAACTCGGTTACTGTCCACATGAATGTTCATGGATTATAAACGAGGGGCTTTTGTTATTAGTTTGTCTGAGTTTTTCAACATGATCTAACAAGTTATTGATAAGTTATCAACAGAGGACCGACCTCCCAATTGGCTTTGAGATTGATGGTCGGATTCCCTTTTTCGTTTCTATAGAAAATAATTGGTTCAGGTTCTTGATTGGTCAAGAAATTTCCTGGAGTCCATTTGCCATTTTTATCTTTATCAATGATAAGTCTGATTTGATATTCTGCTGGAGATAGATCTTCGAAAGTGGATTTTGGATTGTTGCTTATGCTTTGAATTACTTTAAATGACTTATCGAGTAGTTCTACAATAAAGTTTTGTTCTGTTGTTTTGATTTGTGTAAAGATTATTCCTGTTTCTTCAAGTTGAAGAGGTTTTAGTTGTTCTGTGGTTTGCTTTGAGCTATCGAGTTCTATACTTACAAATGTTGCTCGGCCAAAGTAGAGTTCGTTATTGATAATCTTTTTCGTTGGTGTTTTTGTATTAATGGGTGGCTTGGGTTGAGAAGATTTTTGCTGTTGTGATTCGTCTGGTTTGGCAAGGAGCTTCTTGTCAAATGTTTTGTGGATGGTTAGAATATTATGAAGGCTATCCCACGTCAGGTTTTCATGTGAAAATGTTATTGTATTAAGTGAGTCTATTTTATATACAATGCTATCGTAGTTTATATTTAGTAGCGGTTTGCTGAATAATATGCGGCCTTGAATAGTTCCCTTGTTAACTAGAACTCTGAAGCCTTCGGACTTAGAAGTAAATGCTTCGGGTTTAACTTCTCTTTTGTTAAACTTTACATACAGGGTAGTATCAATCGTGTTGTAGATGCTATCTGTAGCATTGAGTTTTACTGCTACACTGTCTTTCGTGTCAAAAGTATTGTAGACTTTTATGTTGGCCTGGTCGTCACCGAATGATGAGATAATTATTTCTCCGGGAGCTGACAGGTGGAAATTTGTTAGGTTTTTGGAGAGTTTAATATTGAAGTAAGTATTGTAAGGTCTGGTGTTGGTAAGCTTTAAGGTTCTTGCATCAAGTTTTATCAACGGGATGTTTATATTTTTGATATTGTTCGTTAGAAGTACGCTATCTGATAGAAATCCGTAGATTTCTGATTTGCTGTCTACTATTAGATTTCTGTTTTTGTCGTCTGATGCGTAGATGTGATAATAGCCTGGTTTCAAGTTTTCAATCGTGTAAATTCCTTTATCGTTGCTTTTTGTTAGATAGGCAGGTTTGTGTTTGAAAATGTTGAACGTGTCCGATTGATATAGAGCGATGGTAATGTCTTTTAATTCTTTGTTCTTAACAGGATCGAAAGCCCTGCCTGCTATAGATAACGAGTCGATGTAGTTTCCTGTGCTAATGGCAAGTTTGAGATTTACAGCAGAATTTTTTTCTGTGATGTCCTGAATAGCGTCTCGGAAGTTGAATGAGTAGGTTGTACTGTCTTTGAGTTTATTCTTTAATGTTAGCGTTACTTTGTTTTTGCGTGCAGTAGCTTCGTACTCTTTCCCTATATCCGGAGTTATAATTATTTGTTCTCTTGGGTTGTTGACAGCAACAATTTCATCAAAGAGGAGTTCGAGCTTTGTGTCTTTGAAATTAATCTGCCCTTTAGTTGGAAACGACTTTACGAGATGTGGTGGGATTGTATCCTTAGGTCCACCAGTGGGTGCAGTCTGCCTGGCACAACAAAGGAAGAACAATGGATAGATGAACCAGTGAAGATGTTTTGTGTTAATCATTTTCTAATAATATATATCAGGCTTGAATATTGGCCGGTCTTCTTTGCGCGAAGATTTGACAACATAGCGTTTTTAAAAGCAAGTATCATTCCGGGTAATCCTGATGTTGGGCTTTTGTACTTTTCGCTGAGCAGAGATATATAGTATGCATCTAGTTTCATAGGAATAATGTTGATGATAGAGAGACCATTCTTTTGCATGAGTTGATTCATGTTTTCACGTGAAAAGTGCCAAAGGTGTCGGGGTACATCATAACCAGCCCAATATTCTTTGTAATGTTGACCATCGCTACTTTGAAAGTTAGGTACGGCTATAAATAGTGTCCCTTTGTCTGATAGAAGAGATTTAAGTTGCTGTAGCGTTACGTCAAGATCTGGTACGTGCTCCAGAACGTGCCATAGAGTTATGCTATTAAATTTATTGCTATTTATTTGGTTAATCGATTGATAAACAGATAGTTGTAGATATTTAGATGCTTTTCTGGCATTTTCAGATGGTTCAATTCCTGTGGTTTGCCATCCGTTTTTAGAACACGCTTCAAGAAAAGCCCCTGTACCGCTTCCATAATCAAGTAGAGTTTTTTCAGAATTTTGATTGTACGTTTGAAGTAGCGATAGCTTCCATTGAAGGGTATATTTCCTGGCTAGGAGATATAGTCTGTCAAGTATGCCTTGAGCTTTATTGTTGTGCGATATATAACTTTCGGATAAGTAGTAAGAGCCTATAGTTGAATCATCGGGTCTTGGACTTGTAATGTGAAAAGAACAATTACTGCACTTTATGATTTCAAATGATTCATGTGAAACAGTATAATCTTTGCAGTTGAGATGTTTGTAGAATGTTGAGTTCCCGCAGATCGGGCAATTTGTTACGCTGATCATTTTCCAAGATAGATTGTAAGGACTGAAATATCTGATGGCGACACGCCGCTAATGCGTGTGGCTTGACCAAGTGTTTCTGGTTTAATCTTTTTGAGTTTTTCTCTTGCCTCGAGTGAGAGAGCTTTTACTCGGTCATAGTCAAAATCACTTTTGATTTTGAAGTCTTCGAGATTGCCAATCTTTTCGGCAAGTTTTTGTTCTCGGTCAATGTAGCTCTCGTATTTGATACTGATCTCTGCTTGCTCTTGTACTTCTATTGGATACTTGTTCATAAGATCTGCGATCTCAGGAGCTAGTGCTTTTGTTTCTGTGATCCCGAGTTGAGGTCTTTTCAGAAGATGAGCAATAGTAACTTTTTCGAGAATACTCGAAGTATTAAAGTTTGTAAGCTCAGTGTTTACGGTTTCAGGACCTACCTTGTTCTTCTTTAATTCTTGTAGTAATTGATTTACATGGGCTTTTTTGTTCAGCATTGTCTGAAAGCGCTCTTCATCAGCTAATCCCAATTTGTAGCCAAGTTCTGTAAGTCTTAAGTCTGCGTTGTCTTGCCTTAATAGAATTCGATATTCAGCCCTTGATGTAAACATCCTATAGGGTTCTTGTGTACCCTTGCTAACGAGATCGTCAATAAGTACTCCGATATAGGCTTCTGACCTCTTGAGAATAAAAGGATCTTTTTCAAAAGCTTTATTGTGAGCGTTGATCCCGGCCATCAATCCTTGACAGGCTGCTTCCTCATAACCAGTTGTTCCGTTTATCTGGCCCGCAAAAAATAGATTTTGAACTAGTTGAGTTTCCAGGCTTAGATTTAGTTGAGTGGGTGGAAAGAAGTCATACTCTATGGCATAGCCTGGTCTGAACATCTTTGCTTTTTCAAAACCGGGAATCTTTGTTAGGGCTTGGTACTGTATCTCTTCAGGAAGAGAGGTCGAGAAGCCATTTACGTATATCTCCACGGTATTCCATCCTTCAGGTTCAACAAATATTTGATGACGTTCTCTCTCTGCGAAGCGATTTATTTTGTCTTCTATGGAAGGACAGTATCTTGGTCCAAGCCCCTTTATTCTCCCCTGAAACATTGGAGATTTATCGAATCCTTTTTTTAGCTCCTCGTGGACTGTGTCATTGGTGTAGGTTATCCAGCAGCTAGCTTGTTTATTCAATGGTACGGTATTGGAATAGGAGAATTTTCCTGGGTTTTCGTCTCCCGGTTGTTCTTCCATCTTCGAGTAATCTAGGCTACGACCATCTATTCTGGGTGGCGTGCCCGTTTTCATTCTTCCTGATTCAAAACCGAGACTGACTAATTGTTCTGTTAATCCAGTGGCGGCTTTCTCTGCTGTTCTCCCACCCCCAAAGTTCTTTTCACCTATATGAATCTTACCATTAAGAAATGTTCCGTTTGTAAGAACTACGGCTTTGGATTTTATCTCTAAACCCAGAGCAGTTTTTACACCAACAGCTCTTCCATCTTTTACAAGTATCTCCTTGACCATTTCCTGCCAGAAATCCAGGTTTGGCGTCCTTTCAAGAGCAAGCCTCCACTCTTCAGAAAATCTCATTCGATCATTTTGTGTTCTAGGGCTCCACATTGCAGGACCTTTTGATCGATTGAGCATTCTAAACTGAATCATTGATTTATCTGAGATAATACCAGAGAGTCCACCCAGAGCATCTATCTCTCGAACAATTTGCCCTTTAGCCACTCCACCCATTGCAGGATTACATGACATCTGGGCAATGGTGTTCATGTTCATCGTTATCAAAAGAACTTTAGAACCCATTGCAGCAGCGGCATGTGATGCCTCACAACCAGCATGACCTGCCCCCACTACTATTACATCATACTCTGGAAATATCATAGTTGTAACTTTCTTATTTCTGACTTCTTGTTTCACGTGGAACAAAGTTGCCCACAAAATCTTTCCACATTTCCACATTTATGTTTCACGTGGAACCAGATTGATATGTTTTATGGTGTTTTATTTGTGTTCCACGTGGAACTTACCGCAAAGATAGATAGCTGTCTTCTTTTCTGCGCATTACGGTTTTTTTCTGTGCAGTCTTGTCCGTGTATCCTATAAGGTGTAATACTCCGTGGATGATGACCCTATGAATCTCTTCGTCAAAAGGACGGCTGAACTTTTCAGAGTTTTCTTTGACCCTGTCAATGCTGATAAAGATATCGCCTTCGATCAAGTTCTTTTCTTCACTTGAATCGAAGGTTACGATATCTGTATAGGTTTTATGATTGAGATACTGAATGTTGATTTCCCGGAGGTAATCGTCTGAACAAAAGATGAAATTCAGATTTCCAGGCTTCTTCTTCTCTTTTAGGATAGTGTTCTTTATCCAACGGCTTGTCTTAACGGGATGAGGGAGTTTAAATTTAGTGTCTTCGGTGAAAAATCGTACGAGAGCCATTAAGAGTTCATGTAAAAGCTAAGTTCAACAACACGGCCATCATCTTTGAAGTCAACTTCATCCGAAAGATGTTTCATCAGAAAGATTCCACGACCTCCGGGCTTCTCCAGATTTTCCGGAGCTGTTGGATCTGGAAGATTATCATAATTAAATCCTTTGCCCTCGTCCTTTACTATGAATTTTATCATGCTGTCTTCTAAGGAAAGGCTCAAATGAACATTCTTTGACTTATCACTCGCATTGCCATGCTTAATGGCATTGTTCACGGCTTCTGTCACAGCTATCATAATGTTCCCATAGATATCATCGTCCAGGTGGAAACGTTCCTTTGCATTATCAATAAAGCTTTCAATCATTCTGATGTTTTCCATTAAAGATGGAACCTGGATGCTGATCGTGTTCATGTGCCGTTGTTATCCCTGTTATTGGTTATTCATTCTTTTAAAATAGTCGCTTACTTCTTTCTTATAGTAAGGGTAAAGTTTTGGTGGAACTGTTTTTAGCAATTCTACTTCTTTTTCCTTGAGTCGCAAATATTCCTCAAATGCCTTTGGTATTTCTTTGTCATAATCCTTTGCGGTCTCTCCTTTTCTTTCCTCATCCATGTCTTGCTCACGCATTGACTTCTCAGTCTCGAGCATTCTGGTTAAAATATCCTGTTGTCTTTTTATTAGCTGGTCGGTTAGTTGTTTATTCACCAAATCCATTTCTGTCTGCTCCATTTTGGATGGTAAATCTCCGCCAGGCATTTTTCCATCCTCTTTCATCTTTTCCTGCATGTCCTGAAGCGCTTTCCTAATCCGCTCCTGCTCTGCAGCCATTTCTGCCAGCTCCTCAGAAAGTTGGCGACCAGATTTGCCACTTCCTTTTAGATCCTGAATCTTCTGATTCAATTGCTGCTGCATTTGACTGAGGCTTGGCTTTTGCCCCTTTTGCTTAGATTTTCCCATCGAGGGTTGTGCATTTGACATCATCTGCATCATTATATCAAAATGATCATCCAGCATTAAAGCCAAGTTATTGATGGATGTCATGCTGGCCTGCATTTCGGTAGAAGCCTGGGGTCTTCTTCTTTCTTTGTTTGATTCTATCACCTTATCAAGATGATCATTTAGCTCACTAACTTCTTTTGTTACGATCGTGCCCATAAAAGGATCTCGTTTTCCGAGCGCCAACAAACTGTCTTCCAATACACGGGCATCATCTTTCAGTTTTAATTGTTGCTGCGCAAGACCATTAAAGCGTGGGTCACTTTGGTTTAGCTCAGAGAAATTTTTCATCAAAGCTTCTTGATCGAAAGAAAGTTTTACAAGACCGTGAATGATTTGACGCAAGCTTTCGATGTTCTGCATATCCATCTCCATTGACATGGAGCTTTGAGCACCTTCCATCTGCTGCTGCATTTTTTGCATTTGTTTTATGGCCTTTTGCTGTGGTGCTTTTGATTTGGAAGGCTGGTTTTGCTGCAGCATTTCTTTGCTCTGCTCCTGCTGTTCGCCTGCCTCATTTGAATCTTCTTTAGATGGAAGCTCTTTATCCTTATCCAATTCCTGACCCAGTTTTTTAAGGTCTTCTATTTTCTCTGAAGTCTTTTTGAGCTCTTCATTCAACTTTTCCTGGTCTTTAGCCAGTTCCTGACTTTCAGAATTACTACTGTCGTTTTTCTCCCCTTTGCTATCGTCTCCCTTGTTGCTTTTATCCGACTTGTCTGGTTTGCTGTTGTTCTTATCGGATTTCTCCTTGTCCAACGATTCTGTCTTTTCTAACAAAGACTGCTGCTCCTTAACTTGCTTTTTGATGTCTTCAATGGCTTGGTCGAGCTTATAATCGTATTGCAGTTGCTTGAACAATTCCAATGTGCGTTCCAATTCCTTTTCAAGGTTGTTGGTGTTCTGGTTTAGCTTATCGAGTATTTTCTGGAGTTGAGATACGTCTGTATTTTCCTTTAATAGCTTTTGAAGTTCTTCAAAGAGCTTCTTTGTTTCTGGATCCAGAAGCTCGTCCATTAGTTTTTGAATCTGCTGCGCCTTTTCACGAATGCGCTCATCCTGTTTAGTGAAAGCCTCTTTTTTCTGTTCCAGCAGTTTATTCTCCTCTTTCACCTGTTCGAGCATGTTGTCAAGACTTTGCTTTTGCTGAATGATGTCCTCCAACATTTTCTTGTCTTGCCAATCCAGGCTTTGTTTTCCTTTAAGCTTTTGATAGGCCTGGTCTATCTTTTCTTGAAGCTTGTTAGCCTTTGACTCGCTCTGATTTATTTTTTGCTGTGTTTGCGCTTGTGATTGATTGATTTCAGTAACAAGATTATCCTTGGATGGAATCAGAAAAGTATAATAACCGGTCTTCGTAGATTTTCTTCCATTTACACCATCGTTATCCCAAACTTGTAAGTAATATTCCAATTGTTCTCCTGGTTTTAAATCAAGTGAATCAACAGACCAGTTATAGAAGAAACTTTGCTGCAGTTGATTTTTGGCTATGGGAATGCTAACACTCTTTGAAAGGATCTCTTTCTGTTTTTCATTTCTGATTCGATAATGAAGTAATAACTGCGTTATGCCATAGTCATCGCCTAATGATCCTCCCAGAATTACTCGCTGATATAGCACGGAGTCTTTGAAATTGTTAACTGTTATTTGAGGAAACTGATCTTTAATAACATCCACCCGGTATGAAATCTTCTCTTTGTTTTTACTCTTCTCATTTTCCAGAACAATTTCATATTGATCAGGACTTCTAAACTCTTTTTTAAATGTAAACATCTGATTATCAGATGACTGTAAGTTATTGGAGACATTCTCAGAAGAAAATGAAATGCTGGCGTGCCCTGTATTAGCTGCAGAGAGGTTCCAGTGAACCTGGGTCCCTTCGGGTATTTCGAGGTTTCCGGAGTTAACAAGCCTTTCTGACGAGCGCTGCAGATATCGGGGGTATTCCAGATCAATTGTGAACTGAGTCAATTCAGGGCGATTGATAAGTGACACGTGAAACACTTCAGAAAAGAACCCAGCAGCCTCAATTTGGAAATCGAAAGCTTGTTGAATCTTTTCAAAATGATAGACAAATTCTCCATTTGTTTTAGCCTCCAGCTTTAACCGCTGATCACCCGCCACCAGGTAAGCATCTTCTGGAATAGCCTTTCCATTCAGTTGAATGTTTACATCAAGATCTTCATTATAAAATGCAGTAAGAGATTTTTGATCAACCAGAAATTCGAAAGGGGCCTGAGGCGAATATTGCCGCGTAAAGTTTACAATGCGTTGAGTGCTTAAGGTAAGAATGCTGCTGTTGAAGAAAATGATACCAAAAATTGCAGCGAACGGAATGAGAAGATATTTGAGATGCTTTTTGTTTTCACCTATATCGATGAAGCTATCGAACTGAAGTGGGGCGAAGTCTTTTGACTTTTGTTCTATACTGGCGTAGGTGAGTGCTGAGCTACTTTTTGAGGCATCAAGCTGAATAAGATTTAACAGCTTATCATTTATGGATGGCACATGCTTGCCAATGATCTTTGCGCTTTGTTCTTCATTTAGCCCTCTTCTTGCAATCCACCATCCTAGAGGCTCTTTCAGAAATCGATATGTGCAGAAGAAGGCAACACCAATGAAAGTAAAGAAGATCAGGAACCTGGCCCAGGGACTCAGCCACAAGTTGTATTCAATTAATGTGGCTATCAGAAAATAGCTTGCTAAAATTGCCAGTGATAAAATGGTGCCCTTCACGAAAATATTGAGATAATACTTCCGCTTGAACGATCGGATCTTTTCATGAATCTGCTCTACACCCGTCCCCATAAAATGTGCATGTTTAGTAATAGTCAAAAACGCAACAACCTGATTTAAAGTTGACAAGTTCTAAGATAGCGGCTTGCTATTTCGAAAACAAAGCGTTGACTTGTAAACGGACACAGTACTACTCACCGTGTTTTGGCAATGACCAATCATACTCTTTTTCGAAGTACTCGATCACGTGCATCTTTAAAAGTTTCTCCTGTTCCAGTAAATCAAAGTGCGGCAGTTTTTTTATCAGCTTCCAATAGGGCCAGCCATCTTTATCTTGTCCTTCCAATTCGTAATAACCAGAGTAGCTTAACACTTTACATATACCAATATGTATTAAGTCTTGCTTCTCCTCTTTGCTGAATATTTTTTTCCCTCTTCCCAATTCCTGTACTCCGATTAGGAAGAGAACTCCGTTGAGATCTTTTGGTTTTTTACCAATCATTTTTTCG
This sequence comes from Ohtaekwangia sp., assembly GCF_036568665.1. GTDB lineage: Bacteria > Bacteroidota > Bacteroidia > Cytophagales > Cyclobacteriaceae > Ohtaekwangia. Next base: position 14,030 of record NZ_DATCSD010000284.1, on the reverse strand, counting down.
ATCTCAACAAGAAGCGCTGCCCATGTACGATCCAGTTCAAGATCTCGTTTAAACATTTTGCAGTTCCTCCCAGTACTCAAAAGCTCTGCGCAAATGTGGAATAACAATTGTCCCACCGACAAGTGTTGCAACGCCCATTGCTTCATGAACTTCATTGGTAGTAAATCCAACTTCCTTGCATTTGCCTAGATGATAGCGAACACAATCATCACAACGAAGAACCAGTGAGCACGTGAGTCCAATCAATTCTTTAGACTTCACATCAAGATGTCCTTCAGCGTAAGCATTGGTGTCGAGGTTAAATATTCGCTTAATGATCAGGCTATCGGAAGCCATAATCTTGTCATTCATTTTACTGCGGTATGTATTGAAATCTTCAACAAGTCCCATAGCCTTTCTCGTTTTGTTTTTTGGATTTATTTATATTTAAAAAATTCAGTTGTCGGCAAATATATTTCTAAAATGATTAATTCTTTGGTTACAGAGGTCTTCTCCGATTTCGTTTCCCTGTTCTTTCCAACTTGTTGTCTTGCCTGTTCCAATTCATTGGCAAAAGGAGAGGAACTGGTTTGTACAAAATGCATGTTGGAGATTCCTCAAACCAATTATCATCGCACAGATCATAATCCGTTACATGATCGATTGTCGAACCGGTTTAAGCTGGAGAAAGCAACAGCGCTCTTTCGCTTTTCTAAAACCAGCAGAGTTCAACATTTGTTGCATGCGTTGAAGTATAAACACCAGCCCGAGATTGGTATTATGCTGGGCAAGGTGCTTGGACAACGATTAGCAGAAACGAGTGGGTGGAATCAGTCTGATCTGATCATTCCTGTTCCGCTTCACAAATCGAGGAGGAGAAAACGAGGGTATAATCAAAGTGCCAAGTTCGCTGAAGGACTTTCAGAAAAATTAACCATTCCTTTTTCGGATGATATACTGGAGAAGAAAGTAAAAACAGATACACAGACGAAGAAAAATAAACTGAATCGCTGGCAAAACGTTGATGAAGTTTTTCACGTGAAAAATCCTCTTGCTATTAAAGACAAGAGGATTCTTCTTGTGGATGATGTGATCACAACCGGAGCGACTGTTGAGGCTTGTGCACAAACGCTGATTAAAAATGGCTGCCGCGCCATACAGGTTGCCAGTATTGCAGAAGCTTAATCGTTCTTGAGATTATCTACAGGATTGGCAAGAGCAGCCCGTATAGTTTGCGAACCGATCGTTAATGTTCCTAATAGAATCAGGATTACTACTGCCAAACCAACCACACTCAAACCGAACTCTGTTCTATAGGCTACCTGCTCTAACCAAAGATTGTTGATAAACCAGGCTGTTGGTACAGCTAAAACAATAGCGATTATCAAGAGGATAAAAAATCCTTTTGATAACAATACCACTAGCGCGCGATCGCTTGAACCCAATATCTTGCGAATGGAAATTTCTTTCAAACGGGTTTCGGTTGTATATGTGGCCATGCCTAACAAACCAAGACAAGATATGATGATAGCCATGAACGCAATAACACCAATGATGCTTACAAAATCACTGAACACAGTTTTGTAAAACGACCGCACCTCTTCTTCAAAATCTTTATAATCAACTTTCATAGTCGGGTTGATTTTAGCCCATGCCGTTTCTATACTTTTGATCGCCTCTTCTCGCGAGCCGGTATATTTCACCTGCAAAAGATTGAACCGCTCGGGATTATAGCGCAATGCCATTGCCTCCAGCTTACTCACCATCATCTGGTGATTGTAATTTTTTACTACGCCAGCAACTTCATACCGGGAAGAGTCTTCCTGCAGATATAGAAATTCTCCGATCGCATCGTGTGGAGATCCTAATTTCAATTCTTTAACAGCCTCTTCATTGAGAAGGATCAGATTCTTGTTGCGTTCGGTATTTTGCAAATCAAAATTCTTCCCGGCTACCAATGGTATTTCCATATTGGTTAGATAGCCTTCGTCTACAAAGAAATAGTCTAACAGAAAACCATCTTTATCCTGAAGTTCTTTTTTAAAATTGTCGCCATACGTAATGCCTGTTGCCGGAACATGCGAGGCTCCTGCTATACTCTCAATATTGCTATAGGAACTTAGTTGTGTTTTGAGCGATGTATATGAAGTATTGCTTAGGCGTACATTGATTTTATGATCCATGGCAAAGCCATGATTGGCCTTCGTGAAAAGCTGCAACTGATTGTAGAGCAACAGCACCGAAATGATAAAAATGAGTGACAATGTAAACTGTGCGATTAACAACGATTTGCGTAACGTAAGCCTGGAGAATAACTTTATACCAGAAATATTCTTCAAAACTTTGGCCGGTTGAAATTTGGACATGATCACTGCCGGGAAGAAACCAGCCAAAAGACCGATAACTATACTAAAGCCAAAGAACGCCAGGTATACATATATATTTCCTTCCAAGTCCCACTTGAGTGCCTTGGCAAATTGCAGATTGAGCATGAAAGGTCTTACAGCCATCAAAAAAAGAAGAGCGACTCCCAACGAGAAAAGAGAAATGATGACAGCCTCCGAAATGAACTGTATAAATATCTGATAGCGATAGGCTCCATTTACTTTTCGAACACCTATTTCCCTGGCGCGTGTAAGCGCTCGCGCAATAGATAGGTTTGTGTAATTAAAACACGAAGTAATCATAACAATCAGCGCAAGGCCTCCGAAGAAATAGACAAAGATCATTGGCATGAAGGGTCCGATCGGGTTGTTGATAAATGCACCGGGTGTTATGCTGGAAATGTTTTGCAGGTAAAATGTATACCCACGCTCCTCTTTATCTTTTGCCTGCTGGGCGTGTTGTTTTTTGGCAATAGTGTTGAGATGCGTTTCTATCTCGCTCGAAGAATGTTTTTCATCCAGCAACAGATATATCCAGCCTGCAGTAAAATTCTCCCAACCCGAATCTGTTTTGTTGAACGTGCTATCTGCCTCCAAACTTTTTATAGTGGAATAAGATGCTAACCCTTCAAATACAATGTGCGACTTGTGCAGAGTTTCTTTCAGAACACCGGTAACTTTATACTCTCCTATCTTACCTACTTTAATTACCTCGCCAACCGGATTCTCTTCTTTAAATAATTTCCTGGCGGCTTTCTTGGTGAGCACAACCGAGTAGGGTTCTTTCAATGCTGTTTTTGCATCGCCCTGTTCAAGCTCATATTCAAAAACGTCCAGCGCCTCCGGGTCTACAAAGAACCCTGATAAGGGTATATTTATATCTCGTCCCGGTTCAAGCTCCAGCCAGTTATTGCCAAAACCTCTTCTGATTCTTACGGCTTTTGATATACCCGTGTAGTCTTCAAGAAGGATCTGCGCAAGAGGTTGAGGAGCCGTAGACATTTCGTTACCGGCTGTAGACCCGTCAGGATTCAGATAACGAGTGATGATCCGGTAGACACGATCGCGTTTTGTATTATACCGATCGTACATCAACTGATCAGTTACGAGCATCATGATGCCGAGGCAAATCGACATACTTATAGCCAGACCAAAAATGTTGATGAATGAAAAAAATCTATGCCTGCGCAGATTACGCAGGGCAACCTGTATATAATTCTTGAACATAAAAGAGGGGGTTGAAAAGGGAAAGATGGAGAGAGGTCTTTACTGAAACAGCGATCTTACTTTATATCCCGTTTCACCAGAAAATAATAAATGAGAAAGCCCAGTGAAAGAGAAACAGCAAACAATCCATACGGTAAAGTAGAGTCTGGGCGAACGTCAAGATAATCCATGGCGATTAGCGATATTCCTCCGAAGAAGGCAATCAATCCCCATTTGAGTGAAGAGAATTTATTCTCAGCAGTATGAGCTCTAAATATTGATTGACTTTCTTCGTTTACAAATCCTTTATCAATCATTTTCTTCTTCAGTATATAATCGGTGATAACCTTGGTGAAGAAATATACACTTGTACCGAAGCTTCCAATTATGGCGATGGGCATTAGAACGTGTTCCATAAAATTTGAGTTTGTTTTTGTTTGCAGGGTATGACACACCGCTACTTGTGAATGTTGCAGCGTTTTAATCTTTTTCAGAAAGATTTTGATCGGAAACATTTTCGTTACTTTCTGCAACATCTTTCCGCCCCACATTGTCTAACCCATCAATGATAGATGAAAAGGCGCTTATCTCCAGGACTATACAGGGAGATCTGCAGGCCTTCACGCTGTTGATTAAACAGCATGAAAGGCTTGTAGCTCACATGATCGGCCGATTGATAAAAAACAACGAAGAGCGTGAAGAACTTTGTCAGGATGTATTTTTAAAAGTATACGACAGACTTGGAGAGTTTAATTTTCAGTCTAAACTGTCTACCTGGATAGCGACCATTGCCTACCGGCATGCGATCAACCACCTGCGCAAGCGCAGAATTCCGCTTGACCATATTCCGGATGAAGAACGTTTCTTTTCTTCTTTTATCCAGGATGAAAACCCGGAATCATTACTGGAGGATAAAGACATGGATGATTTTATTTTAAAGCAGATCGACCTGTTACCCACCAGCTATAAAACTGTACTTACACTATATCATTTGGAAGGAATGAGCTACGAAGAAATAGGTGCAGTAACGGCCATGCCCGAAGGAACGGTAAAGAGCTATCTTTTTCGTGCCCGCATGCTCCTTAAAGAAAAAGTAAAGAAGTATATTGCTAAAGAAGAATGGTTATGAGCGAAGAAGAAAAAAGACTTCAGGAAAAAATAGAATCCGGTGTGTTCTCCGACTCTCCGGACGAAAGAGTATATCAGCAAGTTTTCAATTCATTGGAAAAGGAGCCAGTCTATACTTTGCCACGAAATTTTGCCTCTTCTGTTGTAAGAAAAATTGAGCTCCAACAAAGTCGCTCACTAAAACGCGAATACTTCTGGCTTGTGGCAGGTATAATTGTTTTGCTGGTGGTAATGATTATTGCTACGGCCTTAACCGGATTTGTACCGAGTGCCGGATTTTTATCTAAAATTTCAGGCTACAAAGGCGTGTTCCTCTTTGGTACCATCTTTATTTTTCTGCTGAACTGGATCGACAAGAAATTTATCCGAACAAAACAGACTACGCTGTAATTTTAATTTTGCGCTTTACCCCTATATTAGCGATGTATAATATTTAAAGTCCGCTCATATTCATGGTAAAGTTTCTTACTGTTGTGCTGAGCTTTATGCTCAGTATATCTTTTGCACAAAAATATTCTGGTGACAGTTGGTCAAAAGTAAAAATGAAAGGATCTGGTTCGCTAACGATTGTGTACTACGATCAGGCTGGTCTCATTCAAAATGTAAACGGTAAAATGAAGGGCGTTTGCGTAGATATACTCTCTGATTTTGCTGAGTATGTAAAAACAAAACACAACGTTTCGCTAAATATAAACTACGCTGGCGAAGAGCACGAGTTCTCTTCGTTTCTGAAAGTTGTACAGCAAACACCCGGTATTCTCGGAGTAACGAATACCAGTATAACAGATGAGCGGAAAAAGATCATGAAATTCACTCCGCCTTTTATGACAACGCAGTTGGTGTTGCTCACCAATCAACAATCTCCAACCTTGAGTAATTTAACGGATCTGTCTAAAACTTTCCAGGGTTTTACAGCCCAGGTCATAACCGGTAGCACCCACGTTAAATACGTAGACAAGATCAAAAAACAATATTATCCTGATCTCAATGTAGTATACGCACCATCCAGCGAAAGCGTGATAAAGAATCTCACGACAAACCCTAAAGTGTTTTCAATTCTCGACTTCACCGAGTACGTTGGTGTGGTTCGTAAAAAGCTTCCAATCAAAAGACATGACGTTGAACTTGGCAATGCCGAGGAACTTGGATTTATTATGGCGAAGCAAACAGACTGGGATCAGGTCTGGAGTGAATTTCTTACGGCCGATTATCGTAAAAGCGTTCGCTACAAGAAAATCATTGCTGATAACCTCGGTTCCACGTTTTTGAATCTCGTTCGGTAGTACATTTATTGCTGCTTTCTTTTTTGATTTCCCTGATAAGACTGATGTTTTATTGGCTGGTTTTGATGAGTTCTCTCCTTAATAAACTTTTTCTGATCAGCCATTGATCGAGAATGCAATCGTTTCACTTTTGTGATTGCATCCTATATTTGCGCTCAAATAAAAAATTCTGCTATGAGCTATCGCATTGAAAAAGACACCATGGGTGAGGTGCAGGTTCCTGCCGATAAATATTGGGGGGCCCAGACTGAGCGTTCACGTAATAATTTTAAGATTGGTCCTGAAGCCAGCATGCCGAAGGAAATTATATATGCCTTTGCCTACTTGAAGAAGGCCGCAGCTATGGCCAACCAGGAATTGGGCGTTCTTTCTGCAGATAAGAAAGATCTGATAGCGAAAGTTTGTGATGAGATTCTTACAGGAAAACTTGATAGCGAATTTCCGTTGGTAATCTGGCAAACCGGTTCGGGTACACAGAGCAACATGAATGTTAACGAAGTGATTGCCTATCGTGCTCATGTGATGCAGGGAGGTAAACTTACGGATGAGAAAAAAGTACTTCATCCGAATGATGACGTAAATAAATCACAGTCATCTAACGATACATTTCCTACAGCTATGCACATCGCTGCGTATAAGCAGGTGGTTGATGTTACGTTGCCGGGAATGAAAAAACTGCGCGATACACTCGCAAAGAAATCAGAAGCGTATAAAAATATAGTAAAGACTGGCCGTACGCACTTTATGGATGCTACTCCACTTACTCTCGGCCAGGAGTTTTCAGGCTATGTTCAACAGATCGACAATAGCATTCGTACTATAAAAAATGCATTGGAAGTTGTTTGTGAGCTGGCTTTGGGAGGAACCGCTGTAGGTACCGGACTAAATACTCCTAAAGGTTACGATGTGCTCGTAGCAAAAAAAATAGCGGAACTAACGAACCTTCCATTTATAACGGCACCGAATAAATTTGAAGCTCTTGCTGCGCACGATGCTATGGTAGAACTATCGGCAGCACTGAAACGTGCAGCGGTATCTTTTATGAAGATAGCAAACGACATTCGTATGCTAAGTTCAGGTCCTCGTTCAGGTATAGGCGAAATTATAATTCCGGATAACGAGCCTGGTTCTTCGATCATGCCTGGCAAAGTAAATCCTACACAGCCGGAAGCATTAACCATGGTATGTGCACAGGTGATTGGTAATGATGTAGCCGTTTCTGTTGGTGGTTCTATGGGACATTTCGAGTTAAATGTTTTCAAACCTGTAATTGCAGCGAACGTACTTCAATCAGCAAGACTTATTGGTGATGCCTGCGTTTCTTTCAACGATAAATGTGCAGAAGGTATAGAGCCGAACGAACCGATCATCAAACAACACCTGGAGAACTCGCTGATGCTGGTAACATCTCTGAACACGCATATCGGTTATGAGAACGCAGCGAAGATTGCCAAGAAGGCACATAAGGAAAATAAAACTTTGCGCGAAGCAGCTGTGGAGTTAGGCTTGCTCACCTCCGAGCAGTTTGACCAGTGGGTGCGACCTGAAAAAATGGTGGGAAGCCTTTGATAAATAGGGCCTTCTGAAAAAAATTATAAATTTATTTGTACTTTTAATGGGATTTAAACCACAACAAGCCATGAAATATAGACTTACTTTATTTTTTTGTCTGGCTTTCATTTTTTCATCTTCACTAGTTTTCGGACAACTTTCAAAACAGGAAAAGAAGGAATGGAAGAAGAAAGCCAAAGAGTTTTCTAAAAGTCCGGAAGCCCTTAAGCAATTAACAGAAGAAAAACAGTCTGCAGAATCGCAGGTATCTTCCCTCAATCAGAAAGTTACTCAGATGCAAGGTCAGATTAGTGATAAAGATGCGAAGATCGTGCAACTGGAAGATGAACTAACGCAAAGCAAAGGTCAGCTTACAGCAACCAAAGCGGAGTTGGCACAACTAAAAGAAAATCCTGTTATAAACCCAATGGACTTCTCGAAGGGAATTGTGTTTAAAGTTCAGATTGGTGCTTTTAAGAATAAAAACCTGACGAAGTATTTTGATAACAATCCAAACTTTGGAGGTGAAGCTAAAGAAGGTGAACCACAGAAAATAACGATTGGAATTTTTCGCGATTACTGGGAAGCAGACACCTTTAAAAAATATATGCGCGAAATGGGTGTAAAAGATGCCTGGATCGTTCCTTACAAAGATGGTCAGCGTGTAGAAATCAAAGATGTTCTTGAAGGCGTTGTGAACGAAAAACCTGCAGAGAGCTCTAAGTAAAAATCATTCTGTTTAAGTAGAAAAGCAGTGGTAAAGCACTGCTTTTTTTGTTTATTACAAGTCTATCGAAATGCGCATCATAGAATTTTCAAAAGACAAGCACTGCTTTATTTTTGTGGAATGACCTGCTCGAAGATTTTTATACTACTGTTATTTCTTTTACCCGTTACACTCCTGGCGCAAATTCGTGTGGGAACGCTCATAATAAAGAAACACGAAGTATACGACATTGGTCAGTCTGATATTCTTGTAGCCGATACATTGATCATGCTCGACTCTTCGCGCCTCGTACTGAATAAACTTAAACGTGAAAATTATCTCCGCATAGGAACAGCCATCATTGGCAATCGTTGTGTTATTGACGGCCATGGTATAAATGGAAAAACAGGAAGAGCTGGAAAATCCGGAGTAAGTCCTACGGTTCCTTGCAGCTCAGGTTTACCGGGTGGAAATGGAGGCAGAGGATTGGATGGTACTCCAGGCATCAACCTTTTTCTGTATCTTGAGAGAATAACACTGAGAGGAACGCTCATCATTGACCTCGGAGGCGGAGACGGTGGCAAGGGCGGAGATGGCGGCAATGGCGGAGGCGGAAGTCCCGGCACAGTACATTGCTTTGGTGGCGATGGTTCTAACGGAGGAAATGCAGGGCCTGGAGGTAATGGCGCCAACGGTGGGACACTAACATTGAACAGCGCTATCAGTCAAAAAATAAAAGACATGATTGGCAAGCAAATTCTTGTCAGAAATGGTGGAGGCTATGCAGGTTCTCCTGGGAGAGCCGGTTATCATGGCCCGGCCGGACTTGGGCCTGCACGTAAAAATGGTAAAGATGGTTTGCCCGGAACAGAAAGTGCCAGTGGTATATCTGGTAATCAGGGTAAAATAAATTTCGAATCAAACTAAGAAGATGTATAAACGATGGATACAAAAAGAAATACCCTCATCTCAGGAAGTCGAACAACTTTCGCAGGCTATAAATGTTAACCGTTGTCTTACTTCAATTTTACTTCAGCGAGGAATAAATGATTTTCAGGAAGCAAAAGATTTTTTTCGTCCTTCGCTGGAACAGCTTCATGATCCTTTTCTGATGAAGGATATGGACAAAGCTATTGTCCGATTAAAACAAGCAATCGACTCGGGAGAAAAAATCCTCATCTATGGAGACTACGATGTGGATGGAACAACAGCTGTTTCGTTAGTATATAGCTATATTCATAATTTCTACAAGAACTGCGAAGTATATATACCCGACCGCTATGCCGAAGGCTATGGTGTTTCTCTGGCAGGTATTGAATGGGCCGAGCAAAATGGATATACCTTGATCATTGCTCTTGACTGTGGGATAAAATCTTCGGAGCTCATAGATATAGCACAGCACAAGGCTATAGATTTTATTGTTTGCGATCACCACTTGCCAGACGATAACATTCCCCACGCAGCAGCTGTGCTCGATCCGAAAAGAAAAGATTGCACGTATCCTTACAAAGAGTTAAGCGGTTGTGGCATCGGTTTTAAATTAATACAAGCTTACGCGCAGAAATTTCGCGATGAACAAGAGCTATATCAATATCTTGATCTTGTAGCTGTAAGTATAGCATCCGATATAGTTCCGATCACAGGAGAGAATCGTACGCTTGCTTATTTCGGTTTACGTAAACTCAACGAAGACCCATCACCAGGTTTAAAGGCGTTAAAAGATATCGCAGCTATAAAAAACGACCTCGATATTTCCGGAATAGTATTTACCCTGGGGCCACGCATTAATGCCGCCGGGCGTGTAGCACATGCCCGGGCAGCCGTTGACTTATTGATATCAAAAACAGAAGCAGAAGCTAACGATCTGGCCGAGAAAATCAATGTTAAAAATGATCTTCGTAAACAGTTTGATTCTGATATAACGGAGGAAGCGATCTCGATGATCGAGAACGATGATGCACTGCGTTCGGCAAAATCTACTGTACTTTTCAAAAATACCTGGCACAAAGGCGTAATTGGCATAGTTGCTGCTCGGTGTGTAGAAAAGTTTTACAGACCAACCGTGATCTTAACAGAGTCGAACAATAAAATTACCGGTTCTGCCAGGAGTGTAAATGGCTTTGATCTATATAATGCTATTCTCGAATGCAGTGACCTGTTGGAGAAATTCGGTGGCCACAAATACGCTGCCGGGTTAACATTGGATATACAAAATCTCGAATCGTTTCAGCGGAGATTTGAAGAAGTAGTTTCTTCAACTATAACGGAAGAAATGCTTACACCGGTTATAGAGATTGACATGCCTCTGCACTTCAATACCATTGCTCCTAAATTTTTGAATGTGCTGAAGCAAATGGCACCATTTGGTCCGGAGAATCAACGACCCGTGTTTGAGGCAGACAATGTTTATGTTTTCAATTCTCTTTCGAGCTTCAAGGATAAACACGTTCGCTTTCTTGCCGCACAAGAAGGCAGTGATAATGTATTTCAGGCTGTAGGGTTTGATTTAGCGGAGCATTATGACCGGTTGTCAAGGCGCGATCTTTTCAAGATGACTTTTACTGTAGAAGAGAACACGTTCAACGGAACAACATCGATTCAATTAAGAATTAAAGACATTAAATTTCACTGAAATGGTATTGCGCGCAGAGAATCTGATGAAAAAATATAAAACCCGCACGGTAGTAAACAATGTTTCTGTGCAGGTTGCTCAGGGTGAAATTGTAGGATTACTCGGACCCAATGGTGCCGGAAAAACAACTTCGTTCTATATGATTGTTGGGTTGATAAAACCGAACGAAGGAAAAATATTCCTTGATGATCAGGAGATAACTCCATTACCCATGTATCAGAGAGCACGTATCGGGTTAGGGTATCTTGCGCAGGAAGCATCGGTGTTTAGAAAACTCACCGTTGAAGAAAACATTATGTCAGTATTGGAGATGCGCGACTTTACCGCTCAACAGCGAAAAGAAAAAGTAGATGAGTTGATTGAAGAATTTAGTCTTCATAAAGTGCGCAAGAACATGGGCATGTCTCTTTCAGGAGGAGAAAGAAGACGAACCGAAATTGCCCGCGCACTTGCCGTTGATCCTAAATTTGTTTTGCTGGATGAACCTTTCGCAGGTGTTGACCCGATCGCGGTCGAAGAAATTCAGACCATCGTTGCCAAACTGAAGAATAAAAATATAGGTATACTTATCACCGATCACAACGTAGATGAAACTTTGTCGATTACCGATCGCGCGTATCTGATGGTAGATGGTAAATTATTCAAATCAGGCACAGCACAAGAACTGGCGAGCGACCCTCAGGTTCGTAAAGTATATCTCGGACAAAACTTTGAGTTGCGCAGAGCTAAGGTTACGTTTCAGAATGAGGAGCAATGGAATGATCCTTCCGAGGGTTTATAGAAAAGCCTTTTCTGTAAGAATAAGGCTCTTTTCTTCTGATAAATAATCTCATTTATCTTGTAAAATCAGCGGGAAACAAATCCTGTAGTTTTAGTATTTTTGGTTTTACACAAGTGTAAATGGGACTGATCAATTCCATATTGACGTGGGTCATGAAGAAGCGCATCCATCAGATAGAGCTCTTCATGAAGTATCCACATGAAGTACAGGATGAGCTTTTCAGAAAGCTTATTCAAACAGCCCGTTATACAGAGTTTGGTGCACAGTATGATTTTAGCAGCATCCAGACATACGAACATTTTCGCGAACGTATACCCATTCATACTTACGAAGATCTCTTCCCTTCTATTGAACGTCTCATGCGAGGTGAGCAAAATATACTGTGGCCTACAGAGATCAAGTGGTTTTCAAAATCTTCCGGCACCACAAATGCACGCAGTAAATTTATACCAGTGTCGCAAGAGGCATTGGAAGATTGTCATTTCAAAGGCGGAAAAGATCTGATCTCGATCTATGTCAATAACTTTCCGGATACAACATTATTCGATGGTAAAGGTCTTGCTGTTGGAGGAAGTCATCAGATAAATGATTTTGATCCGAGCGCAAGTTCATACTATGGCGATGTGTCGGCTGTAATTATGCAGAACCTTCCACAGTGGGCACAATTCATTCGCACACCCAGTCTTGAAACAGCATTGATGGGAAACTGGGAAGAAAAGATCGAGAAAATGGCGCGCGAAACGGCACGCGAAACAGTTACGAATATAGCGGGCGTACCAACTTGGACGCTACTGCTTATTCAGCGGGTTGTTGAACTGGAAGGAAAGAATAATATACTTGACGTGTGGCCGAACCTCGAAGCATTTTTTCATGGGGCGGTGTCGTTCACGCCGTATCGTGCATTGTTCAAGACGTTGATCCCATCGGACCGCATGAACTACTGGGAAATATATAATGCCAGCGAAGGATTTTTCGGTATACAGGATCAGCGTAACTCCGAAGAAATGTTGTTGATGCTCGACTATGGAATTTTCTATGAGTTTATTCCGGTATGCGAACTGGAAAAAGAAAATCCGCGTGCACTGTCGCTAAGTGAAGTAGAGTTGAATACAAACTATGCCATGGTAATTTCTACCAACGCAGGTTTGTGGCGGTATAACATTGGTGATACAATTCGGTTTACTTCACTCTCTCCTTATCGCATAAAAATATCCGGACGGACCAAACATTTCATCAATGCTTTTGGTGAAGAACTGATCGTTGAAAATGCTGAGACGGCTATTGCAAAAGCGTGTGAACAAACCGGCGCGATCATTGAAAACTTTACGGCTGCCCCTATATATCTCGGGCACGGTAAAAAGGGCGGGCACGAATGGATTATAGAGTTCAAAGAAAAACCTTCCGATCTTAATGATTTTACGAGAGTGTTGGACAGAGTTCTTCGCGAAATAAATTCAGACTACGATGCCAAACGAGCGCATGATCTTGCCTTGGTGGAACCGCGCATACATAGCGTAGAGGAAGGAACGTTTTATAATTGGATGAAGAGCCGTGGAAAGCTTGGTGGTCAAAATAAAGTTCCGCGACTTTCTAACTCACGTGAATACGTGGAAGATATTCTGAAGATGATGGCAGAAGCCTGATCTATAGTATACAACACAATGGTATTGGTATATTGTGTTGTATACTATTTATAATTACTTGATTGTAAAAGTTCCTTCGCTGAGTATAGTCATTGGCACATCGGTATCAGAAGGAATCATACCTCCGGCCAATAATTTCATGGTGCCTTTTATTTCAGATACAAGCTGCATTTCAGAAGGCCATCCGGTTTTTATATCAACCTTTCCTTTGGTCATTTGATGGCCGGTGAAATCTACTTTCGCTTTTAAACCATTTACGGTAATTACTTTCTCCTTGTCAGTAGTTACTATAATACCATCGCTGTTTACAGTAGCAATAGAGCCTTCCAGGTTTTCAAACTTCCATGTGTTATTTATCTGCATCGGAAAACTAAGTGCTGTGCTCACAGAGTTTTTCCAGGTATCTCCAGTCTTTACTTTCACAGCGGCATATTGAATAAGCGAAGCTTCTATACTTGCCTTGATAGATTGCTCACTCAGAGCTTGCTGAAGCGATTGCTTAGCTTGCTCGGCAGCGGCAGCGTCAAGACCGATTTCTGATATGCCGGAATATAATTTTTCAGTGCCTTCTACTTTCTCTATAGCACCTTGCTTATTCATAAAGATGAAGAAAGGTTTTTGCGTCATGCTCTTCATTAATTTATTCTGCATGTTCTCAGCATCACCTTCGCTGTCCATCGCTATATCTCCCATAGGTGCAGGCATTTTCATAAGCATTTTAATTTTGGAGTAAGTCG
>NZ_DATCSD010000283.1:0-7219 GCF_036568665.1 Ohtaekwangia sp. | reverse complement strand
CTATCTCACAGCGAATACGGTACTTCGTATCGTCATTAACATTTTGGGTTAATTGATTGGTTAAGTACCGGAGATCGAAAGGAGTTTGGTCTCCGGTTACTATTTATAGAGGACACCTAAACTTTTTTACGTAGTGGAATTAACCGCACAAGATGTACTGAACAAGTACAGGGAATTATACCCAGGAGAACCGATGGTGGTTCGCTCCCCAGGACGCATCAACCTGATAGGAGAGCATACCGATTACAATGATGGCTTTGTGATGCCTGCTGCCATCGATCGGGAAACCGTTTTTGCTATTGCTGAATCATTGGATGGCAAATCAGAAATATACTCCATCAAATACAACGAATATTATACTGTAGATATGAACAACCCGAAGCCTGCTGCTTCGCCAACATGGGTAAATTACCTGTTGGGTGTGTTGCGCCAGTTTGTTGATAAAGGATATACTGTGAAACCGTTCCGCTGTGTGTTCGGTGGAAATATACCGATGGGTGCAGGTCTCTCATCGTCTGCTTCGGTAGAGTGTGGTTTTGCGTTTGCACTCAATGCACTCAATCATCACAGCATCGATAAAAAAGAATTGATCAGGATTGCACAATGGTCGGAGCATAACTTCGTAGGTGTGAAGTGCGGCATCATGGATCAGTTCGCCAGCATGATGGGTTCTGAGAATCATGTGATATTGCTCGACTGTCGTTCACTTGAGTATCGCTATTCGCCACTTGAATTAAAAGACTTCACTATTGTATTGTGCGATTCTAAAGTAAAGCACTCGCTTGTTGATTCAGAGTATAACACAAGAAGAAATGAATGCGAGCAAGGTGTTGCTATACTCAAGAAACATTACCCCGCTATCAACAGCTTACGCGATGTTACTGAAGACATGGTGCGCAAGCATAAAGATGAGTTGAAAGGAAAAGTATTCGATCGTTGTCTGTATGTAGTGCAGGAGATTGCGCGCGTACAACAGGCGAGTAAAGATTTGGAGAAGCATGACCTGCAGGCCTTCGGCAAGAAGATGTTTGAAACACACGAAGGCTTGTCGAAGCTATATGAAGTAAGCTGCCCCGAGCTCGACTTTTTGGTAGAGCAGGCAACGAAATTTTCCGGTGTAATGGGAGCGCGCGTTATGGGTGGAGGCTTTGGTGGTTGCACCATTAACCTGGTGAAGAAAGATGAAGTAGGTTCGTTCCTTTCGGCAGTGCGCCCTGCGTATGCCGAGAAGTTTGGTATTGCCCTGGAGACCTACATTGTGAATATCAAAGATGGAACAAGCCTGACCAGTAAGTCAATCGAGAAAATTAACTTACTTTAGGGCATGAAGAAAAAAGTATTAGTAACCGGGGGTACCGGATACATAGGCTCTCATACGGTAGTAGAACTGATCAAAGAAGGTTTTGAAGTAGTTATCATCGATGACCTCTCCAATTCGCAGGAAGATGTTCTGAACGGCATCGAAAAAATTTCTGGCGTTCGCCCGGAGTTTGTAAAGTTCAACCTTACGGAAGAAGATAAACTCACCGCTTTCTTTGAAAAGCATCGCGACATTTCATCGATCATTCACTTTGCCGCCAGCAAAGCGGTAGGCGAATCAGTAGAGAAACCGTTGCTATACTATAAGAACAATGTGCTGTCGCTCGTGCTGCTGCTCGAAGCGATGAAGAAGTATAACATTCCGAATATAGTATTCTCTTCATCCTGTACAGTATATGGTCAGCCGGATAAACTTCCGGTAACAGAGGCAACACCCTTCAAGCCGGCAGAATCTCCTTACGGAAATACCAAACAGATAGGCGAGGAGATCCTTCGTGATACCTGCCGCGTGAACAAAGATATACAGGCTATATCGTTACGTTACTTCAATCCCGTGGGCGCACATGAGTCGGCATTAATTGGTGAATTACCCAACGGAGTTCCTGCCAACCTGGTGCCGTTCATTACACAAACCGCAGCCGGTATACGCCAGCAGTTAATGGTGTTTGGTAACAATTATGATACACCTGACGGATCGGCTATGCGTGATTACATTCATGTAGTAGACCTGGCCGAGGCACACGTGATCGCCCTGAAGCGATTGCTCAATAATAAACAGAAAAATAATTATGAGTTCTTTAATCTCGGTACGGGTAAAGGACTTACGGTACTGCAACTCATCCAGGTATTTGAGCAAGTAAATGACCTGAAGCTGAACTATAAAGTTGTTGATCGCAGAGCCGGAGACGTTGAGAAGATCTATGCCGATACAACCCTGGCAAACCAGGAGCTTGGCTGGAAGACCAAACTCGGTGTAGAAGAAATGATGAGTTCTGCCTGGAAGTGGCAGCAAAAGCTATCGAAGAAAGCATAGTATATATAGCAGATTACTCCGTGAACCCTTGACGCATCGTTCGTGCGACTGGTGAAATGGATTTAAGTGAAGAGTATAGATAAAAGGAAATGGCGCAGTTCGATTTAAAAGATCACTCACACAGACGATACAATCCGTTAACAGGAGAATGGGTACAGGTGTCACCACATCGTTCCAAACGTCCGTGGCAGGGACAGGTAGAGAAGACCGGGGGTGAGACATTATTGTCATACGACCCTACTTGCTATCTCTGTCCGGGAAATGTTCGCGCCAATGGAGAAGTAAATCCGAAGTATACATCTACCTATGCTTTTACGAACGACTTTGCTGCGCTGGTAAATGATGTACCTGCCGGAGAATTTCGCGACAGCGATCTGCTCATAGCAAAAAGTGAAGCGGGCATTTGCCGGGTAATTTGTTTCTCTCCGCGTCACGACCTCACGGTAGCGGAAATGGATGTGGCGGGTATCCGTAGCGTTGTAGACCTGTGGATCGATGAATACAGCCAGCTCGGAAAGAACGAAGCTATACAGTATATACAGATATTCGAGAATAAAGGCGCAGTAATGGGTTGCTCCAATCCGCATCCGCATGGACAGATATGGGCGCAGCAATCTATACCGGTAGAGCCTGCCAAGAAACAGGAACACCAGTTGGAATATTTTACACGTAAAGGTGCTACCTTGTTATCAGATTATTGGAAGCTCGAGCAGAAGCACCAGGAGCGAATTGTATTTGAGAACGATCACTTTGCTGTAGTGGTACCGTTCTGGGCTGTGTGGCCTTTCGAAACCATGATACTTCCGAAGCGTGCTATGGCCCGCATCACGGATATGACGGACGCAGAACGTAATGCTTTTGCTGATGCCTATAGACGTATGGCTGCACGGTATGATAATTTATTTGAAGTGTCGTTCCCATACTCGGCTGGCATACACCAGGCTCCGAGCGATGGCGAAGCACATGCCGAGTGGCACTGGCACATGGTGTTTTATCCGCCGTTGTTACGTTCGGCAACGGTAAAGAAATTTATGGTCGGGTATGAGATGCTGGCAAATCCGCAACGCGACATTACTCCGGAATTTAGTGCTGATCGTCTGCGTTCGCTTTCTGATACGCACTATAAACACCGCGTAGTTACTGAGATAGCAAACCCCTAAGTTTATGCGAAAGCTTATAATGTATACCTTACTCGTAAGTGTTATGATGTCACAAGCCTGCAAGAAAAAAGAAGAAACACAGACTCCTCCGGCCGATAGTGTAACCGTTGCAAAAGCATCTGTTACCAAAGCGCCCTTTGGAAAATTGCCAGACGGGCAGGAGGTAAGTATATATACCCTGAAGAACAAGAACGGCATCGAGATGCAGGTGATCAACTACGGTGGTATTGTTACCTCGTTGAAAACACCGGATAAAAACGGTTCGCTCGAAGATATCGTGTTGGGATTCGACTCACTGTCGTCTTACCTGAAAGGTTCACCTTACTTCGGAGCTATTGTTGGTCGCTATGGCAACCGCATCGGCAAGGGTAAATTTAAACTCGATGGGAAAGAATATACCCTGGCGCAGAACAACAACGGCCAGCATTTACATGGCGGACTAAAAGGTTTTGATAAAGTATTCTGGAACATCGAAGAGATTCCATCCACCGAAGGTGTAGCACTGAAGCTTACTTACCTGAGCAAAGACATGGAAGAAGGTTATCCGGGTAACCTGAATGTTGAGGTATTATATACTTTAACAGACGATAACGAGTGGAAGATCGAATACAAAGCTACTACCGATAAGAAGACGATCGTTAACCTGACACAACACGCTTACTTTAACCTGACCGGTAATGTGAAGCGCGATATACTCGATCATCAACTTACGTTGAATGCCGACAAACTGGTGCCGGTAGATAAAGTATTGATCCCGACAGGTGAACTGAAAGATGTAACCAACACTCCGTTTGACTTCAGAACAGCTACCGCGGTCGGTGCGCGCATCAATGATAAAGATCAACAACTGGAAGTAGGAGGAGGATATGATCACTGCTGGGTACTTTCATCGCCCGACAGCGTGAAGCTTGCTGCCAGTGTATATGAGCCAACCACAGGTCGTGTACTTGAAGTATATACTACCGAGCCAGCCATCCAGTTTTACTGCGGCAACTTCCTCGATGGTACATTGATTGGTAAAGGAGGCGTTGCGTACAAGCATCGCTTCGGACTATGCCTCGAAACAGAGCATTACCCGGATTCTCCCAACAAGTCTAACTTCCCCAGCGTAGTACTGAACCCCGGAGAAACCTATATCACCAAAACAACCTATAAATTCCTGACGCGCTAGAGCAAGGAAGAAAATATAGCTAAGAAGCTGTCTCTCAGGGGACAGCTTCTTTTTTTTGTACTGTATTTTACTTCAACATTCGTTGATCGGTGTTCCTTGTTCGATATTCAATTTGCCACTCATCACCATTTCAACCTCTCACAACCAGCCTTGTAGCCAGTAACCAGCGACCAGCGGCTTCTCACGGCTTCTTTGTCGATAATATTTGTCCGGACCGGAATACAACAAGAAATTATTTTGTCGTTTCAAAAAGAACATTCATTTTTATCGATTGAACGAACGTGTGAAGCTCGACTTTACCTAACAACCATTTTGCAAAACCAAACCGAATTTTCCTGAACCTATGCGACAATTACAAACTGTTGACTTCGTAGTCTTCCTGATTTACTTCGTCATTGTAGCCGGCTACGGCTATTGGATTTACCAACGGAAAAAGAAATCATCCACCGATTCAAAAGATTTCTTCCTCGCAGAAGGGTCACTCACCTGGTGGGCTATCGGTGCATCGCTTATCGCCTCGAATATATCTGCCGAACAATTTATCGGTATGTCGGGCTCCGGTTTTAAGATGGGGCTTGCTATTGCAACCTACGAGTGGATGGCGGCCGCTACGCTCATGATCGTGGCGATCTTCTTTATGCCCATCTACCTCAAGAATAAGATCTATACCATGCCGCAGTTCCTCACACAACGGTATGGGCAGACGGTGAGTACCATCATGGCTATATTCTGGTTGTTGTTGTATGTGGTGGTAAACCTGACTTCTATTTTATACCTCGGTGCTTTGGCAGTAACTACGGTATCCGGTATACCTTTCTGGACGTGTATGATTGGTCTCGCTGTATTTGCAGTCTTCATTACACTCGGTGGTATGAAAGTGATCGGGTATACGGATGTAATCCAGGTGTTCTTCCTCATACTCGGTGGTTTGGCTACAACGTATCTGGCGATGAACCTGGTGTCGCAGCACTTCAGCACAGACGGAGTAGGCGAAGGATTTAACCTTCTGATGCAAAAAGCAGACGACCACTTCCACATGGTGTTCGACAAGAGCAATCCAAATTATCTTGATCTTCCTGGTCTTACCATTCTTATCGGTGGTATGTGGATCGTAAACCTGAATTATTGGGGATGTAATCAGTATATAACACAACGCGCACTGGGAGCTGATCTGCCTACCGCACGCAATGGTATATTGTTCGCAGCGTTTTTAAAATTGTTAATGCCGATCATCGTAGTGTTGCCCGGTATAGCAGCCTATGTATTGCACCAGGATGGCATGTTCCAGCAAGAGATGTTAGCAAACGGTGAACTGAATCCTGACCGCGCATATCCCGTGTTATTGAACTTGTTGCCGGTTGGTTTGAAAGGTCTTGCTTTTGCTGCACTTACTGCAGCGATTGTGGCATCACTGGCAGGTAAAGCCAACAGTATATCTACGATCTTTACCCTGGATATCTACAAGAAATTCTTCAATACCAATGCTTCCGAAAAACAGCTGGTATATATAGGTCGCGTAGTGGTAGTAATAGCGATGGTAATCGCGATCATCATTTCTCCGTTCCTCGGTATCGATAAGAAAGGTGGCTTCCAGTATATACAAGAATATACCGGCTTTGTGTCGCCTGGTATATTTGCCATCTTTATACTTGGGTTCTTCTGGAAACGTACCAATGCTGCTGCAGCTATGGCGGCTGCGTTGATCACGTTCCCGTTATCAATCTTCCTGAAATTTTTACCGAAGATGGCCGACCTCTCAGGACTCAGTAGCCTCGGTTTCTCTGCACTGAATAAAGAAACAGGACTGTATGAAATTCCTTTCCTCGACCGGATGGGATTTGTATTCATGTTCTGCGTTATAATAATGGTGATCCTCACATTGATGGATCCGAAAAGCAAAAACAATCCGAAAGGACTCGAAGTGGATGCAAGCATGTTCAAACCGAAAGGAGCCTTCGCGATTGGTGCAACTCTCGTGATCGGTATACTCTCGGCACTATATATTATCTTTTGGTAGAGCCGTTAAGCGTTAACCGATAATAGTAAACCTCGGATAACGTGTTACAAATAATTATTGACAGATAACGGTTACTAATAACGAAGAAAAGTCCTGATGCGAAATCATCAGGACTTTTTTTGTTTATACAATAACTCATTCCACACCTTCCCGTATATGCATACTATAGATTTCTGTTTCACACCCAACCCCACACAAAGACCTCTCGTAGCCAGAGGTTAGCAGCACGCATCTATTTTTCTTATCTTCACTCTATGAATCGCATCGATCGACTTACGGCCATACTCATTCACCTGCAATCTAAACGCGTGGTAAAAGCCGAAGAGATGGCTGAACGTTTTGAGATCAGTCTGCGCACCGTGTATCGCGATGTAAAGGCACTGATGGAGGCCGGTGTGCCGATTGGTTCAGAAGCAGGCAAGGGCTACTTTATTGTAGATGGTTTTCATTTGCCCCCGGTAATGTTTACGCAGGAAGAAGCGAGTGCTATGCTGGTAGCTTCCAAACTGGTGGAGCGC
>NZ_DATCSD010000282.1:0-4189 GCF_036568665.1 Ohtaekwangia sp. | reverse complement strand
ATCGGTGAAACGACTTGAAGATGTTGCTGCCACCAGCGACCTCGCTACTTGTGTAGGTGTAACACCTAACTGGCCGGCACGCTCGCGATCCATATCAATGCGCAGTATCGGATATGCCAACGGCTGGGCTATCTGCACATCACGCAGAAAAGGAATCTGCTGCATGTGCGCCATAATTTTCAGCGCAAACTTCTCCGCTTCACGAATATCTTTTGCCGCTATATTTACTTCTACCGGAGTGGCAGCGCCCTGACTCATAATTTTATCAACCAGCTCGATGGGCTCAAAGGATACTTTTAGTGCCGGTATATCTTTCGTTATATGGGCCCGTAATTTTTCTTTCAGCGCATCCATCTTTACCGGATAATCTTCGTGCAGCGATACCTGTATTACAGCTTCGTGTGGCCCGCTGTTGAAAACAAATATCTGCGAAGTACCATAGCTGGTTGGTACGTTGCCCACGTATGCTGAAGATATAGCAAGATGCTCGGCTCCTGCATCTGCCTTGATGATATCCAATACTTTCAAGGTAAGTTCTTCTGTACGCTCAACCCGGGTTCCATCGGTACCACGAATACGCAATTGAAACTGGTGGCTATTTGCTTTCGGAAGTATATCCGTTCCGATCAGGTAAAAAGCACCGCCTATAATTACTACCGAAGCAACCAGGTATACCGTTGTCCAGTAGCCTCTCCGATGGATGATGCGCTCGAGCAGGGAAATATAGCGCTGCTTGAAACGATCAAAACCGGTTTCACGATGCGGGTGCTTTCCTTCTTCAATCACTTCCTGAGCTTCTTCATGATCGAGTGCCAGTGCCGGAACTTCCGGATAGTGATCGTGACTCTTCAGCAGCCAGTTGGATAATACGGGCACAAAAGTTTGTGAGAGTAAAAACGAAGCCGTCATAGCAAAACCCACTGCCAGCGAAAGCGGCAGGAACATAGAACGCGGCACACCACTCATAACAAAAGCAGGCGCAAACACTGCGAGTATAGAAAGCAAAATGAGCAGCTCAGGAAAAGCAATCTCTTTACAGGCATCCCATATAGCTTGTGCTTTGGGTTTACGCATCTCCAAATGCTGGTGTATATTTTCAATGGTAACCGTAGCCTGATCGACCAATATACCTACTGCGAGCGCAAGCCCGCTCAGCGTCATGATATTAATAGTTTGTCCGAAGAGATGCAGCAGAATGATGGCACTCAATACAGATATAGGAATGGTGACTACCACGATAATAACACTTCGCCAGTCGCGAAGAAACAGCAGCACCATTAACCCGGTGAGCAATGCACCCAGTGCTCCTTCTGTTACCAGGCTCTTTAACGAGTTGGTTACATAGGTAGACTGATCAAATTCGTACGAGATCTTTACATCTTCAGGAACAGCATTCTGCAACACCGGCAACGACTCGCGTATATTATTTACTACCGAAAGTGTAGAGGCATCCGATTTTTTCACAACTGGTATATATACTGCCCTGCGGCCCTGCACCAACGCATAGCCTACGGTTATGTCGGCTGCATCCTCCACTGTACCTATATCGCGAATAAATACCGTTGGCCCTGCACCTACGTGTACCGGTATATTTAGAAAATCTTCCGGCTTGTTGATGAGTGAATTTACCGGTGTCATTAACGTGCGATTACCGATGCGTATATTTCCTGCAGGCGATGGCTGGTTGTTTACACCTATAGATTTGATGACCTCCTCCGGAGTAAGTTTATAGCTGCGCAGTCGCTGCGGATCAACCTTGATCACAATAGTACGTTGATTTCCTCCGAGCGGTGGCGGGCTTGATACACCCTCAATCTTCGAGAACATGGGGCGTATACGCGATGATGCAAAATCCTGGATCTCGTTGAGCGAACGGGTCGCACTTGAAAAGACCAGTTGTCCTACCGGCACAGAGCTAGCATCAAAACGAATAACCTGCGGAGGCACTGTTCCCTCCGGCATATAGGCTTTCGCCCTTGATATATTGTTCGCTACTTCTGCCGCTGCCTGCGCCATATCCGTGCCCGGATAAAACTGTAGTTTGATCAACGACATACCCTGTATGGTTTTCACTTCCACATCGCGTATACCCGAAACATAGAGAAAGTGATCCTGGTAACGTGTGGTAATAAAACCATCCATCTGGTCAGGGGCCATGCCGCCATAGGGCTGCACCACATATATAGTAGGCAGATCAAGATCCGGAAAAATATCCACTGGTATATTTCGCATGGCCAGTATAGAGAAAAACACGATGGCTATAATTCCCACCATCACCGATATCGGATTCCTTAATGCACTTCGAATAAGTTGATACATGCTTTTCTGATTTATCTAGTTACCAATAGCATTTAAAAACAGCGCTATATCGCCACGCGCAGCAGCAACCATCAGGAGCGATCGCCATGCGTTGCTATAGGCAATGGCTACATCGGCCTCGGCTCTGTTTAAGGTTACTATACTTTGCAGCAGTGTGGGCAAATCGGTAAGACCACTCTTATAGCGGGCACTCGCCTGGTAGTATGCCTGCTGCGCAGCTTCCAGTTGAACAGGAGCTGTTCGTGCCTGCTCAAGCGCTACATCGTATTGCATAGACGCTTCTTTCCATTGCCGCTGTATTTTTATGGATTGCTCCTGGTATAGCGCTTCATCACGGGTAATTTTATAGCGCTCGCTTTTATAGCGATGATGGATGGATACAAAGTCGCTCAACGTCCAGCGGGTAGATATACCCACCAGGTAATTATATACCTGGTAACGTGTGCCACTGGCAAAATCTGTTCGATAGGTATCATCGTTTGTTACCCCCGAACCACGCGCCCAGGCTGCTCCCACCAATGAAACAGAAGGAAGAAAAGAGCGACCAATCGCTTTACTTCTTGCCTGTGTAGTACTTAACCTTGCCCGGTAAAGACGTAACACCGGGTTTACACGCCAGTTAACACCGGCTGTATCGGCACGTTCCGGTAGCGCAGTATAAAACTTCATGCTGTCGATCGCTATCGGAGTTTCTTCCAGTATACCGGTAAGCTCCATCAATCTATACTGTTGTGCCTGCTGGTTACGGTCGCTCTCCATCAGCAGTAATTTTGCTTTGGTATATTCTGCATGCGCCAGGGCGCTATCTACACCGGGACGCATACCCGAGCGAACACCCGCCTCTACTATCTCACGAAAGTGTTGCGCGCGCTCCAGATTGGATTGTTGTATAAAGGCAAGTTTACTGCTGATGAGCAGTAACAGGTACGCATCGGATACACGCACTTTATGTTGGAATATTTCATTTTCGTATGCAGCCTTTGCAACATCCTGCTGGTAGCGTGCAGCCTTTACGTTGGTAGATACCTTGCCAAAGTTGATAATGTTCCACTCAAGCAAAGCCGAAGTAAAACTGCCGAACGTACCATCATATATATTATTAGCACGAATGCCACCTGACGGAGAAATTACCGTTCCTCCATTCGGATAGAATGATCCTGTAACACTGTTGTTTGTAGAATATGTATACTGATGCTGCACAGAAAGCCGCGGTATATATTCGCTGGAGCTTACCTTCACATCCTGGGCAGCGCTGTTTACTTCTGCAGCGCGTGCTTTCAGCAACGGGTATTGCTGCACGCTGGTCTCCAATATTTCAGGAAGATTCTTTTGCTGCGCATAGATGCACGATGTACTGAACATCGTTAGCATTACACCTGCTGCTATATATGGCAAATATCGGCCTCTTGTTTTCATCTCAACACGGTTTATTGAAATTCTGCAGCAATACTAGGAGGCGATTCTGGAAAAATGTTGGAAATGCAGGCTGCATCAAAAAATCAGGAAGCTTATTGGCACCGCGGAAAGCGTCCAGAATATTTCCAGAATCTGTATTGTATCTTTGGTTTACAAAAAAATCAGGAGGAGCCTTGAAAGTTCTGATCGTTGAAGATGAAAAGGGTTTGGCCGAAGGCATAGCAGCACATCTTACCAAAGATGGCTTTGTCACCGAGATGTCGTTTGATTATCAATCAGCGGTTGAAAGGATCAATCTATATACTTACGACTGTGTTATAGTCGATATAAATTTACCCGATGGTATAGGCTTCGATATTATTGAGGCCTTGAAAAAGATCAAGGCTTCTGCCGGTATAATCATTATCTCTGCACGCGATGCTGTGGAAGACAAAATCAAAAGCCTGGAAATAGG
>NZ_DATCSD010000281.1:0-13012 GCF_036568665.1 Ohtaekwangia sp. | reverse complement strand
GCCTATACTTTCGTATTCCCTCAACATCAAACCCGAAAATCATTTTATCAACTGGCAGCAAGATCCGTTTGGCAATTACCAGGCGCGTGTTGTGTTTCCGGAGCAAACCCGTCATTTCTCTTTTGATGTAGAAGTGCTCGCAGAGATCGTAGTAATCAATCCATTCGATTTTTTCATCGAGAGTTATGCGGAAGAATTTCCGTTTCAGTATAATCATCAATTATACCGGGAGCTGATTCCCTACTTCGAAGTATCGGAAGCCGGGCCATTGTTACAGGATTTTTTGAAGACTATAGATCTCACAAAAAAATCCAGCACTATCAATTTCCTGGTTGATCTTAACCAGCGCGTATGGAAATATATACAGTATACTGTGCGACTCGAACCGGGCGTACAAACCTGCGAACAGACGCTTGCACTTAAGAGCGGCTCGTGCCGCGACTCTGCCTGGTTGCTTGTTCAGTTGTTTCGGCATGTAGGCATGGCAGCACGATTTGTATCGGGCTATCTCGTGCAACTCAAGGCCGATCAGAAAGCGCTCGATGGACCATCGGGAACTGAACAGGATTTTACTGACCTGCATGCGTGGGCAGAAGTATATATACCGGGTGCCGGCTGGGTAGGGCTCGATCCTACATCAGGCTTATTCGCGGGCGAAGGACATATACCTTTGTGTTGCACACCCGACCCGGTAAGTGCTGCTCCCGTAACCGGGTATATAGATGCGTGCGAAAGTACATTCTCTTACTCCAACGAAATATACCGCATACACGAAGACCCGCGCGTTACCAAACCCTATAGCGAAGAGCAATGGTCTGCTATAGAATCGCTCGGTTATGCAATCGACAAAGAACTTGTTGCCGGAGATATGCGACTCACCATGGGTGGCGAACCCACTTTTGTTTCCGTGGATGATATGGAAGCGAAAGAATGGAACACGGCTGCCGATGGTCCGCAGAAACGTGTGCTCGGAGCACAACTGATTCGTAAACTGAAAACAGCCTTTGGTGCTGGCGGATTGATCCATACCGGGCAAGGCAAGTGGTATCCGGGAGAACCATTACCCCGCTGGCAATACACGGCTATATGGCGCAAAGATGGTTTACCCGTTTGGAAGAATGATACACTGCTCGACCTGGCCGATACACCATCTTCCTATACTATAGCTGATGCCGAACGATTTGCCAGTACATTAGCGAGGTATATAAATATACCGCAGGAACATATACACCCTGCGCTGGAAGATGCATTCTTCTTTTTGTGGGAAGAAGCGAAGGTGCCGGTAAATATAGACCCCTATAAAGAAAACCTCAACGATCCGCTTGAAAGACGCAAGCTTGCTGAACTGTTGAAGAACGGTTTAGGCACACCAGCCGGATATGTTATACCTCTTGAGTGGAACTATAGCAACAACCGGTGGCTGTCGTGCCAGTGGCAATTCCGCAATGAACATCTCGTGCTTATACCGGGTAACTCTCCTATGGGTTATCGCTTACCGTTAAAAACATTGCCGTATCTCAGTCCATCCAAAATACAGCGACCGGTTGAGCGAAGTACCTTTGAAGAACTGCCCGCGCTTATCGACTTTCACACAAAGGTAGAAGCACAGTTCAACAAGCCGGTATATACATCAGAACCTCCCGAAGAATTTTCACGAAGTGTTTCTGTTATCGCAGAAGAAGAAAAACCTGCCGGTAAAAAAAGTAAAGCTCCGGAAGAAGAAGAGCCTGCACCAACGTTTGAAGTATATACTATCAAAACAGCGTTGTGTATAGAAGTGCGCGAAGGCAAGCTGCATATCTTTATGCCTCCGCTGCAATATGCCGAACATTACCTCGACCTGCTGGCCGCTATAGAATCAACAGCGGAGCGACTGCAGATAAAAGTAATTATTGAAGGCTATGGTATACCCCACGATAATCGTTTGGAAAAATTATCGCTGGCACCTGATCCGGGCGTGCTGGAAGTAAATATACACCCGGCTAAAAACTGGGGCGAGATATTGAACAACTATGATATACTCTTCGAGCAGGCAAGACTTACGCGATTAGGCACCGAGAAATTTATGCTCGATGGGAAACATACCGGCACGGGTGGTGGCAATCACATTACCATTGGTGGTATAACTCCATCTGATAGTCCGCTGCTGCGAAGACCCGATCTGCTGCGAAGTCTCATCACCTATTGGCAACATCATCCGGGGTTATCGTATTTATTCTCTACGCAATTTATAGGGCCAACGAGTCAGGCACCACGCGTAGATGAAGGGCGCCAGGAAATGCTATATGAACTTGAAATTGCTTTCAGCCAGATCCCGGACAAAGAACATATACCTTTCTGGCTGGTAGACCGGTTATTCAGAAATTTACTCATCGATATCACCGGCAATACACACCGTGCCGAGTTTTGTATCGATAAACTATATTCTCCGGACAGCTCTACGGGGCGACTTGGCCTTTTAGAGTTCCGTGGTTTTGATATGCCGCCCAACAAGCAGATGTGTATAGTACAATTACTCTTGATCCGCTCGTTGCTCGCACGCTTCTGGAAAAAGCCCTATACCGGAAGACTCATCCGCTGGGGCACGGAATTATACGACAAGTATATGCTGCCACATTATGTGGAACAGGATCTCACCGAAGTGGTAAACGACCTGAACGAAGCGGGCTATCCTTTTCAGCTCGCCTGGCTCGAACCATTCTTTGAGTTTCGCTTCCCGCTATATGGCAAGATAAAAGTGCAGGATATGGAATTGAAACTTCGGCTTGGTATAGAACCATGGCATGTATTGGGAGAAGAATCGGTAAGCGGTGGCACAGCACGCTTTGTCGATTCATCGGTAGAGCGTGTAGAAGTAAGTATCAATAACTTTAACAGCGACCGCTATATTATCACCTGCCATGGTATACCTGTACCGTTAACGGAGACATCCGTCAAAGGTCAATATATAGGAGGCGTTCGCTATCGCGCGTGGAGTCCGCCATCAGCATTGCATCCTACATTAGGGGCTGATGTACCATTGGTGTTTGATGTATTCGATACGTGGAATAAACGTTCCATCGGTGGTTGTGTATACCATGTAGCACATCCCGGAGGAAGAAATTATGATACCTTCCCGGTAAATGCCTTTGAAGCAGAAGGAAGACGCATCAGTCGCTTCTGGAATCACGGACATACACCCGGAACGATTACACCGGTTGTTGCCAACGGGCAGGTTGACCGGCATTTGGAAAAGACTCAAATTCCCAGCAATTTTAGTCAGCCGGTAACGGTAAAAAGAAATTCCGAATACCCGCGCACACTGGACTTACGACAATACTGACCGGCACTATACTGAATGGACCGTACGAATATAAATGCTTCGCAGAGTTTGATCACGCAGGATTATTTCTCCAACCAGGTTTTCCATGACGAATGTTTTGGGCCGAATGGCGAAGTGAGAGAGCCTTGGAAGCGCCTGCTCAATAATGTAGAACATCTTACACCGGCTGAACTAAAAAATCGTCAGCAGGAATTACTCAAGCTGCTGGAGGAAAACGGTGTTACCTATAATGTATATGGCGATCCCGATGGATTGAATCGTCCGTGGCTGCTCGATACATTACCACTGCTCATCGCCAATGCCGAATGGAAATTATTGGAGAAAGGCATGAAGCAACGTGTTACGGTACTGAACATGCTGCTGGAAGATATATATGGCGAGAAACGATTGTTGAAAGAAGGAATTATACCACCCGAGTTGATATACTCACACTCTGGTTTTCTTCGGCCATGCGATAACATAAAGCTCCCCGGTAAAAATCAACTCATACTCTATGCAGCCGATTTATCGCGAGGCCCCAATGAAAAAGTTTGGGTATTGCGCGATCGCACACAAGCTCCTTCAGGAATGGGTTATGCATTGGAAAATCGCAGCGCACTGAATCGTGTGCTGCCCGAGCTTTTCAAAGATCATCATGTAAACAAGCTTGGCGGATTTTTCAACTCCATCATGCAGGCATTTCTCAAAATTTCTCCGCATGGTAAAGAACAACCGCGCATTGTGGTGCTCACACCCGGCCCGCATAACGAAACCTATTTCGAGCATGCTATATTAGCTTCGTATCTCGGCTTTACACTTGCACAGGGCGATGACTTAATTGTACGCAATGGTTTTGTGTGGATCAAAACGGTAGAAGGTCTTGAGAAAGTAGACATCATTCTTCGAAGAGTAGATGATAGTTTCTGCGATCCGTTAGAACTGCGCGAAGATTCTCAACTCGGTATACCCGGATTGCTCGAAGTTATCCGCAAAGGAAATGTAGCAGTAGCCAATCCGTTGGGAAGCAGTATACTGGAGAACACCGGGCTGCTCGCCTTCATGCATAATGTATTTCAATACTTCCTCAAAGAAGATCCTATATTTCCGATGGTGGCCACGTGGTGGTGCGGACAAAAGAAAGAGATGGAGTATGTGATCAGCAACATCGATTCGCTGGTAATAAAAAAGACGGATCGCATGACGGGCTCTGATACCTGGATCGGTCACCAACTCTCGAAGGCAGAGAAAGAAGATCTTATTCGTAAAATTCGTTTTCAACCTTTCTTATATGCCGGGCAGGAAGCGGTAAATCTTTCTACATCGCCTGTGTTTACAAAAGGCAAACTGGAGCCGCGCTATACCGTGATGCGCACATTCCTGGTAGCATCAGAAGGAAGTTACCAGATTATGCCTGGCGGACTTACACGTTGCTCTCCCGAGAAAGGCAGTCTTATCGTTTCCAACCAGGAAGGTGGTATATCGAAAGATACATGGATTGAAGTACCGGCACAGAATATAGATCTCACATTACTGCGCAATCCGGATCTTCGAAGAAAAGCCGTGTTGCCGAGTCG
Organism: Ohtaekwangia sp.; assembly: GCF_036568665.1. GTDB lineage: Bacteria > Bacteroidota > Bacteroidia > Cytophagales > Cyclobacteriaceae > Ohtaekwangia. The sequence continues at coordinate 8,137 of NZ_DATCSD010000281.1, read as the reverse complement.
CGCAGCAGAAAATCTTTTTTGGGTAGGTCGTTACTCACAACGGGTTATACGCACATCGCGCTTTATTCGTATTGTACTGCGAAACCTCAGTCAAACCAACGACCAGGATTCAGTCGCTATGAAGGCTTTACTAAAAACCGTAGAGCAACTCACCGCTACAAGCGATCTTGTGGATAAAGAAGAGAACACAGCCGATATACTCTTTACACAACTGCATCATGTGATCTGCAACGCAGATATACCGGGCAGTATATTATCTGCCGTGAATAGTTTATTGCGTGCCATGTATTCCGTGCGCGATCGGTGGACGGTGGATAACTGGCGCATTATTGATGATATCGAAAATGTAAAACGCAGACTGGCGTTGCTGGAACCGGAGAACATTCGCCATGTATTCTCTTTGCTTGACCAGTTGAATCTCGGCCTGCTGTCATTCCTGGAAATGAATCGCCAGAGTATGTATCGCGATGAAGGATGGAACATGTATCGCATCGGGCAATTACTCGAAGAAGTATCGCTGGAAGTAATCCAGTATAAAACATTGCTGACTTCACGCTTCGAGGAAAATTCAGAGTCGCAAATATTAGAAGCACTATTGGCCAGCAACCTGGCGCTCTCCAACTATCGCTCGGTAAACAAAACATACTTTGATACAGCACCGGCTATCGATCTGTTGTTTATCAATAAACAAAACCCGATCTCTATACTTTCACAACTGGAGCAACTGCTCAAGTATATAGAAGAACTACCCAGTCGCGACAATAGTCCCAGTGGTGAGATCGCTGCCCTTGCGTTTGCATGCTATAGCAAAGTGCGCCTCATAAACGTTGATAAGCTCGTGGCCCTTAACAAAACATCGGGTATACGCGAAGAGCTATACCAGGTATGCGAAGAACTGAGCAACCAGATTGCTACACTCTCTGTGAAGTTGAGTGCTGCCTACTTTAGCCATTCGGTATACTATAAACACGGGTCTGACGAATTACAATTTGAAGTATAACGATCGTTGCATGAAATACAGAATACGACACTATACAGAATATACCTACGAGGAGCCGGTAAGCACTTGCTTTAACCGGTTGTGCCTTACACCTCTCTCGGTGGCGCATCACCAGTGCATCATGAACGACATCAACATCGTTCCTACTCCGGATGAGATCTCGCAACGCACCGATTTCTTTGGCAATACCATTACGTTTATATCGATATACCAGGAACACAAACGACTCAAGATCAACTCTACCAGTGTAGTAAATATAGAGAACCGTGTACCTGCGGAACTTGCTTTTAGCTCGGCTATACTCTGGAAAGACGTGCGCCTGCTCATCTCCGCTATTGGTGATATGCACGAAGTAATACAGTATACATTACCATCGCACCACGTGCCGGTAAGCGAAACAATACAAAAATTCTCTGCCGATTGCTTTCCGGAAGATGCCACCCTCTGGAGCGTATGCAACACGCTCATGCAAAAGATATATACTACTATCGAATTTAAACCGGGCTTCACCACTGTGAATACACCTGTGGAGACAGTAGTGAAATCGCGCAAAGGTGTATGCCAGGATTTTGCTCATCTTATGATCGCCTGTCTGCGCAACATGGGTTTACCTGCGCGCTATGTAAGCGGGTATATAGAAACGATACCTCCTCCGGGCAAAGAACGCTTGGTGGGTGCCGATGCATCGCATGCATGGGTATCGGTATATTTTCCTTCCATCGGATGGGTAGAGTTCGATCCAACCAATTGCCTGCTGCCAACCTATAAACACATCACCGTAGGCTTTGGCCGCGACTACCAGGATGTAGCCCCTATAAAAGGAATTGTATTCAGCTCAGGCCAGCAGAAACTTTCTGTAAAAGTAGATGTGGAGCGGATAAAATAATTTTGTTTCCCACAGAACTCACGGAATTGCACAGAAATATATACTTAGTATATAATTGCATTTAATCTGCGCCTATCCGCGAGATCTGCGAGAGAAAAAATTGTTTCCCGCAGATGAATGCAGTTAATTGTCTAATACTGAAATATGAATCAATCGTCCATTTACAAATCCATTCTATCATTTTTTATACTAACCTTTACAATATACATTCCATCAGCAGGGCAGAATGTAAACGAGAAGAATCTATATAGTACTATCAAAAAATATGATTTATCGATGGTGCTTGATCCAGATACGATTATCGATGACGAAAGCATAAAAATAAAACGGCCTGAGCCTCTTGGATATATAGGCGATACGTTTCAACGATTCCAAATTCACATTACAACCATTTCCAAAAGCCAGGCTAATCCTTACGAGTATAAAATCACTGGCAAAACAAAAGTAAAGAACAACATATGTCGCTTTAGTGGAATAATCACTATTACTGCGGCCACTTGGAAAAATCCAACAGAAGACATTGGTTTTTCAAACTATAGATTCGGACATATCATCAGTAAAATAATCATCTATGAAGATAAAAACGATGCTGGTTCCGGAATTATACAAGGCAATTTGACAACTGAAGTTTATCTCGATGACAAAAACCGATTTCAGTATGACGCTTTAATGCTTGTTGCAGATGGCTTCTCTAACAGTATGTTTATTGGAACCTGGACCAGCTATAAAACAGGCAAAACAAAAAAATGTAACTGGGGCGATTTCCGAATCCCCGAAAGCGCAGACCTTGATGTTGGAACCGGAGAATTTTCACCCAATAGTAAGTATAGTGAATATGGTTGGGGAGAGTACCGTACTCTTCTGATCAGCAACAAAGAGGAAGAGAAAACAGAATGGTGGAGATAATTCTATACTCTGCGTAAATCTGTTCCCGACAGCTATAGGAACAGAAGTACACAGAAATATATACATGACTTATAGATGTATTTATCTGCGATTGTCTGCGAGATCTGCGGGAGAAAAAATTGTTTCCCGCTGATCTCGCTGATTGACGCAGACTATAATTCTGTATTTATCCGTGTAATTCTGTGAATTCTGTGGGAAATAACTCTACGCAGTAAGCAGCTCTTGCGCATTTTGCAAGGCTACCTTCGATGGCTTTTCTCCGCCTATCATTTTGGCTATTTCTTCCACGCGTTCGTCTTTCTTTAGCTCGCGTATACTGCTAACGGTTTTAGCTGCAGAGTTATCTTTATATACAAAATAATGCGTATCGCCTTTTGCTGCAACTTGCGGCAAGTGACTGATGGTAATTAACTGATGTGTCTTTGACATAGACTTCATCAGGTTACCCAGCTTGATCGCTACTTCACCTGATATACCACTATCGATCTCATCGAGTATCAACGTAGGCATCGCTGTTTTCTCAGCCATTACATACTTGATACAGAACATCAATCTCGAAAATTCTCCACCCGATGCTACCTGTGCCAGGGGTCGTGGTGCTATACCTTTGTTGGCACTGAAGAGTATATCTATTTTATCTATACCTGAAGCGGAGGGTTCGGTTTCCTGTATATCAATCTGCAGGGTGGCATTGGGCATCCCTACTTCGAGCAGAAGTTTCACCAACTGATTGCTCAGTGGCTTGAGTGTTTTCTTCCGTGTCTCACTGATCTTGGCTGCCAGTGCACGTACTTTTTTATCGGCAGAAGTATAGGCATCTTTTGCTTTGGCAAGTGCTTCGTCTACATTGGACGTAATACTATCTTTTTCGCGTAAGCCTTCCTGTATAGCAAGTAATTCTTTTACATCGGCTACACGATGTTTTTTTAACAGGCGATAGAGTACACTCAGGCGCTCCTTTACAAACTCAGCGCGCTCAGGATCAAACTCTATACCTTCCTCCTCGTTTTCAATTTCATTCAGCAGATCATCAAGCTCAATGATCATGCTATCCAGACGCTGAAAGAACGTGGTATATTTATCAGCATACGAAGATATACCTTGCAAATGTCCGCGCGCTTCACTCAAACTGCCACGCGATGCATACTCAGAACGCGACAATAGTTCCATCACTTGCTGAAATCTATTCTTGATCTCTTCTGCATGCTCCATGATCTTCATCTCCGATTCGAGCGACTCCTGTTCGTTCTCTTCGAAGTTTGCTTTGGTAAGCTCATCGAGTTGAAAACGTATATAGTCTGCCTCCTGCCGAAGTGTTTCTGCTTCTGCCGTCAGCGATTCGTATGCTTTCTTTGCCTGGAGAAATTCGCTCCAGCGCTCGCTATATTCTTCAACCAGATTTTGATTTTCTGCATAGGCATCGATCAGCTTCAATTGAAAGGTCTGGTTGCCCAACAGCAATGTTTCATGCTGCGAATGTATATCCATCAGCAGACTGCCTACACGCTTCATTACTTCGAGTGTAACGGGTGTATCGTTGATGAACGCGCGCGACTTTCCTCCGGGACTGATCTCTCTGCGGATAACGGTATTGTCATCATAATCCAGATCTTCCGACTTGAAGAATGATTTCAATTTATAGTCTTTAATATTGAAGACTCCTTCTGTTACACACTTCTCGTTTTCATCCCACAGTACTTTCGTCTCTGCGCGATTTCCCATCAGCAGACCAATGGCTCCGAGCATAATAGATTTACCGGCTCCTGTTTCACCGGTAATCACGTTGAGATGCGCCGATGGCTCGAGTTCGAGGTGGCGGATCAAGGCGTAATTTTTAATGGTGAGATGCTTTAACATCAGGCGTTTGTGTCGAAATAAATTTCAGCAATGTTATCAAATGTGTACGAAACATTCTTCATCCGCATATTCTTTAAAACAATTCCGGTATCGCTGATCTTTTCCAGTATACCCATAATCGCAGTGCTGTCGGTTAACACCACGTTAATCGTTTTACCCGTGAAGTCGTGTATCCGTTTCCGGATCTGTACGGAATCATTGAGACGAAGTTGCCGCGTACCCATGGGGGCTAAGATACTATGAAAAAAGAATACGGAAGATGAATTTCCTGCGAAGCAGGTTCAGAAAAATAATGCTAATTCTGGATGATCTTATCGTAGTTAGCACGATTGGAAGATGGATCGATGGTCTTGATCACATCATACGCCTCTCGCCTCACCTGCAGGTTTCCTGACGAGAAAATATTCACAAGCTCTTTACCCTTAGCATCGAAGAAACTTACAATGATCACAGCAGTAGGATTGACATCCCTTACTTTTTTTATATCCTTCAATCCTTTCAGAATAATATCGCGGCTCTTGTCAGGATCTTTATCAAATGTATCGAGTGCAAGCCGGTGATACGCATACATAGCCTTGCGCAGGTCTGTCATCTGCGGATTGTTATAGTTCTCTACAATCCAGTATCGCGTTCTGTTCCCTTGCAGCGATTGCCATCCTGGGCGGTTAGATGATTGCGCGTTGTTTACTACCTGCAATGCTTTTTGAAAATACGGAGTGCCGCCAAGTTCACTGAACGAATCGTAATCCACACCAATAATCATATAGGCATATAGCGCCAGCATGGAAGTAAGATTGGTGGTATAGGTGTTGTCGTTATACTCGAGCGGAAGCGATTCAACATATTCAAACTGCCAGTCGCGATCGGCAAAGTTGAAGGCGAGTGTTGAGTAATTGGTATTATATACCGGACGAGCCGATTGTATTTGTACGGAAGCTTCAAAGCTACCAATAGATGTACCCACCGACATACTGGTGATGGTGATGAGTATATTACATTTTATTTTTTCGTAGCTCTTGTAAGAATCGTTCGTCCACTTGCGCGTATTCATAAACTGCTCGATGGCTGTTTTCAGATCACGAAATACATTTCGGTCGGAAGTCTGAACTTGTGTAGCGTTAATCGACACGGTGCAACTCAACTCCTGTGCCTGAGCAGCTACCGAAGTACAAAGAAGAATAATGACCAACGCTTTTCTAATCATGGAGCTTTTCAATTATAGCCTGCACTATATCCTGCGCTACTTCCTTTTTGTTTTTCAATTCGAACGACTTCACGCGTTGTTCGCGATCGATGATGGTAATCTTGTTGGTATCGTGTTGAAACCCGGCACCTTTATCGTTCAGCGAATTTAAAACGATCAGATCAAAATTCTTTCTCTCCAGTTTGGAGAGTGCGTTGGCTTTTTCATTTTCTGTTTCCAGTGCAAAACCAACAGTAACCTGTCCGTTGTGTTTCATCTTGCCAAGCGAAGCAGCGATGTCGCGGGTCTTCGTCAGCTCGATTACTAAATTTGAATCGCTCTTCTTGATCTTCTGCTCCGCTACTTCTACCGGGCGGTAATCCGCTACGGCTGCTGCCAGCACGGTAATATCCATCGTAGGAAAAAGCGCTGCACAGGAAGTATACATTTGCTCTGCAGACGTTACGTTGATAACGTTTATCTGCGCATGATTGGTATGTTGTTGTGTTGGGCCTGTTACCAGATTTACCGTAGCTCCCTGGTCGGCCAGTTCTTCTGCTATAGCAAATCCCATTTTTCCGCTGGAGTGATTACCAATGAAACGAACGGGATCGAGTGCTTCATAAGTCGGCCCTGCAGTCACCAGCACTTTCTTACCCTGAAGTCTTCTCGCGGCAGCGAAATGTTTTTCCAATACCGTTACGATCTCTTCAGGCTCAGCCATTCTTCCCTGGCCTATCAATCCGCTGGCGAGTTCGCCATAGGCTGAATCAATCAGTATATTTCCAAAGCTTTTCAGTTTATGAAGGTTGGACTGCGATGCCGGATGCCGAAGCATATCGAGGTCCATAGCGGGAGCAAAAAATACCGGGCAACGTGCCGACAGATATACTGCCAGCAAAAGATTATCGCATAAACCATTGGCCATCTTTGCCAGTGTGTTGGCGCTGGCGGGCGCTATTACCATAGCATCGGCCCACAACCCCAGGTCTACATGATTATTCCATTGGCCTGTTTCATCTTTTGAAAATTCGGTGAGAACAGGATTTTTTGAAAGCGTGGAGAGCGTTAACGGAGTAATGAAATCGTGCGCTGCAGGAGTCATCACTATTTTTACCGTGGCTCCGGCTTTTACAAGCAACCGCACCAGCACTGCCGATTTATAGGCAGCAATGCTTCCTGATACGCCCAGCAGGATTTTTTTATTCTGAAGCATAAGTCCGTTATCAGTTATAAGTTATCCGTTAATCGTTGCGTATATATACGAATAACGATTAACAGATAACAGATAACGTTCCATTGCTCTAGGCAATGTCTTCGTTACGCATGCGGTAGCTGAGTTCGCCATCGAGGAACTCTTCCGTTGCAGTATTGGTCGGCTTCGGCATACGCTCGTAGAACTTGGAGATTTCGATCTGTTCACGGTTCTCGAATACTTCTTCCAGGTTATCTACGGTTGTAGCAAACTCAGCCAGTTTGTTATTGAGTTCTTCTTTCAGGTTCACGGCAATCTGGCGCGCACGCTTCGAGATGATCACTACTGACTCGTATAAGTTACCAGTAGTTGCTGCGATCTTTTCTACATCGCGGGTTACAATAGATGATTGAGCTGCCATATGTTTATGTATTTGTGTTTTTCGTTTTGTTTAATTTCTCCAGGCTGTCGGCATACATTTTCTCCGCGTCTTTCAAAAATTTGCTCTGCGGGAATTTGTCTACAAATTCTTTATAGTGTTCTACTACAGCTTTGAAGCGTTCCGGTTGCTTGGAATATATACTCTGCTGCGCCAGTTTATATTCTGCTGATACTACCAGGTAAGAAGCCTCCTCCACATAATGCGAGTCGGGAAAGTTATTCTTAAAATTATTCAGCGACACGATGGCGGCCTTGTAGCTGCGCATCTTGTAGTACTGGTATGCATTTTCAAATCCTTTCTTCTCCAGTTTACCCTGTGTGGTATAAATTACTTCTACTGCCTGATCTTTGAACTTGCTGTTCGGAAAGCGGTTCAAAAATTCCTGCATGGCAGCCATCGCATTTATACTGTTGGTCTGGTCCAGGTTAGGCTTGGGCGATGCTGCATATTGCGAGTAGGCATACATATAGCGGGCTTCTTCTGCCAGCGTACTGCGACCATACGTTTCATAAAAAGTTTTGAACTGCTCGGATGCCAACAGATAAAGCTTGTCATAAAACTGGCAATACGCCAGGTAAAACTGCACTTTCTCTCCTTCGGGCAAACCGCGCACGATCGGCAGAATCTGCTCAAACAACACCGAAGCCTTATAATATTCCTTTATGTCG
>NZ_DATCSD010000280.1:0-9233 GCF_036568665.1 Ohtaekwangia sp. | reverse complement strand
GTGCTATAGAATTACAGGATATCATCAAGCCCGGTATACGCGAACGCTTTGAGCGCCTGCGCAAGATGGGCGTAAAAACAGTAATGGTAACGGGCGACAATCCATTAACCGCTAAATATATAGCACAGAAAGCCGGTGTAGATGATTTTATAGCGGAAGCCAAACCGGAGGACAAGATGGAATATATACGAAAGGAACAAGCCGGTGGTAAACTCGTTGCCATGATGGGCGATGGTACCAACGATGCGCCTGCCCTTGCGCAAGCCGATGTGGGTGTAGCCATGAACAGCGGTACAGCCGCAGCCAAGGAAGCCGGTAACATGGTAGACCTTGATAACGACCCAACCAAGTTGATTGAAGTGGTAGAGATCGGCAAACAATTACTGATGACACGCGGAACGCTTACTACCTTTAGTATAGCCAACGATGTTGCCAAGTATTTTGCTATCGTACCGGCATTGTTCATCACATCTATACCCGCTTTGCAAAGTATGAACATTATGAACCTGGTGAGTCCGCAGAGCGCTATACTTTCTGCGGTGATCTTCAACGCTATTATTATACCCTTGCTTATACCGCTGGCCTTGCGTGGTGTTGCCTATAAGCCCATTGGCGCTGCGGCATTGCTGCGCAGAAACCTGCTGGTATATGGCCTCGGTGGAATTATAGTGCCCTTTGCCGGCATTAAACTTATCGACATGGTAGTATCTGCTCTTATCTAAAACACAACGGCAGGCCTGGACGACAACAGGTATACATCTCCGGGCCTGCCTTAATATATACTTTATGAAAAAACACATTTTATCAGCCGTATTGTTAACCCTCTGTTGCATTGTATTCTTTTGCGTGATCTATACCGCTGCTATCTGGGGAATAGCGCAACTCGCACCCAACCACGGCAACGGAGAAACGATAGTATACGAAGGCGGTAACTATGGCTTTGCCAACGTAGGGCAATCTTTTACAGCCGATCAATATTTCTGGTCACGTCCTTCGGCCGTAAATTATAATGCGGCAGGTTCTGCCGGCAGTAACAAAGGTCCTTCAAACCCTGATTACCTCGCGCAGGTACAGGCACGCATCGATACATTTCTGGTTCACAACCCGGCTATTGTAAAGGAACATATACCGGCCGAACTGGTAACAGCCTCAGGCAGCGGACTTGATCCGCACCTTTCACCCGAAGCTGCCAACGTACAGGTTGCACGCATTGCACATATTCGTCATATCAACGAGCAAACATTAACCGATTTGGTAAAGGTATATACCGAATCACCACTGTTCGGCCCATCGTATGTAAATGTATTGAAACTGAACATTGCACTTGATCACCTGAAATAAACAGTCCTGCATATACAGGCCAGCATGCAGGGAATATATACCTTGCATGCTTCCTGTATTTAATACGCTATCACCACCAGACACATGAAACACAGTATTTTATTTCTTATCAGTGTTACACTATCTCTTTCCTGTTTTGCACAGGAAGATCCACCCAAACCATCGCCCTTTACGATAAGCGGCTACGTGGAAACATACTATATCTACGATTTTAACAAGCCGGCCAACAATACACGTCCCGGATTTATATATGCGTTCAATCGCCACAACGAAGTAAACCTCAACATCGGCATGATCAAGGGCTCGTATAACACCGATCATGTCCGTGCTAATCTTGCGCTCATGGCCGGTACGTATCCCAATGCCAACCTGGCATCCGAGCCGGGTGTACTGAAAAATATATACGAAGGCAATGTTGGCGTTAAACTTTCTTCGAAGAAAAACCTGTGGGTAGATGCCGGTATATTTACCTCGCACATCGGTTTTGAAAGTGCCATCAGTAAAGATTGCTGGAATCTTACGCGCAGCATCCTGGCCGATAACTCACCGTACTATGAAGCAGGTGCCAAAGTATCCTATACATCTGACAATGAAAAATGGTTTCTGTCGGCACTGATACTCAACGGCTGGCAGCGCATGCAGCGGGTGGAAGGAAATTCATTACCCTCGTTCGGAACACAGATCACTTTCAAACCTTCATCGTCCGTTACACTCAACAGCAGTACATTTATAGGAACTGACAAACCTGACAGTGCACGGCAGATGCGTTACTTCCATAATTTCTATGGTATATTTCAGATAAATGAAAAGCTGGGCATTACGGCAGGCTTTGATTATGGTATAGAAGAAAAAAATCCGGAGTCAGGTTCGTTCAATACCTGGTACTCTCCCGTGCTCATTGTACGCTATGCCATCAGTGCCAAAGTAACAGCTGCCGCCCGTGGGGAATATTATAGTGATAAGCATGGCGTAATTATAGCCACCGGTACTCCCAACGGATTCAGAACTACCGGTTACTCTTTCAACATTGATTACCAGGTTGCCACCAATGTAGTATGGCGCACCGAGATCCGCAGTCTTAACGGAAAAGATGCGACCTTTGTGAGAGACAACCGGCCGGTAAAGAACGATACTTTCGTGGGTACATCACTCGCAGTAAGCTTTTAATAATCATGCAAGAGCAGGAAAAAGAAAAATCGGTTGAACATTTTCTGAACCTCATTCGCAGATCGAAGCGGGGAAAGTTCAAAGTATATATCGGTATGAGTGCCGGTGTAGGAAAAACTTTTCGTATGCTGCAGGAGGCACACAGTCTTTTAAAGAATGGTGTTGATGTAAAGATCGGGTATATAGAAACACACAACCGGAAAGAAACTGCTGCACTTACAGAAGGACTTGCCTTCATTGAACGTAAAAAAGCTTTTTACAAAGGCAAAGAGTTGGAAGAGATGGACCTGCAAGCTATACTCAACCTGCACCCCGAAGTAGTTATTGTAGATGAGCTGGCACACACCAATATACCCGGTGGTAAAAATGAAAAACGCTGGCAGGATGTAATTGATATACTGGAAGCAGGCATTAATGTGATCAGCGCGCTGAACATCCAGCACATTGAAAGTATCAATGAAGAAGTACGCATTATTACCGGTATAGAAGTAAGCGAACGCGTGCCCGATAAAATACTGCAACTGGCAGACGAGGTAGTAAATATAGACCTCACGGCCGATGAACTGATAGCCCGGCTGAAAGAAGGCAAAATATACCACCCCGATAAAGTAGAGATTGCCCTGCGGAATTTCTTTCAACCGGAAAAAATTCTGCAATTGCGCGAGCTCGCCCTAAAAGAGGTGGCTTCGCAGGTGGAACGAAAAGTAGATACCGAGATCACCATTGATACACGGCTTCGTCACGAGCGATTTCTTGCGTGCATCAGCAGCAATGCAGACACCGCGCGGATGATTATTCGCAAAACGGCACGCCTTGCTAGCTACTATAACTCTAAGTGGTATGTGCTCTATGTGCAAACGCCCAGCGAAGATGTTAACCGCATCAAGCTTTCGGTGCAACGGCATCTCATCAATAATTTTAAATTAGCTACCGAGCTGGGAGCCGAAGTACTACAGGTAAAAAGTAAAAATATACCGGCCACGATGGTAAAGGTTGCCGAAGAAAAACAGATCACTACGGTATGCATCGGCAAGCCGCATCTTCACCTGTGGCAACTCATCCTGAAAACCAATACCTTTAATCAGCTTCTGAACAAGCTCTCGCATTCGGATGCCGACTTAATTATACTGTCATGAGTATTAAAACAAAAGTAGCGCTTGGTGTGGTTTTTCTCTTTACAGCGATCCTGGCCATTGGCGGTATAGGCCTGTATTACCTGCACGAACTTTCCAGCGATACACAAAACATTATCCGCAATAACTACGAAACGCTGCAGTATACCAAACGTATTCTTGATGCATCCAACAAAGATATACTCATCGTTGCCGACTCTGTTGAGAAAAATATACTGCTTCAGGAAAGCAACATTACCGAACCAGGCGAGCGCGACCTTACTATAAAACTGCGCAGCCTTTTTGAAGAGTATAAGAACGGTCGCAGAGACAGTGTTACACTTTCCGGACTTCGCAGCACAGCCTTGGCTATACAAGACCTGAATCTCAAAGCCATCATCCGCAAAAATGATGTGGCACAGGAAACTGCTTCGCGTGCCTCTACCTATGTGGTAATTATACTCTCGGTGTTTGCTATACTCGCCTTTACCTTCATTGTAAATTTTCCCGGCTATGTAGCCAATCCGATCATACAGCTTACGTCCGGTATAAAATCGATCGCGAATAAAAATTATGAAGAGCGCCTGCACTTTGATCGCAAAGATGAGTTTGAAGAATTAGCGCAGGCCTTTAACCAGATGGCCGAGAAGCTGGATGAGTATGAACACAGCAATCTCTCGCGTGTGATCTTCGAGAAGAAACGTCTGGAGACTATCATCAACCGCATGACTGACCCGGTGATCGGCCTGGACGAACGCAAGAAAGTTGTATTCGCCAACGATCAGGCTATAGCTTTTTTGAGTGTAACGAAAGATCAACTCATTGGTCGCTATGCACCAGATGTTGCTGTGGAGAATGACTTGCTGCGCAACCTCATACGCGAAGGAAATCCGAAGGAAGAAAGTAATCTTGTAAAAGTAGTACTGGGTGGTAAAGAAAATTACTTCTCCCGCGAGAGTATCACCATTCAATATACACCTACCGGTGAAAAAAATGCCGCGATGATCGGGCAGGTATTGTTACTCAAAAATGTAACACCTTTTAAAGAGCTTGATCTCGCCAAGACAAATTTCATCGCCACGGTTTCGCACGAATTGAAAACTCCGATTGCTTCACTCCAAATGTGCACGCGACTATTACAGGATAAGCGTGTAGGCGAACTCAATCATGAGCAGGAAAGTATAGCGAAGACGATGAACGATGAGATCACGCGACTATCCAAAATAACCCATGAGCTGCTCGACCTGGCACAGGTAGAAACGGGTAACATCCGGTTAAATATACAGCTCGCTGATCCAAAAGATATTATACAGTTTGCCCGCGAGGCCGTAAAGTTTCAGGCCGAGCGAAAGCACGTTGCTATAGAAGCGCTGGTAGAAGAAAATATACCCGCCATTCAGGCTGATGCTGATAAGACTACATGGGTATTGGTAAACCTGTTAACCAATGCTATTCGCTATAGTCCGGAGAACGGACGTATAGTCTTGCAATGTTACAAGCAAAACTCAGTGGTAAAATTTTCGGTGCAGGATTTCGGTCCCGGTATAGATGCTAAATTCGTTGACCGGCTGTTTGAAAAATTCTTCCAGATACCCGGCACTCCTTCGGGCACAGGACTGGGATTATCTATAGCTAAAGAATTTATAGAATCACAAGGCGGGAAAATCGGTGTGGAGAGTAGTGAAGGTAAAGGGTCTATATTTTCATTTACCTTGCCGGTATAATTGTCTCCCGCAGATCTCGCAGATATTCGCAGAAATATATGGCATAGCTTTCGACTTTTAACTGGCAAATTGCGAGAGTGGCAAGTATATTTCTGTATTTAATCTGCGTTAATCTGCGAGATCTGCGGGAAATAAAAAAGGCTACCCTTGCGAGCAGCCCCTTTATCTACCAAACCAAATCAAAAACTAAACACCTGCAACCAGATCAAGGTCTAGTTCAAAATCATTTGAGATCGCTTTGTCACCGAGGTTATCAAAGAAGCTTGATGAACCATAGCGAATATCATACTTGGTACGATCTACTACAATCTTTGCTTTTGCTGTCAGTTTCTTGCCATCGTTCTTGATGGTAGCTGGAAACTCGATATCGTTCGTGATACCTTTAATAGTAAGTTTACCTTTCACTATATATTCATCGCCAGCTTTCGGTGTTACTGATGCGATCGTGAAAGTTGCTTTCGGGAATTTAGCCACGTTAAAGAAGTCTTCGTTCTTCAGGTGACCTACCAGTTTACCGTTTGCTCCGGCATCTTTCAGATCGGTTACTGTAAGAGACGCGAGGTCGATCTCGAACGTACCTTGTTTAATGATCTTTCCTTCTGTAGTCAGTTCACCTGCTGACAATGGAACTGTACCAGTGTGTTGGCCAGTAACTTTCTTGCCTGTCCATACCAGTGTGCTGGCTTTCGGATCAACTTTGAATTTTACCGGTGCAGGTTTTGTAAACGACAACAGGGTTACCACCATCAGGGCAAAAATCGTGGCGCGGAACAAATGTGCATTCTTCATGTGCATAATAATTTAGGTCAATGATTAATATTAATGAGTTTCGTTATGCGTATGCAGAGCATACAGGACAGTCACCCCGTATACTATACAGACGACCTTTTAAGGCGATCAAATATAAAATGGTGGAAGTACTACTGGTGGATCGTTAACAAAACATTAACAATTGCAACGGAGGGGTGTATTGTACATCCCTATGTCATACCCGTCCCTCCTGTTTCCCCTGTAATCTGTCGTAAAAGTATAAACAAAATCGAAAAAACAAAAGTCTATAGATTTTATAGACTAAAAGTTTTTATTTTTGTCCGTACGAATTTATACTCACCCACCAGGAGGACATGATTCGCTGATCCGAATTTTAATTCTGATACACCATGGACCAAAAATTGAATCTTGTAGCATTCATTATTCCCGCTTTTTTTCTTTTCCTGGCACTGGAATATCTGCTCGCCCGCAAACGTGGCAAGAGTAAATATTTTACATACGAAAACTCCATCGCCAATATTTCCATCGGCATTGCCGAGCGATTGCTCAACCTGCTTATTACCGGAAGTTTCTATAGTTTGTTCTACTATATATACCAGCACTACGCCTTGTTCAATATACCCAACCGCTGGCCAATATGGATAGCGTTGTTACTGACTACTGACCTGATCTGGTACTGGTATCACCGGCTGGGGCACGAGATCAATGTGATGTGGGGCGCACATATCGTGCACCATCACAGCGAAGATTTTAATTATACGGTTTCTGCACGCATTACTACGCTGCAGGCGGTTATCCGGAATTTATTCTGGTGTATACTTCCCTTCATTGGTTTTCATCCGGCCATGGTCATTGCTATCCTGGTAGTACACGGCACGTATTCGTTCTTTACGCATACCCAACTCATTGGCAAACTGGGGTTCCTTGAATATATACTTATCACGCCTTCGCACCATCGGGTACATCACGCTTCCAACGAAAAGTATCTGAACAAAAATTATGGCGACATCTTTATTTTTTGGGATAAACTGTTTGGCACGTTTCAAAAAGAAGAAGAAGAGCCGGTATATGGACTCACGCATCCTTTAAAGCGCCATAGTTTTCTGTGGCAACATTTTCATTATTACTTTGAACTTGCCGAAGCCTGCCGCAGAAGCGGAAGTATAGTAAAGTCGCTCCGGATAATTTTTGGTAAACCAGAAGATATAGACCAGACTATACGCGAAGACCTGGAGAACGCACTGCTCCCTCCGAGAATAAATTTCCGTTCAACGTTCCGTTTTAAAGTGTATCTTAACCTGCAACTGCTGGCCAGTATTTTAGGGCTATTCTCTTTTACCCTATTTTTCTTCGAACTGGATGTGGTCGAATGCACGCTGATCATAGCACTGATCCTGATCACACTCATCAACTGTGGCGCGTTGCTCGAACAACAACAATGGATATACTTCCTGGAAATAGCGCGATTGCTCATCGCCTGCAGCTATATCAGCTACCTCAGCGAGAGCTTTGGCTTCTTCTGTATCGGCACTATAGGTGTGTTGGTGATAGCCACGATGAACTCTTTTGAAAGAATGTATTTCCGGTTTGTGTATGACGAACAGTAGTGTCCAAAGCTCAAAGAGTGAAAATTTAGTGTTTCCTGTATAAACAAAGAGACCGTCATTGCTGACGGTCTCTGAAATATTAATACTCCTAACCAACAACGAGGATTTTAAAATCAACAACCATTTTTACTCAATCAATATTTTCCGTGTAACCTGCCGGTTATCCAATTGTACGCGGAGCAGATATACTCCATGGGCAGCTCCGGACAGGTCAATCACTTCTTCCTGTTTTTGCAGGGTTTGTGATTTTACAACGGTACCGCTGGTGTTCACAACCTGCAGGCCGGCTGTGTTCTTTAACCCGTTGATGCGGATAGTGGTCTCTCCCCTCTTCACCGGGTTAGGATATACCGATACCCGTGTTTCATCATCCGGTATATATTCAGCCGGTACACCGAAGCGGGCTCCGGTGTTGCTGTTCAACACGAGGCTTCCGAAGGCGGACGTGTTCTCATAATTGTTGACGGCTCCATTCCACACGGCTTGTCCTTCGCGTGAACCGCCATTGTCATCGTCATCGTAGCCTACATCAAAGCCGAGGGTTATACCGTTGGCCGGTGTTACATTCAACTGCGACCACGGTATACTCAGCTCTACGCTATAGCCACCACTAATCGCAGCCCAGGCATGCTGCACACCGGTAACACTGAGCTTGGCAAACAAGGCAGAGTTGTTATACCCTTTGATGAACTGGTTATCCCGGCCATCGTAAGTGGAGAGTTTATTGTTGTTAGCATCAATGTATATCTCCACGGCATCGTTCTCCCATATATCAGGCGAGTCGTTATATAGGGAGGCATCCAATACCTTCACACCTATATACAGGTTGGTGTTATCCCACAATACTCCAAAGGTCACGGTGTTGTTCGGAGTATTTACCGTGTTCTTGCTCACCGCACGGGTAACATTCCACGAAGATTCGTTGAGTGTACCATCTACGGTTATAGTACTCACGCGTTGATAGCAGGTAATTACACCGGCAGGATCACCGGATGTACCGGCAACACTTACCTGTACCTGATCAGTAGCCGTTAGCGAACCATCACTCACCGTCAGTTGAAATACATATATACTTCCGTTGGTTAATCCGCTAACAGTAGGTGATGCTGTAGTAGCATTCGTGATGGTGGCTGCGGGGCCACTCACTTTCGTCCAGCTATAGGTTACAGCCGTTCCATCCGGATCTGAACCTGAGCCACTCAGCGTAACCGATGTTGTTCCGGAAGCTAATGAAAGGTCGGAGCCTGCATTGGCAACAGGAGGCTGGTTAACGGGACCACTACACGTAGTAAGATATACTGTTCCGAATACGCCCGGGTTTTGCCAGGCGGTTGTGTTGGTAGCGAAAGAAGCGGTTTGTGCATCGCGCGTTCCTCCGTTGTCGTCATCATCTACCTGTACATCGAGGCCGATTGCTTTTCCGAGGGCGGGCGTTACTCCTATGGTCGACCAGGGTATAGATGCTTCCAGTATATATCCGTTGCCGCTGGCATACATGCTGAATGCTATAC
>NZ_DATCSD010000279.1:0-5407 GCF_036568665.1 Ohtaekwangia sp. | reverse complement strand
TCTGCGCTTCGACTTTACATTTCTTATACTTCGCTTCGATGTCGGCATGAAAGTAATTGACCCCGCCCGCGATGAAGGCGATCGCTTTGTATTGAACAAGATCCGTTTCTTCAAACCGTATGCTACCGAAGTAAAGAACGGAGAAACCACAACCTATACGAACTATAAAGAGCCGGTGATATATAATGTGGGGATAGGATTTCCATTCTAAAGCCGTTATTTGTTACAGGTTAATTGTTCTTCGTAAGCAGCAAATGCTTTCGAGGGTTCTGTCTTCCGGGCTTTTATATACTTTAGAAAAAGCTGCGAGCTTCTGGTTACGAGCTGCCAGAAGTTTGTGCCGGGAAGCGGTTGTGTTTACTTCAGCATTCGTTAATCGGTGTTCCTTGTTCGATATTTATCTCCCGCTGATCCCGATAGCTAACGCAGAAGAAATGCAAAAAAAATCTCCCACAGAATTCACAGATGAACACAAATGAATGCAACAGTTGCTAATAATTCAGCAGGCTTTCCACTATATCTTTTACTTTCTCCGCGTTGGGTAACATCATTTTCTCCAGCTCAACATTCAGAGGAACGGCCGGGAGGTTGGCAGCACCGAGAGTATATATAGGGGCATCAAGGTATTGGAAGCATTCTTTGGAAATTCTTCCGGCAAGAGATTCTGCAAAAGAATTGAGCAATGGTTCTTCGGTGAGTACCAGTGCACGTCCGTGTTTCTTTACAGAAGACGTGATCGTCTCCCAATCGATCGGGTTCAGTGTACGCAAGTCGATGATCTCCACACGCTCTTCAAAGGAACGTGACGCTTCTTTCGACCAATATATACCCATACCATACGTAATGATCACGCACGACTCTCCTGCCTCAATCTTTTCCTGCGAAGCAGTCTGTACGATCGCAGCTTTACCCAGTGGTATAATATAGTCTTCATCCGGTTCAATGGTTTTGGCTTCGGCTGTGCCGGGTACTTTCGACCAGTATAAACCTTTGTGCTCCAATAACACCACGGGGTTCGGATCGTAGAACGATGCTTTCAACAGTCCCTTCATATCAGCCGCGTTGGAAGGGTATACTATTTTTATACCACGGATCGTCAGCAGCGCAGACTCTACACTACCGGAGTGATACGGGCCTCCACCACCATACGCTCCGATCGGCACACGTATCAGCGACTGTATCGGAAATTTACCATGCGAGAGATAACAACTTTTCGAAAGCTCTTCCACCAGTTGATTTATACCGGGCCATATATAGTCTGCAAACTGTATCTCTACAATAGGCTTCGCTCCTGTTGCCGACATACCTGCGGTTGATCCGACTATATAAGCTTCCTGTATCGGTGTGTTGAATACCCGTGCATCGCCATACTTCTGTGCCAGGGTAGCAGCTTCGCGAAAAACTCCGCCCAGTCTTCTGCCTACATCCTGTCCGTAGAATAAAGCTTCAGGATGTTTCTTTAGTATTTCATCTACAGCATGCAAGGCTGCATCCACCATCACCACCTTCTCTCCCCCCTCGGGCGAGCGATTACCCGCCTCTGCAACGACCGGGGTAGGCGCAAATTCATGCGTATTAAAATCCGCTATATCCGGGTTTGCCGCCTGAAGCGCGCGCTGATAATCGGCAGCAACATGTGCAATAGCCTGTTGCTCTAAAGCTGTTAGCGACTCCGTTGTTTCTCCTTCTTCGAGCAGGTAATATCTCAGTTTGTCCAGCGGATCATTCTTCCGGTGTTCTTCCAGGTTCTCTCCCCTATACCATTCTCTGCGCACACCGGATGTATGATGTCCCAACAGCGGGCAACGCGCATGCACCAGTATAGGTCCTTTGCGTTCGCGTACATACGCAAATGCTTTTGCTATACCCTGGTACGAGTCCACAAAATCGGCACCATCCACCATCATACGTTCCAGGCCTTTGAAGCCTGCTGCATATTCATACGCATTCATGGCACGCATCTCATCGCCCGAAGCAGATATACCCCAGTCATTGTCCTGTACTAAATATATAATTGGCAACTTCTTCAGCACCGCCATCTGAAATGCTTCGGCTACTTCACCTTCGGTAACAGAACCATCACCGAGTGAGCATAACACCACGGGATGTTTAGTATCACCAGACTTTTGTAATGATTGTGATTCCAGGTATGCTATACCATGCGCCATTCCCGTGGCAGGTATAGCCTGCATACCGGTAGCAGAACTTTGATGCGGAATAACCGGAAAGCCCTCGCGTCTTAAAGAAGGATGCCCGTAGTACGTTCGTCCACCCGAGAAAGGATCATCGCGTTTGGCCATCAGTTGCAACATCAACTCATACGGTTGGAGTCCGATGCCGAGTAACATCGATTCATCACGATAATATAGTGAAGCATAATCGATCGCTGTTAAATGAAAACCGGCTGCAAGCTGTATCGCTTCATGGCCACGCGAAGTACTGTGCACATACTTGCCACAGATATCACGGTTCTCATCATATAGTTCAGCCATACGTTTGGCTGTACACATCAGTTGGTAAGCTTTTAAAAGAACAGCACGGTCAATAGCAGTCCGCGATTTCTTCTTGGCTCTTGTGGTCTCTTCAATCGCCATAAATAACATGTTGGTCTCGAGCGAAAGATAGTGAAATAGTTTATTGTTCTGTGTTCATTGTTTTAAGGAAATGGCATTTATACTTCATCATTCGTTGATCGATGTTCTTTGTTCGATATTCAAATTATTTCCCACAGAACGCACAGAATAACACAGAAATAAACAGTCATTTGTTTCCCGCTGATCTCGCGGATTTACGCAGAAGAAAAATACAAAGCAAAGGGTATCACACTTCATCATTCGTTGATCGGTGTTCTTTGTTCGATATTCAAATTATTTCCCACAGAATAACACTCTCCCGCTGATCTCGCAGATTTGCGCAGAAAGAAATACCAACAGAAAACAACTTCATCATTCGACATTCCTTGTTCGATATTCAATATTCACCAATTGTTGTCGATTAACGGTTAACCAATACGGCTAACCATTACCCGCCTTTTCTTAACTTTGCCGCCTATGGTAACAAAGGAATTGATCCGCGACTGGTTTATTGAACTTCAGGAGAGTATATGCAAGGCATTGGAAGAGGTGGATGGGAAAGGAAAATTTATCAGCGATCCGTGGGAACGCGAGGGCGGTGGTGGAGGTGTGAGTCGTGTGATCACCGAGGGTAACATCATTGAAAAAGGCGGAGTAAATTTCTCGGCAGTATGGGGCAAAACACCCGAGCCGGTATTGAAGACGATGAATCTTCCTGCGGGCGATCATCCTGATTTCTTCGCTACCGGTATATCTATTGTGCTGCATCCTATAAATCCGATGGTGCCTATCATTCACATGAACACGCGTTACTTCGAGATGAGCAATGGTGTATGGTGGTTTGGTGGCGGCATCGATCTTACTCCGCATTATGTGGCAGAAGATGATGCACGCTGGTTCCATCAGCAGTTAAAGAATGCCTGCGATAAACACGATGCTTCATATTATCCCAGCTTTAAGAAATGGGCGGATGATTATTTTTTTATTAAGCACCGGAATGAAACACGGGGCATAGGCGGTATATTTTTCGATTACCTGAAAGGCGAAAATGGTTTTACAAAAGAATCGCGATTCGATTTTGTAAAAGATGTAGGATCAGCGTTTGCCCCTATATATACTGCGTTCATGAAAAAGAACCATACGCTGCCCTATACCGAAAAAGAAAAGCAGTGGCAATATCTGCGCAGAGGACGTTATGTGGAGTTTAACCTGGTGTGGGATCGCGGCACAAAATTCGGTCTCGATACCGATGGCCGTACAGAGTCAATCCTGATGAGCCTCCCGCCACAGGCGCAATGGGTATATAATTACCAGCCACCCTCCGGATCGCCCGAACAAAAGACTTTGGCCCTTTTAAAAAAAGAAATCAATTGGGTACCATGAAAGAATTTATATTGCCGCACAATGATGATACGAGCGCTCACTACCGTTGGTGTAACTGAACAAATGCCCAGGCTACAGGCCAGGGCTGTCATTCTTTCCAACAGGATAGCCATTATTGCCATTGTACTCACGGCCTTGTTTCTCTCCTATAGTCTGCGAAGCAAATGGTCGTTTACGCACCAGATGGTGCTCGTAACATTTATAGCCCTCTGCACCACCCCCCTGCTTAACAGGATCGGGGCCATCTATGTGAGTCGCATTCTGCTCACCATCACTATACCACTCACCAGTCTTACCATTTTACTAATCAACCGCATTCAAATGCCCGAGTCGTTTGAATACCAGCGGTCGCCCGGTATATATAGTATATTGCTGGCAACGGCTATCATTCCGGCATTGATCTTTTCCAACCAGGAGCGCAAGCTCATGTATATAGGCATCGGTGCTAATTTTACAGCCTTTGCTCTGCTCGATATTATACTCCGCTTTTATAGCACACGGCACCAGGTACCCACTGTTACCCAGTATATGTCGGCTAACCTGGTGTTGTTCATCTCTTACTTCTTACTCATCGGCAGTGTATTATCGTTGAAGCGTGTCGCGGATATATTTGAACAGCGTAACAATCAGTTAATCGAAGATCTCAATGCTAAAAATGCTGCGCTCGAAAATACGAACCGCGAGTTGCATGAGCTGAACAAAAATATAGAGACACAAAACGAAGAGATCCAGGCGCAGAGTGAAGAGCTTCACCAGAGCCAGGAAAGTTTGATCATGGCCAACAACGAGATCGAACGACAACGCGGTGAGTTGGAGAGCCAGAATAAATTCCTGGAAAAAACACTGGACGAAAAAAACAGGGACCTGCTTCACACCAACCAGCAACTGGTGATGCAGAACAATGAACTGCAACAATTCTCGTATACCGTATCGCACAACATGCGGGGTCCGGTGGCCAGCATCATCGGACTCATGAACATTCACCGGCTGGCGAATAGTGCCGATGAGCAAAGCCATATACTGGAACTCATTGAGCAATCTGCCTATTCACTCGAAACGATCATCCGCGACCTGAATAAAATTGTAGACATCCGCAATGATCGCTTCACGGTATATGAAGACGTAAGTCTCCCGGAAGAAGTAAAACTGATCCGGCAATCCCTGAAGTCATTTACACAAGAGAATGTCGTGCGATTTGATTTGCACCTTGCGTACGACAAGATCATATCGATCAAAGCCTATATCAATAGCATACTCTATAATCTTATCAGTAATGGTATACAGTATCGATCACCAGATAGACCATTGGTGATTGGTGTATCGAGTAAATATGAGAATGGACATGCGGTGATAACGGTAACAGACAACGGCTTGGGGATTGACCTGGTAAGGTATAAAGATGATCTGTTCAAACTATACAAGCGCTTTCATACACATACACAAGGCAAAGG
>NZ_DATCSD010000278.1:0-5537 GCF_036568665.1 Ohtaekwangia sp. | reverse complement strand
AATGGTGGCACCATTGCATTTGATTAGAAAGGGATGTTGAGGATCTTTTGCAACTTCAAAGAGAGCCTCTCCTTCCAGTTCGGTATACCTGATCCCTTCATTGGATTTATCGAAGTATACCAGGCTGCTTTTCTTTTGCAGCCATACTATCGTCCCATCATTTAGTATAACTCTTTCAACATCACCCTTTGCGCTATAGTGAACGATGCCACTCCCACCTGAAAAATTCTGAATGGCGTAGACAATGAGAACAACTGCTGCAACGGACGCAGCGATCCTCAATATCCAACCCGTTCGCGAAATTTTCTTAGCATCGTCTTTAAAGGGTTTGAATGCCTCGATCTCCTTGAGGTTATCTTTCTGACTTATGATTTTCTGGAACAGTTTCTCTTCGTCTTCCTTGCTGAGTTCAAGGTTCTTGGCGTCTTCGGTTTTCATAACCTCAAGCCAAGCCTCAATCTTCACCCGTTCAGATTCGGAAACCTGGTTGGTGAGGTAACGCTTTAGTAAGTTGTCGAAATTCGATTTTTCCATGGCGGGTATTTTACTTGCAACCTTTTGAAACTTGATAGAGCACGCCTTTCACTAACATGACGGTGAAGGCAGGGAACCTACCGTCTACGGGGAATAATATTTCTCGCCTAACAATTTACCTGATTTGCGCTAGAAAATCAGGTTTTAGAGTCAGGAATTTACGCAAGATTACCGGGAATTCGAGAACATACGTGAACTGGCAAAAAAAGGCTTCTGACCGGTCTTTTCAGGGGTATATTTACCTCCTAATGGGCTTCAGCTCTCCAACTTTTTGCCCGGATTTACGCCTCTTTGCAACCGGGTGTCGATGTCAGATACATTGAGACAATCCAACGTAACATCACCCAAGGACCAACCTGATTTGCACGTTAAGCGAGAAGGCATGTTGAAAGACGAACTAGTAAAAAAGTACTACACACGAAAAAATAAATTTCCACAGATTCTCTTGTAAGTACTTTCACCTACACGAACGTCAAAGCGTTCATTTTTAAATAGTAAAAACGTTTTCGAAATCTACCGTCAAAAACCAATCGGCTACCAATTGGTGTGCCGAGCGCTGGAGGACTTAGCTAGTCAAAATTAATGCCTCACTGTATTCTTATCATTGCAGCGTTAATTACTCTAACCTGCTATGAAGAAAATTCTTCTACCCATCACACTATGTTCAAAATACTTTAAGGATTGCTCTGAAGCTGAAATCCCTGTGACCAAGAATTGTGAGTCACTGGTTGCTAAGCTGTTTCCGGTTAACGTAAACACTAATGCGGCTGTATGAGAAAATTATACCTAAGTGCCCTGTTGGCATTTTCTCTTTTCAATTCCTATAGTCAGGTAGATATCCAGGTCAACTATTATACCGGCACCCCCGAGATTAATATTCCCCTTATCAAGATCACCGATCGGACGCTGACCCATACCATAGGTGTGTCGTACGATGCGTCAGGTGTGAAAATAAACACTATCGGAGGAATGGTGGGCACCAATTGGAGTTTGTGGGCCGGAGGCGAAATCCGAAGAGAACTCCGGGGTATACCCGATGACTATAATTCGTCTGTGCAAAAGGGTTGGCTCCATAATACAACCTCCGCATCTATCGGAACATTCAATTTCCCAACAGATGGCCAGACGATGGATTGCGCCACCGAAGAGGTCTACTACAATTTCCTATTAAATTTTGATCAGATGGACAATGAGCCGGACGTGTTCCGGTTTTCAGCCGGCTCCATATCGGGCAGCTTTATGTTCGACAACAATGCCACCATCAGTAACATCAGAACAGTACCCTATCAGGAAGTAAAGATTATTCCCTATAGAGCTGACGCCAATAGCCCTATAGATTACTTCGAAATTATAGCAGCGGATGGCACGAAGTATACCTTTTCAAAAAAGGAAACAACCACCCGCAAATCAGAATACGGCCCACGCGTTTACTTCAACCGGGAGGCAAAACAATATGAAACGCCCATAACGTTTACATCAGCCTGGAAATTAGCCTCTATTCAATCCGCGGTTGGCGAACGTATCGACTTCAGCTATTCGGAAAAGACTAAATCTTCTTCAAGTTCTTTGCCGGTCTATTATCCCCGCGCCAATGCTTCCAATCCAATCGAATGGACTGATCAGTTAAATATGTCGGAAACAACCACATCACAAATAATCAGCAGCATATCTTCTCCTCATCAGGCCGCTACTTTTGCGACCTCAGATATACCAGAGTCGGCTGACCAGGTCTGGCTGGATAACATTGTGCTGAATGAGATCACACCAACGTCTTCATTCTTTGTAAAGAAAATCACATTCTATATCGACCAGTATTTTACAGCAGACTCCGATGGACCTCCCTATTTCTATCGATACTTTCTAAAAGGGATTCAAACTACTGACGCTTGCTCCGCCTATAACTATCATAGCTTCAACTACTATGGCGTAGACAGCATGGGTAAGATCGATCTTCCGAAACCAGGCACGATATATCACGACATCTGGGGCTACTACCTCACCACCATGACTTCGCAGTATCCCACAAAATTATATGTATATCCATCTTCGACTGGCATCCAACGTATTACACCATTCCGAAGGACGGGTGTTTCAGGTGAGATCATTCTGGATGGAGCTGATCGAATCTCATCGGAGATTAACCAAAGCGGTTCTCTCTCAAGTATCAATTATCCATCGGGTGCGCACGTCTCATTCACCTATCAGTCGCACGAGTTTAACAATCCCGTTACTGGCACCGTGATGAAAGGGGCCGGATTAAGAATAGGCAGTATTACTCTTCATGACGGTATAACATTTCAAAATGACATAGTACGGACATTTGAGTACAAAGATGCCGGGGGCATAAGCAGCGGCAAGCTGCTCAAGATGCCTGTCTATTGGTACATCTCCGGATGTCACTACAGCCCTGCGGATGGCTATACACCTTACTCGTCCTTATCTGGCTTATCAACGGCTGAACAATGGAGGAGATTAATTTACCAGACGAAAGGAAATACCAATAGAGATTACGAGAGCGGGGTGCGTGTCGGCTATAGTATGGTAACGGAAAAGATCGGCACCGGCAATGGCAAGACGGTATATACCTACGATGTCCCCAATCCATTAGGTACTGCTGCAAATGGCGATTGGCATCCCACCTATGTTCAGGTTGCGCGCACCAGTTCCTGCCCGTCTCTGGGAGTAATAACCAAAGGATACTATTTGCCTCCCTATCCCGACCAGACGCCTTATGATTTTGCCCGTGGGTTGCTTACGAAGGTATCGCACTATGCAGAAGGAGAAACCAACCCGGTTAAGGAGACGGCCTATACGTATGCTGACAAGACTATATCTCCAACAACCATCAAGGGTGTAATCTTTGAAAAAGTACCGTATACTTCCACCAACTACTTTTTCACCTATGGAATCTGCAGCATAGCCTCCAATAAAGTGAAAGTGCTTGCCAGTTCGTTGGAGGCCGTTCGCGATAAAGCAACCCCGTCCGTATATGTGAGTACACTAACAAGCTATACCTATGGAGGCACAGATCATCCCTTCCCCACAGCTGTTACAGTAACAAACAGCGATGGCGCCCAGACAATTCAACGATCGAAATATATCAAGGACTATGGTTACTCGACCTCTGCCAGTACCGATCTCCAGGTACAAATGATCGACAAGCTATATGAGCGAGGTCAATATGGAACATTAGTGGAGCAGACATCCTCTTTTGTGCCAGCTGGAGGAACAGAGAAGACCGCTAAAGGAACGCTACTCATGTTTGACAACTTTGGCACTACTACCGATCCCGTTATCCTCCCCAAGCAAACCTATGCACTAAGCGGAGGCGCTGGCATAACGGGATTTACACAATCGAGCTATAGCGGTGCTGGGTCATCCCGTCTTTTCACCAGAAGCAATTCGTACCGACTCATCGCATCGGCACAATACGGCAAAAAGGGAGATCTGATTCGCTTGGAAAATAGTCAACGCCAACTACAGTCGGTTCATCAGGATAATCTCTCCGGTATGAAGGTAGCAACCATTGTAGATGCAGAACCTGGCGAGTTCATCTATTCCTCGTTTGATCATGATACCGATTTTGATTTTGACCTCATCAACTTTACCGTACAGGACAAGGATGCTGTTGGAAGGACCGGTGCGCTGGGACTTGAGGGAATCAAGTCTGGCACTACCAAGTATCTTAAGAAATCATTCAAAGGAAGGCCGGGAAGTAAATATAAATTTTCAGCCTGGTATAAACCTCCTGTCACCACAGGCACGCATAGTCTTAGTGTAGTAATAAAAAACACTTCGAATGTTCAACTCCTGCAACAGACACTACCGTATACGATCACCTCACTCAATTGGCATTATGCGGAGATGACCCTGAATCTGGATGCACTTAGTGATACAGATATAGTAGCCGAAGTATCGTTTAACGGATCATATTCATCTACCGCGGATCAGTCCTCGATCGTTGATGACCTGACCCTCGTGCCTGCTAATGCAGACCTTATCCGCGCTACTTATAGCACTGCTTATGGCCAAACCTCACTCACCGCTTCCGATGGAAGAATTACGCAATATGAATTTGATGCGAGAGGCTTTCCCAAGTATGAGCGCGATCATGAAGGAAATATAAAGCAGAAGACGACATATACGCAATGGCTTCCCTCCTCTTCAACCGGAAGTCCTTTGGTTGATCTCGTCAGCATTGTTGTTCCAAACAGCGTTGTTCAAAATCAGCAAACAACTTTGACAGCCGTAACAAATTGCGTTGATGTAGCCGCGATACAATGGAAAGTAGCGCCCCAAAACAATCCAAATTCAGGAACATATTTCAGTGGGTCCAATGAGCAACCGTATACATTTACTACTGCGGGAACTTACATCGTTTCGCTCAAGCTAACCCATCCCTCCTATGGAAGTATAGAGAGCAGCAGATTCGTTGTTGTGTCGGCTCAATTTCTCACAGTGTCTTCTTGCGTAACAGGGGCGACCGCTATAGATGTCTGTACGAATACAGCAACGGAATCCTTCTCGTGCACAGTACCAGCACCACCGGTCAATATAGCAAGCACTCAATTCACGGTATCGGACATTACCGGATGTGATGCCGGGGCCACCTACACGTATGCCTGGTACAAACGTCCCTATCAACAAAGTACGGAGACCGGAACACTTGTGGGAACCGGTTCTTCCGTCACGGTTACCAATAGCTTGTCGTACGAAGTATACTGTGTGGTGACATCGTCTTGTGGCAAAACAGGACAATCCCCCGTGATGAGAGTATATATTTATCAGTCAACACCAGGATGTGATTCAACCCAGGACTAAACCGTTTATGAAATCTACATACATTAAGAATTGCATAGCATCTTCCGTGTTGATGGTATGCATCGGGTTTGGAAGCATCGCAGTAAAAGCACAAGATCCCGTTCCAACAAGGTATAATTCTGTCAAGAAAGAGGTCATGCGGGTATCAGGCATACAGAACGAGACAGATTACTCTGCCATGA
>NZ_DATCSD010000277.1:0-8264 GCF_036568665.1 Ohtaekwangia sp. | reverse complement strand
TTGGTAACTACATTGTTGGGTTTTATTACAGTGCCAATACCTTCCAGGCGATTGCCGCGAGCGGAGAGCTTATTTTGCGCAGCAATACTGCCGATCCAATCCTGCCATGGCTTGGTGAGTTGCTGTAATTGTTCAGGTGATAACTGCATACCATTGGCTGCTTCCCTGCGAAATACTAATAAGAACTCTTTCATCTTGTTGAGAATTTTAAGTTGAACATAATTGACTTTCAACTCCAAGACAAATGGTTTTCGGGGGATTGGACAGTTATGAATAAAAATTTGAGATTTTCTCACTAATCGATGAGGCAGACAGACCTGTCATTCAAATATCCTTCTCGTCAACCCATTTAGCCATTTCAACATAACGGCATAAGGCATTTGCCCAACGCATCTGGTCAATGGTTCTGCAATCAGGCTGAAGCAGAGCGGGATTAGCCACGAGTATACATATACATCTTGCACGACTCGTGGCAACGTTTAATCTGTTAGGGCTAAACAGAAAACTCATGCCACGAGGCGCATCTTCTATGGAAGAAGACGTCATGGAGTAAATCACAACGGGAGCTTCCTGTCCTTGAAATTTATCTACAGTGCCAATCTCAATATCGGGGAGCTCTTGCCGTAGTGCACTTACTTGTGCATTGTATGGGGCTACGATGAGTATATCTTTTGCCTGAAGCGGTTGTGTTTCGCCTCGTTCATTCGTCCAACCGGAGGATGCAAGTAATTTTGTTACAATTGCTGTTGTCGCTTTGACTTCTTCTTCCGATTTACTCTGACATCCTTTGTGAACAACAGGCGTATAGAAAAGTCCGGCACCATCATAGAGCGTTCCTCCGCTTATAACTTGTTTTTCCAAACCAGGAAGGGCATGAAGTTTTCCATCATAAAATATCTCAGAAGTAAATCTGCATATATGAGGATGTAATCGTCTGGTAACAGGCAGGAAGAGCCCTTTACCTTCTGGCATTGTTGCATGGCCATCCAATAAATATGTTAATGCGGCAACATCGCTCCCTTCAGGATGTGCGCCTTTTTGAGGTTGCTCAAGTTGCTGTGGGTCGCCTAACAGCACAAGATTTTTTGCAGCACGCGATGCAGCCAGTACATGCGAGAGCGACATTTGTCCGGCTTCATCTACAAAGAGATAATCTAACGTTTCACGCGAGTCATCTTCTGCCCACAGCCACGCGGTGCCACAACCTATCTTCCCTTCAGCCAACGCAGCAATTACTTTATCGGACTTTGATACTTCTGAAATCTCTTCAGGACAATCGTCAGATTTCTCGGTTATCTTATGTGCAAACTGTACTTTCTGATTGTGCTTTTTTGCTTCCTTAATAACGGCGATACATAAGTTCCTTATTACTTTATGACTTACTGCAGTAATTCCGATCTTCTTACCAGCTTTCAGAAGTTCAATAATTATTCTCGCCCCGGTATAGGTTTTACCAGAGCCTGGAGGTCCTTGAATGGCCAGATAGCTTTTATTCAGTGCAAGAGCCAAACGTATAGCAACGTTCACTATATCTTCATCTGTTGTTAAATATATACCTTCTGTTCCATCCGAAAGGGTAGGGCTTCTTTTCATCAGCAGGTCTTTTGCTGCATGATACGGCCAGACGTGCGTTAATCCTGTATCATCAACAGCATTGGCGAAATCCATTAATGAAGTTACTAAAGAGCCTGGATTAACTACCTCCGACACATGTACAGCTGTTGGATGTATACTTGCTGCTGTGCCTGTCTTCTTAATATCGATTGTATAGTTTTCTAATGAAATAGCTTTTACAGAACCAATCTTTTCTCCTTTCACCTCTACCAGTGCATCA
This sequence comes from Ohtaekwangia sp., assembly GCF_036568665.1. Lineage (GTDB taxonomy): Bacteria > Bacteroidota > Bacteroidia > Cytophagales > Cyclobacteriaceae > Ohtaekwangia. The sequence continues at coordinate 6,430 of NZ_DATCSD010000277.1, read as the reverse complement.
TCTTCATCTATATTTAACTCCTGTGGCGGATAACTATAGCGATGTGTAACATTCCTCTCTTTGCCTTCTTTCGGAAGCTCACTTATAAATTGAAGTCCCGTTATAGCCTTGCGTTCTTCAAGCAAGTCTTCATGTTCAAGTTCATGAACACGGAAGTACTCCCACCAGGCACTCTTGTCTTCTCTTCGGAAGTAGTCTATCTGATGCGCCAGCAGCCACTTCGCTTTGTCTTCATCCGTCCAGCTAAATTTATCTTCCGGTAATTTTTCCGTAAGTGCTTTAAATATAGCTTGCGACCGAACATCATATTGCTGAACGTTCTCCGTGGCTTCACCTGTCTTTAATTCAGGTCTTGAAATTTCTTTGCCTGATTTCACAGCCTCTGTACGCAACTGTTCTAACCAAACATGTAAAGCTTCGGTAGCGAGGCAATCATCCTGATTATAATCTTCAACGGTTTGAATGGTTTCTCTTGGTAGCGAATTAAATTCGTGAAGCTCAAGTGCTACCTCGACAGCCTTTCTGGAAACACTGGCATCATGTAGTTCCACCTGGCGAGTATATTTCGTAAATCGTTCAATAGCTTTTAAGGAGTAAGTTTCAACACTGGCCAGAAACGCTTCCTTGAATACAGCATGCAGGTCTATAAATCGTTCTGCACGAAGCAGTATATCAACTTCCTTCTCGTATATGGCATGTACGCGTGCGAGTCGTTTTATAGCCGATGGCTCATACGGTGCAAAATGATAAATATACATTTTAGGATAACGCTTCCATCGCTCCGTAACAAACTGCATAAACTGCTCGAATGCTTTTCGCTCTTCGCTTTTGTTGGTTGACCAGGTGGCTTTATATACCAATGTTCCATTTTCCTGATAAGCATACCCGAAAACATATTCCAGTCCACCATCTTCGTAAAAATTATCACCTTCCAGATCGAGGTAAATATCACCTTCGTTTGGCTCGGGTAATCGATTCAGGCCGCGACCTGCTTCCAGCAGAAGAGGAGCGTACAGTAATTTGTTCTGGTATCGCCCTTCCAGTTGAATGCCAGCCTGCGATTGCTTTCTTTCCAATGTAGCCTTATTGCCTCGTTCCGGTTTTTCAAGTTTCTCTGCCTTGGCAAGTTGCTCGAGTGTATTAATCTTTTGCCGCTGTAATTCAACGATATGAAGCGAGCGCATTCCGGCAACTAACGACAAGTGATCATCCTCATGCCGCTTCTTATCACAAGCCTGCCACCAGCTACAGATTGTACAATGTTCTGTGGGATCAGGATAAGTAAATGAAACGTCTTGTGTCATTGTATACTCCAGATCTTTCTTCACCATTCGATAGTATGCCTGAAATTGTGCAAAGCGATATGACTCGGTCGGGAAATTTTCACCGGGCTTTACTACATACATATTCTCGGGAATACTTCCCTGAAGCTTTGATAGTAATTCAGTATAAAGACAGAGTTGAAGAATAGTAGCGGCACGCGTATTCTGCGACAGTTTGGTATCCTGTACTTCATACATCCACTTGCCGAATTTACTCTCTCCGGGAACCTTAATAAGAATATCAGCATAACCAGACCAATGGTCTGCTTCCAAATGGGCCTGAGCAATTATATCTATGCCTTGGCGCATAGCTTCTATTGTTGCAGCCCAAGGCTTTCCTTTCAGGTATTCTACACGATATCCTTTACTCTTTAAATATTCAACATAAGCGGCTTCATGTTCCTGGCCTCGTTTGATAAGGACTTCCAATGATGGATCATACCAATGCGGAGCGCTAATTTCTCTTAAAGCTACCAAGCGATTTAATTGGGTAAGATGAAGACAACTTACATGATTGGATAAATCGGTTGCAGCCAACTGGAACGTTTCAGAAATATATTTCATTTGTCATCATGTTTTTTACATCCTTTAGCCAATCTCAAAGCTTATCCAAGCTAAAATATTTCATTGGCAAGAAGAACGTCAGTTTCCCAAATACCCATTTTTGTTTCCGAAATAACTAAAATCCCATAATTATTCTGTACTATAAAAGTACATACCCATCAACGCAGAGAATAACAACTCGCTCAATCCTCCACAGTTATACTTACAATTTGCCATTTGGTATATATTTCTATTTGTCTCCGCTAAAATTAATGCACTTTTCTTGTAAAAAGAGGCGATGCGCATAGTGGTGATATCCGGAACAACTGTCTTGTAAGTGCTACCGGCTTTCGGGTAGTGCACCCCCTAACAAAAATAATCGGTCATGTATACTGGTGTTGGAAAACATGAGGTGGTAAAGCTATGTGTATCATAATCAAATGAACCTTTATTAACAAACTATATAAAAATGAAAATTCTAAAATTCGCAGCGGGAGCTCTGTTGGTACTGCTGTTTCAGGCGTGCAGCAAAGATGATAACAACAGTGCAGACACGGTAACGTTTACCTCCAGCTCGCAAACAGTAGCCGAAAGTGCCGGTACTATAAAATTACCGCTCACCATAAGTAAAGCCGTAAACAGTTCGGTGCAAGTATATTTCGACATATCGGGCACAGCCTCGCTCAATGGCGATTATGAAATAACTACACCTTCGCCTATTACGATTAGTGCCGGAGCTACAACTGCTTCCATCGATATACAATTGATTGATGATGGCATCATCGAATCCTCTGAAACGCTGGTGGTAAAGCTCACTGCTTCGGGCAGTGGCCTTTCATTAAGTTCTGACACGACCAAGAGTATATATACACTTACTATTACGGATAACGACACTGCCCCCACTTCTGACCTGCAGGTAGACCTTACGTGGGGCAATGGTGGCGATGACGATATCAACAAAGAAGACCTGAATCTATATATCACCAACAACGTAGTGATAGACAACGGCAGTATAACATCATTTGATGTGTATGCGAAGTCGGAGAACACTACAGGTTTTGAAACAGCTACCCTGAAATCAGATGCTACCGATGGCGATTACTATATAGCAGTAGCCTATAACTCGGGCAGCAGTGCGGTTAACTTCAAGATCAACCTGAATGGCCCCGGCTATACCAACAGCACCGCCACAGGCAGCTTTACAACAAGCGATGTAGGCCATGCTGTATTTTACGGACCAATTACAAAGAACGGAACATCGTTTGGCCGAGTAGCTGCGCCAGAGCCTGCATCGTTCTACAAACCCGTGGTATTCCCTTAACCTATATATTCGTATATAAATAGCACCTGGCCCGGACTCACCCCGGGCCATTTTTGTTTTAAGCTGATGAAAGTCATTCCGCGAACTGTATAAAATCAAATCACGGGTATAAATATCATTGCATATTTACAGCTCACAACGTTAAACATGCAGTAATTATGAAAACGAAATCTATTTTCATGGTAGTGATTATGATTTTTGCCTGCGCATCAATCAACGCTCAGGATCTTCCTCCCAAACACAGAGGCATGCATCCTATATTGAGGGCCGATGGAACGGTTGTAGATGAAAACGGTAAACCACTGGGCTCTATAAAAAATGGTAAAGTGTGCGATGTTACCGGCAAGGTAATAGGCATTATTGCCGAAACCGGAGATGTTACTGCTGCCAACAGCAAAGGTGTAATTGGCGTTATTCAAAAAGACGGAAGTTTCAAAAGCAAGAAGGGCCATGTAGTTACTACCGATCCGGATGGATTGGTAAAAGTTGCCGGCAAGGCTGTTGCTAAAGTAGAGGCTGGTTATAAAGAGAAGTCGCACGGTTGCGCCCTGCATTGTTTCTTCAGTGCCGAAAATAAAGATGCCAAAGAAATTGACGAGCACGCTCATTAATGATATAGTATAAATATCATTATCGCCAACAGCAGAAGTTTGTAAATTATACAACAGAACTATGTTTAAGTGTAAATCAAACTTACGTTAAACATCGTAAACTGGTGGTATAAATATTTACTGCAAACACTGTACATGGAAGCGAACCATCCCCAACAATATACCTGCCCGATGCATCCGGAAGTAATAAAGGATGCACCGGGCCAATGTCCCAAGTGCGGCATGACGCTGGTTCCACTACAGGAATCAAAACCTCATCACAGCCATGGAGCCCATGCGGGCCATGCACAGGCATCAGCCACAGATCATAATCATGCACAAGGTAGTCACGCGCATCACGCAGGCATGATTGAAGATTTTCGCAAGCGATTTTATATTGTACTCCTGCTCACTGCTCCGGTTATGGCGCTTTCGCCTATGATACAACATGGGCTTGGCGTTAGCTGGTCGTTTACCGGATCGAACTATATATTGCTGGCACTATCGTCTATTATCTTCTTCTATGGCGGATGGCCGTTTCTTTCCGGGCTTGTTCAGGAAGCAAAGGCAAAATCGCTGGGAATGATGACACTCGTTGCTGTTGCCATAACAGTAGCCTATATCTATAGTGTTGCCATTGTACTGGGACTATACGGCATGGACTTCTTCTGGGAGTTGGCTACGCTGATTCTCATTATGCTATTAGGTCATTGGATAGAGATGCGCTCCATCATGCGTGCATCCAAAGAGTTGGAGTTACTGGTGCAGCTCATGCCGGCAGAAGCCCACCTCGTGCATGGCGATCACATCATGGATGTAAAAACTGATACACTCAAAGCCGGTGATGTTATACTGATAAAGCCCGGAGAAAAGATTGCGGCCGATGGTGAAATTACAGAAGGCCAAAGTTATCTCAACGAATCAATGCTTACCGGGGAATCAAAGCCTGTAGAAAAAACGAAGAACGATCAAGTAATTGCCGGCTCTGTCAATGGCGAAGGTTCATTAAAGGTAAAAGTTGCTCATAGCAACCAGGAGTCATACCTGTCACAGGTGATCCGGCTTGTGCAAAATGCGCAGGATGCAAAATCCAAAACACAACTGCTGGCAGACAAAGCAGCGCGCTGGCTTACTATACTCGCGCTTGCCTCGGGTGCTATAACCTTTATTGTATGGCTTGCGCTGGGTAAAGATATAGCCTTTGCTATAGAGCGCATGGTAACTGTAATTGTAATCTGCTGTCCGCATGCCCTGGGGCTAGCAGTACCACTGGTAGTAGCACGCTCTACTGCTATATCTGCCCGGAGCGGATTGCTCATTAAAGATCGCACTGCCTTTGAGAATGCCCGCAGAATATCGATGCTCGTATTCGACAAGACGGGCACACTTACGCGTGGCGAGTTTAACGTAGTGCAGTACGAATCTTTACATGCAAACTATAACCGTGAAGAAATAATACAACTGGCAGCAGCGCTCGAACAACACTCGGAACATCCTATAGCGACCGGCATTATGCGAAAGGTAAAGGAGTTGCAGCTGCGCCTTCCTCCCCTGCAAAATTTTAAAGCGATTACCGGCAAAGGTATACAAGCCACAATTGGTGGTAGAGATATAAAAGTAGTAAGCCCCGGGTTTCTGAAAGAAAATAACCTCGAAGTTCCTGCAATCTCCTCGCAGGCAGAAACGCGGGTATATATACTGGCAGAAAATATAGTGGCTGGCTTTGTTTCGCTGGCCGATGAGATACGACCCGAATCGTATGAAGCTATAAAAATTCTTCACCGGCTACATATAAAAACATTGCTGCTTACAGGCGATAATCCGGCTGTAGCAAAATCCGTAAGTGATGCGCTGAAGATGGACGGCTTTATTGCTGAAGTTCTGCCGCATCAAAAACTGGAAAAGATAAAGTCACTTCAAAGTCAGGGAGAGTTTGTTGCCATGACTGGCGATGGTGTAAATGATGCTCCCGCGCTGGCACAGGCAAATATAGGTATAGCAGTAGGATCAGGTTCAGATATAGCAGCCGAAACTGCCGACATCGTGCTGGTAAACAGCAATCCGAAAGATGTAGCCAACCTGATTCTGTTTGGCCAGGCTACCTATAGAAAAATGATACAGAACCTGGTATGGGCCACCGGATATAATGTTGTAACACTTCCTTTGGCTGCGGGCATTTTATATAACGCTGGCATTATGGTAAGTCCCGCTATAGGAGCTGTTTTAATGAGCGCAAGCACCGTAGTGGTTGCTATCAATGCCGGATTACTGCGCATTAAATAAATTTTCCTTCCCTTGTAAGATATATATAGCAGTTAGCTGCATTCGCTATAGGCGAACACTAGATCTGTTCGCTATATTTATAGTGCTAATAGCGTTTTGTATTATTTAATAGCCGCTTCTCTTACTTTGGCGTATCGGACTGTTCTTTGTTTTTTATAACAGTATTGAACGGATTCTTGTTTTAGGTTATGTAGTATCGTTACCACAACATTGAATTATATGTTTACCCTCTCAAACTGGAAACTGTTAGTTGTTGCACCTGTATTTTTTATCGTTACAAGCCTTTCGGCACAAACACCAGGACTTATTGTAAAGCCTGCTGTAGCCGGTAAATCTGTACTGGACCCTAATGCCGACAATTATGTTTCAAC
>NZ_DATCSD010000276.1:0-6104 GCF_036568665.1 Ohtaekwangia sp. | reverse complement strand
CCGATTTTAGTAGCCAGTAATTCTGCTTCGCTCGCGCCTAAATCTTTTGCTGCTTCGCGAATCCGTATACCGGGCTTTGCCTGTTGAATGCCTCTCCAGGCTTCGCGCAGGGAGGATGATTTGCTTTCTACGATTGTATTCATGTTCTGTCTGCTTAAATTATTTAGTAGTATATATAGTATAGGTTATATTTTGTGTTATTCGTTATTGATAGCAATACGCACCAGCTCTGTTCGCTCCGGAATGATATAGGGACAATTGTTACAGGGATCGTGGTATATATTTACTCTGCAACAGAAGGTTTCTTCAATGTTGGCTTTGGTAAAAGCCTGTTGTGCGTTGCCGGAAGCAATCACTCTTCCGTCACGCAAAAAATATACATGATCGGCAAACAGTATAGCCTGGTTAAGATCGTGTACGATGGCTACTACACCTATATTTCGTTCGCACACGCGTTTGGCTAAACTAAAGATGAGTTGCTGCTGTGCTATATCCAGACTGCTGGTAGGTTCATCCAGCAATATATAGCGGGGATGCAGGGCTTCTTCCCACACCTGTGCCAGCACACGCGCCAACTGTACGCGCTGCTTCTCGCCTCCGGAAAGCGTCAGGTAATTACGATTATAAAAGTGATGTACTCCTGTAAGGTTCATCACTTCTTCTACGATCTGGTCGTTCTCGCGCCTGCCTGCAGCATGACCGTGTCTGCCAAGTGTAACCACCTGCCCTGCGGTAAATGCAAATTGCATGGTGCTCGACTGTGGTAACACAGCACGAACCCAGGCCAGTGCCTGCGGAGTATAGCTGCGTACAGACTTACCGTTGATCATCACTTCACCACTATAGTGTGTATGCTCGTGTGCCATGGCTTTGAGCAATGTACTCTTGCCTGCACCGTTAGGCCCTACAATAGCTGTAAAGGAACCCGGCTCACTCTTCAGGCTGATGTTGTGGAGAATCTGTTTCTCACGTACGCTATAGGATATATTGATGGCTTCGTACATTACAATTCATTTTTGCGTTTGGCATTCATCAACAGACCTATAAAGAAAGGAGCACCGATCAACGCGGTAACTACACCTATAGGAAGTTCGGAGGGACTAACTACTACACGGGCGATGATATCAGAGAACACCAGTAACCACGCACCACCAATGATGGATGCCGGCAAAACGAGTTTGTTATCAGGAAAGAATGATACACGTATAACATGTGGTATAACAAGCCCGACAAAACCGATCATACCTGCGAGCGAAACACTTACGCCAACACCCAGTGCTGCGAGAAGAATGACGATGCGTTTTGTCTTCTCTACATTTACACCTATATGATAGGCTTCCGCTTCGCCTAACGCCAATGCATTAAGTGTCTTTGAAAAGAATAATAAACCGATACATGAGAGGAGAAGCAAAGGTGATGCAATAGCGAGTTTATCCCACGATGCGCCACCCAAATCTCCCAACGTCCAGAAAGTGAAAGTTCTTAGTTGATTTTCATCTGCATAAAAAATAGCCAGACCAATCAGTGCTCCAGCCAGTGCGTTGACAGCAACACCAATTAATACCAATACCGAAATATTGGTTCTGCCTACCTGGCTGCTTAACCGCAGCACCATAAATGTTGCGAGCAATCCACCGGCAAAGGCAACCAATGGCAACAGTGAAGTATATATCCACGTATGCAGTATAGCTGCCAGTGGCGCGCCAAAGACGATCAACATCACAACAGCAGCAGCCGAACCTCCGGATACTCCGATAAGACTTGGCTCTACCAACGGATTTCTGAAAAGTCCTTGAAGCGCAGCACCACTGATGCCCAGAGAGGCTCCAATTAATATTGTCATGAATACACGCGGTATACGAATGGAAGAGAGAACAATTTCATGCATACTGTCCACCTCTATATTTTTGAGTATACCAAACTTCTGCAGGATGATGATCGCTACATCTTGCACCGGAACAGAAACAGCACCAGTCGTTAGCGAGAATAAAACCGTAACGAGAAGACTGAGACCAAGTCCGACAAGAATGATCGATGTGCGATGATCGCGCAGAGAAACAGAGAAATTCATGGCTCGTTACTTTGCGCGCAGTTCAGGATGCAGCAACAATACCAGTTCTTTTACTGCTTCACCAAAGCGTGGACCGAAGTTGGTAAGCTTCAGACTTTCTATAGCGATGATCTGCTTTTTCTTGCCGGCTGTTGTCTGTGCTACACCGGGAATTTTCAGGGCACCTTCCATCCCGCCCAGGCTTTCAAAACCGGTTGATACCATGACGAGGTAATCAGGATTTGCTGCGATGAGTGCTTCTGTGTTGAGTGGTTTATAGCCTTCTATATCTGTAACAGCCGGTGTAGCTCCTACATAGCTCAGTATATCGCCAAAGGTATTTTTACCTGCAACGCTGATGGTTGATGTGCCCCGATTATATACTCCTAATACTTTGGGAGATGATGTAGTCTTCTTCAGCAAGGCATTCGCTTCCGCCAGTTCTCCCTCTACCTTAGCAATGAGTCTTTTTCCTTCTGCTTCGCGATTCAGCGCAGTAGCAATCTGCGCTATATATTTTTTGGTGTCGTTAAAATTATACTTCCTGTCTATGATTACCAGTTTTATACCACTGGCACTGAGTTGCTGCAGCACAGCATCTTCTACATAATCTTTCTCTGCTATAATAAGCGTTGGCTTCAGGCTAAGTATACCTTCAGCATTTATACCGCTGCGATAGCCTATTGATGGAAGCTGCTGAATGCTGGCGGGATACAGACTGGTGCGATCGGAAGCAATGATCTTATCGCAATCGCCCAATACACATACGGTTTCTGTTATCGCGCTGCCGGCTGTTATAATACGGAGTTGCTGGGCTTGCACTGCGCTACAGCAAAGTATAGCAAGCAGTAAAATATAGTGAGCTATAGATCTCATTTATTGTTTAGATTAATTCTAAACAAAAGTATACTTCGTGCTCACCTGACGTCAATCGCCTGTTGCAGGCATTTTTTATATACCTCTAAACAACTACAACGAAGTAATATAGGTATTAATGGAAACTACCTTGCAGAGGGTATATTTCACAAAAGGCATTAACCGATAACTGCTAGTCTTAAACAACCAGCAGACTAAATATAGTATAGATTTAAGCGTTGTAAGGAAATTATAGACTGAACTCTGGCTGACTATTTCGGCTTGATAAGGCCAAAATCCATAGCATAGATAACAAACTCGGTTGGTGATTTTATATTGAGCTTTCGGATGATGCTCTTGCGATGGGTTTGCACGGTATGCGGACTCAGGTGCAGATCATCGGCAATGATCTGTGTAGATTTACCTTGTGCTATAAGCGTAAGAATTTCTGTTTCGCGCGTGGTGAGTACTGAAGCATCATAACTTTCCGGCTCCGGATTGAAATGCTTTTCCATAATGATATCGAGGATCTTATGGCAGTAGAATTTTTCTCCGCGCGCGGTTGAGTGAATGGCCATCATAATCTCTTCGCGACTGCATGACTTGGTAAGATATCCTTTTATACCTAATTGCAATACATCGAGTATACTTCCTTTATTATCATCCGCAGAGATGATGAGGATGTTGGTAGCAGGAGAAATTTCTTTTACGATCTTAAGATCGTCTTTCGTAATGTAGCCGGCAAGATTATAATCAGTGATCAGCAGATCTGGTTTATGACGAGTCAGTAAAAGTTCGAATTGTTCGCGATCAGCTACTTCATCCAGGATGCTGGCGTCTTCACGTGGCTCTAAAAAGTGGATCAATCCGGCTGACGTCAGGGGTTGGCTATCCGCTAATAAAATTCGTATCGGTACACTCATCGGTCAACAAATCACGCTTGTTAAGGCGGAAAACCATTCAATTATTTAGACTAATTCCAAACAAAGGTAAGCATGAATGGCATACGTGTCAAGGAAACAATAACCCGATAACCCATTTAAAGGTACATTTGATCGATCAGGAGATGTGAGTCTTTCTGCACAGAAATCTACTCTGTAAAGGTTATAAATATACCCTGTAGAAGGTATATTATCTTGTTTCACCGTGCATCTGAATACAATCCAGAGTAACTTTATAACATAGCGCAGTAATTAAAAATTTTACTGAACGATCTATTACAAAATATGATCGCATAGCGTTATACTGCCCATAGTCGAAAACAACTTTATTATTTATCACATGAAAAAACAGTCTTATACCCCAGCCCGCTCCATCACTCCGGAAATCGAAGCATTGCTAAACAACCAGATCGTGATGGAAGGTAAATCTTCTGCTGCGTATTTATCAATGGCGTCATGGTGCGATACACAGGGCTTTGAGATCTCTGCAGAGTTTCTCTATAAACACTCTGAAGAAGAACGCAGACACATGCTGAAACTTTTCCGCTACGTGAACGCTGCCGGAGGACACTCCCTGCAACCAGAGATCTCTGGTATTAAACATTCATTCGCTTCGCTTCGTGAAGTGTTCGAAACAGTATTGCATCATGAAATTGAAGTAACCAAGTCTATCAACAACATTGTTGATCAGTGCCTGCAAATTAAGGACTTCGCTACGTTCAACTTCCTGCAGTGGTATGTAAACGAACAACGCGAAGAAGAAACCCTTGCACGCAGAGCCGTTGAGATCTTCGACATTATTGGTGAAGAAGGTGTTGGTCTCTGGATGATCGACCAGGAAGTAGGCAAACTCGAAGCATACGCGGCACGCGTTTCCGGCAAGATGAGCGGAGAGTAATTATTGATGATATATACTTTGACGGAGACTCGGTGCTTGGTATCGGGTCTCTTTTTTAGTTGTTAATTGTTAAAGGTAAGTCTTTTACTTCGGCATTCGTTGATTGATATTCCCTGTTTGTTATTCAATGCAGAAAATCTCCCACGGAACTCACAGATTTTCACAGATAAAACAGCCATTGTTTCCCGAATCCCGATAGCTATCGGGAGCAGATATACGCAGAAATATATAAGCAAAAGTGTAAAGCCTAAAGTTGAAAGTTACACCACTTTGACATTCTTTGATCGGTGTTCCTTGTTCGATATTCATTAAAGCGTAAAGCCAGTAATACTGCCCGGCTTTCCACTTTCCACACTATATCTTCAACTTTTATATACCACCACATAGGGCATAGCAATATATACTTCAATCGCATACAATATCGGGTGATAAATTCTGTTTATATTGTGAACTCCTATCTTATGAAATATACCCAATCCCTCGCAGCCAGCATTCTGCTACTTGCTTTTGCATGCTCATCGGATGATGATAATTCAACGTCATCGGCAGTTAACTATAAAGAAGAGATGCGGACCCTGGTAATCGGTATCAGCGCCAAAGCTAAAAGTACGGTGTCTGACTTTGCCATCGTTCCTCAGAACGGCATTGAACTCGTTACGCAAAATGGTGAAGAAGATGGCGCTCTTCACACGGCTTATCTCGATGCCATTGATGCGCATGGCCAGGAAGATTTTCTATATGGCTATGATGAAGACGATGTGGCAACTCCTTCGGATGTCACGACCCGATTAAAGACTTTTCTCGATCGCTCGAACAGCAGCGGCAATCGCATACTCATTACCGACTACTGCTCAACGGATAGTAAAAAGTCAGCATCCTATACTACCAATAACAGTTACGGTTATTTATCGTATGCTGCCGAACATCGTGAACTGGATATCATTCCATCCAGCGCACCTTACCAGGTGCATACCGGTGATGTGAATACTTTAGCGGATGCAAAGAATTTTCTATACCTGCTCAATCCCGATAACTTTTCTTCGAAGTCTGATTTTCTGCAGGCGTTGAAAAATACCAGTTATGATGTACTGATCATCGACTTATTCTTTCATGATGGTACATCTTTTACGGCCGATGAAATTGCCCAGCTAAAAACGAAGAGTGGTGGCGGCAAACGAAAAGTGATTGCCTATATGTCTATCGGAGAAGCTGAAGACTATCGTTATTACTGGCAAAGCGACTGGAACACCAACAAACCTTCGTGGATGGATGCCGAAAATCCGAACTGGCCTGGTAACTATAAAGTAAAATATTGGGAAACTGACTGGCAGAACATCATCTATAAGAACAGCGACTCGTA
>NZ_DATCSD010000275.1:0-2284 GCF_036568665.1 Ohtaekwangia sp. | reverse complement strand
CTGACCGCCCGGTCCGCTGCTGCGAGAGGTACTAAACGCTAATTCTTTTGATAGTAGAGCCGGATCCATCCGACAAATATACAACGCCACCCCTGTGGAAAGAACGTGTTTACGGATTTATACCGCCATCTATAGCAAAGCTCTTATCTATACACATCTGTGCCGGATACTATTTTATATATAAGCCTGACGTTATAGCTTCCCATATTGTATTGGTTACAAACACCCAACGCTGCTTACGGCTAAGACTATATCTAAAAAAGAACTCCCGGAAGAGATCGAATTAAAGATTCAATCGCTTAACCTGCTGGCAAGTACCATCAAAAATGAAAAAGGCAGAAAACCGGAAATCTTTGATGCTTACAAAAAGCAATATGAAGACATGCGCAGCACACAGGGCAAGCGAAAGAAGTACACTTCATTCGTATAGTACTATACTCTGCATTCTAATACTATACCCGGCTTCGGTCAAAATGCTGATCGAGGATCTCTGCTACTTCGTTCTTAAAGAGTTGTTTGCATCCATCCACCAGGTCAATTTTGTTTACCATAATATACTTTAGCATCTGCGCATAGTCGGTGCGTTTGGAGAAGAAGTAATCGCGCAGCTCGGTGTTCAGGTAGTTGATCTTGGCCTGATCTTCCAGCTCCTGGTAGTATTCTCCCTTTACAAAATTCTTTATACCGGCTTCTGTCAATATCAGTTGGATCAGTCGCTGCCGCATATTCTGGATGGTGTTGATGTGATCGATGCGATAGGTTTCCAGCGGATCAAACTCCAGCGACATTTCGTTCAGGCATAGCTGAATACACGTATCTATTTCTACATAAAACAGAGCGGAGTCTATATGACTGTTTTCATGTTCCAGTATCTGCTGAAACACAGAACGGTAACGCTCCAGCATAATACCGGCATGTTGCAGCTCAATCAGTTTATTCTTTACCTGCAATACCTTTTGGGCATTGGCTTTGGTTTGAAAACGATGGTATATATAGTCTTCTATACCGGTGTTTACCAGTAAACGATCAATCAGATTCTTTCTTGATTGCTGCAGTATCTCGCGCACCTGCAAAGGCACCAGGCTCATATCCTTGTCTTCAATTTTATGAATGCCGTTGAATATTCTGACTGTTTTCACATCTAATTAATTTAGTTATTCAAAGCTAAACAAAACTAATAATATTAGTTAATATTATCTGTAATTATTTATTTCGCTGCTGATTATCAAGCTATTGAAAGCGGCAGAAACAGGCTTTCGAACTTTATTTAAACAATGTAATGGCATTACCACCAAAAGATAGAAAACACCTTGAGTCTGTTATACCGAATGATCTGCGGTTGTTTGAGGTAACAGATATTAACCGGATGTTTACGTATATGGAAGAAACTTTTCACTTGAGCAAAAAGTGGAAGACGGTCTTTACGCTTGAATTACAAAAGACGGAGCGATCTATATCTGAGCAGGAGTTCTTCTTTCGCTTTGCACGAAAGCACCTGGATCCTCCGTTGCAGCAACTGCTGGTGCGTAAAGACTCTGTTGTATTTGCAATGGCACGTTTCCTGATCCACGACAGAATTCGTGAGAAACGCAAAGAGGAAGAAGGAAGTCGATAAAAGTGAAATGCAGAATATCTCCCGCAGATCACGCTGATTAACGCAGATGAAATACAGAATTATTTCCCACAGAATTCACGGATTAACACAGATTAAAATCAAAAAGAGTCTGGAAGATGGCAAGGTTAGAAAGAGATAATGGGTAAACAAGGGATACCGATCAAAGAATGATGAAGTGAGTTGCTTCTATTTATTTCTGCGTGTATCTGCGAGATCTGCGGGAAATAATTCTGCATTTATCCGTGTTAATCTGTTCCCAATAGCTATCGGGATGTGGGAGATATTTTGCATTTGCTAGTTGATTATCTCCTTCACCAGCTTGCGTTCTTTTACTTCGCCATTTTCTTCGTATACGTAGTAGGCGTTGCTTTCTTCTTTCATGGCTATTACTTTTTTTACTTCGTTGTCTTCAAAGTATATAGCGGCCTGATCATCGCAGGCATAGCCGGGTTTAAATTCTTTGGAACGTATATACGAATGATACAGCGGTCTGCGGGTGGGCTCTGAATCAAAATGCGGACAATGACTTCCCTTTAAAAATCCGAGACACTCTACTTTCGAAATCTCTTTGGGGCGCGAGTCGGTGGTGCCATGTTCAAACCAGCAGAGCGAGCCTGCACTTCCTCCGGCCAGTACAATACCATTGTCCCATGCTTTGCGCAGAATAAC
>NZ_DATCSD010000274.1:0-27144 GCF_036568665.1 Ohtaekwangia sp. | reverse complement strand
TTCGGCATTCAATCCCTGGTTGAGCGCCGATATAAAACCATACGGCATATACTCACTGCCAATGTCGATCATGTTGCCTACTACATTTACCTTATCATCGATGGTAAGCATACCATAGCGGGTAATCATCAACTGATCCGTTGTCTGGTTGAAGATCGGGAAATCGAATCAAAGTTTTACCGGGTAAAAATGATTGGTAACTACATCTTTAAAGAAAGTTGTGATTTCAGTACCAGTGCCCGCTATATCTTCCCATGAATACGCCAGGCCCGATCCATCGGCACTGGTACGATACGAATAGCCATAGGCATTATAGCCTCCGCTTACATAATCTATACCTTCGCCACTCGCATACTTCGGCATGAAGTATTGCAGCGGATAATTACCGGTATTTTTGATAGTAAATTTACCGGTAGCCGTTGCACCCAACGCCAGGTTATAGGTAGCACTGGCCGGTGTAAGACTGATCCTGGAAGGCGCTACGCCTATACCCACCATGGATATAGCATAGGTATTGCCGTTACCGTCTGCAAGCGTAAGCACACCATTGCTGGTACCGGTTTGTCTGGCTGTATATTTTACACGGATCGTGGCATCGCCTAACGCACTGATCTTATAGGGAGTGTCGGTAATAGTAAAGTCGGCATGACTGGAAGTGGCATCGCTCACCATAAAATTACCATAGCCTTTATTCTTGATCGTTACCTCTATTTCTTTGGAGCGACCTACAAATATACCCCCGAAATCAACCACCGGTATAGCTTCCAGCACAGGCTTCTGACCTTTCACCTGCAGTGATACCGGTATTGTTGTAAGACTGTTGCTGTAGTCGTTATTCACCAATACTATATCTGCGTGGTATTCTCCGTTGATCAGATGAGCACCCTCAGCTGTTACGGTTACAGGCGCTATATCTTTACCGCTAATCGTTCCTTCTGCTGGTTGCAGTGTTATATACTGGTCTAACCCCGGGCTATCGGATACGGGAGTCTGCACCCAGGCATAGTATGGATTCTGAATGGCATCTGCGAGCGGTGTCCAGCTCTTGCCGACATCAAAGCTGATAAAGCAATTGTTCGAGTAAGCATCAGCCGCTTCTTCTGACATACCCAGCGGGTATAAATGTCCGGCAGGCATGTGTATCACTACCCAGAACGTTGTGCCGGATGCAAAGAAGAGTTGCTGACCGAGTTCAAGATTGTATACCTGATCAAAACTTGTATAGCCCGAAAACTCGGCAGCATAAACAAGGTTCTGCCGATCCATTGTTTCGCCCCGGTATATCTCTACAATGAACGGAGGATCACCACGCTCGCTGTTATTATTCAGCAATGCACGAAGACTGGTCATATTAAAACCATCAGCATAGTTCACGGTAAATTTTGTGGCAGACGAATTGGAGATCGTAGTGTCCTCCTCTCCGATCATGTAGCCTCCATAATATTCATCGATCACATAACGTATCTCACGCGGAGTATACGAATCGTTATAGCCCGTAGTAACAGCCTTTGGTCTGTTCTTCAGTTTTGATGTTGACGAATGTACACCCAGCCTGTGAGGGGAAGATGAAATTTTTGCTACAGGATAACGCAGCGAATTCCAGTCGAGGATATAGTCTTTCTGACGCACCTCTCCTTTCCAGCGTAATTCTCCGTCAGCACCGTTCAGTATAGCAAAGCCGTCCTGCGCCTGCGTGCCGGTGGTAACGTCAATAGAAAAATCCAGTGAAGATTTGTCTACGGTTACGCTGGGGCCATCCGTTGTTTTTACTTTGATAATGGTAGATATAGCCGACTTGTTTCCCCAGCGATCTATCGAATATATACCTATATAATATTGGGTGGCCGCAAAAAGTTTGTCAATGCTGTGCTGCATTTTAGCACCGGCATCGCCAGCGTTACCAACCAAAAGCGTTTTAATGTTTTTGCGTTTTGCTACATCGAGACTGTCTTGTGCGTAGGTGATTTCATACTTGGCAGCAACTCCATCATCTGTATCACTACTGGCGCTCCAGGTAAGACCGATATAGTCTTGTGCTATATCAGTAGCGGTAAGATCTTTTACCACTGCCGGAGCTATCTTTCCATTGGTCTTCAGTGCCAATGCGGCATCGATATACCCGACACCAAGCAATCCTATATAATCAGGGTTATATACATCAATGTTGTGCGTACCCGTCATCAACGCAGTCCACAGATCTTGTGCAGTATAATTTTTACCGCCATGCTGCGACACTACCAGTGCTGCTATACCCGACACATGCGGACACGCCATGGATGTACCCTGGAAGAAACCATACTGGTTATCGGGCAGTGTACTTAATATACCATCTTCGCTTGCGTTAAGCTGATCGCCACCCGGTGCCGAGATTTCAACCTTTACACCATAGTTAGAGTAGTATGCTTTTTTATTGGTTCTGCCCAATGAAGCAACTGCCATTACACGATCGTATGCTTCCGGATAATAATCCAGATCGTTGTTGGAGTTACCGGCTGCAAAAATCACGATGCCGCCTTTCATAGGACTATTCGGATAATTACCGGCTTCTTCAATAAAGTAATCGATCGCTTCCAGCACGGCCTGGTCGTATGCCCCGGGCGTTGTATACGTCCAGGAGTTTTGAGAGATCACAGCACCGTTATCGGCCGCATATATATAGGAGGCCGCGGTGTTATCATACATACCGTTGAGTATCTTGGCGCTCATTACTTTCACGCCACTGTTTACACCATCGCCACCCGCTATACCGCTTACACCTATACCGTTGTTGGTAACCGCTGCAATGGTACCGGCTACGTGCGTGGCGTGATCACCGGGAGGTATAGCACCTGAGTCGCCAGAGAAATCATAACCGTTAACATCATCTATATATCCGTTATAGTCGTCATCTATACCCGGTATCCCATTCTTCTCGGCCAGGTTTACCCATACATTCGCTGCCAGGTCGCGATGCTTTACATCTATACCCAAATCATGTACGGCAACAATTACATTCGGATTACCGGTTTGCACTTTCCATGCTTCCACCAGGTTGATGTCGCCTTCCGGTATACCTTCGTTGGTGGTGCCGTCATTTTCATAATGCCATTGCAAATAGAAAAGCGGATCGTTTACCGGACCCGTAAGCGAGCTGATGCGCTCGTCCGTTACAACGGTAGCCCTACCCGGCTGGATAGCTGCCTTGGCGCGAATAGGCTCGGCATGCTCCACATTACCGAGTTTCTTAAACTCACGGGCTGCAGACTCTACATCGGTGTTTAGCGGAACGGTAAGTTCGTACCAGAGGTGCAAGCCATGCTTGCGATGGACGGCTTCCTTTTTAGGGTTGTAAGGAAAGACGCGTGTCATTTCAGTAGCCTTGTGTTTGAGCGTAAGCGCATCGAAGCCCGCTATACCGGTCTGGACATAGCCACTCCTGCGGGCCACCTTCATAGTCTGCAGGGTAGCGTCCATACCGGAGCTGAACTTTACCCGCACTTTGCCGCTCACCACAGCCGCTGGTTTTGTTTGTGCCAGCACATCCCTGGCGCTGCCTGCCATCAGCAAACAGACCATGGTTATGCCGGACATTAGCCGTAGAAAATTCTTCATAGGTTTTGTTTAGGTTAATAATTATTGGGTGCAACGCACATACAACAGTAGGCAATTACCAACAGCTATACCCCAAGAGCGCTATTCACAACGCCCATACAGAAATGGTTGGAGCCCTGCACAATGACTGTACAACGAGATGGCAATACGCTATTTTACAATGTGTTAGCTTCGAGTTGTGCGCTTTGGGATGGCGGAAGATTGTGAGCTTCGTAACCGTTGGAGGTGCGGGATTAGAAGCTCTTTTATCTTGAAAGAGAAAAGCCCTCATTTCGATGGAAAAGATGCTCTCCGGGTCCCCCAAAGATTAAAGCACAGATTAGTTTTTCAGCCAAAAGCCTCACGATTAAAATTCTTTGCTTTCTTATACCTTTACTGCCAAGCTGGCGTTACTCAAGCTAACCTTATCCTAACCATGTTTCAATCTGTTATAAAAAGAAAAGCATTCTTACTTTTCATTGGTTTAATCTGGAGTCTCATTACTTATAGTCAAGATAAAGACTTGCAAAAATCAAGAATTGCCATTCTTGAAGAAGGATTGCTCTTGTATAAACTTGAAAAAGCTTCCTGGCATGGTACTGATATATTAGTACACGATAATTCAGCGCTAATCAATCAGATAGCAGGTTATCTTTCTTACGTGGAGAGTGATACAACAAAGACTATATTCTGGAATAAAACAGATCAGATTATCTTGACGGTAAGCTTCGATAGCATACCCAATGAAAAGAGTGGCATAGCAAATACACAAGTCAGAATACCCACCACAAAAGAAACCGATTTAATAGCACTGCGAAATGCTGCTTTTGAAAAATTAAGTAAAAATGAAGATAAGTTCTTTACCTTTTATGAGCGAACAAACCCCAATCTCATACCTCTCATAACTCCCAAGGAACGAATCGTATTTATACTTACAGGAAGTACTGAAAAACAACTTTGCATTGGCAATGACTATAAATTATGGTTTAATGACAAAAATAAAGTTACCAAAAAGGCACAACTACATAAATCATTGATCCCTATTGGTGCCGAAGACAATAGTGTGGGGACATATCATTCTCATATACTAGCAGACCAACCATTCATGACATCTACGGACATTTGCACATTTCTCCTATATAAGGATATACTTCACATGAGCAAGCACACCGTTGTTTCTGACAAGTATACTTCTATATTTGATACCGACAGGCTGACTTTCATTATTATTCCACGAGATAATAAGCAACATTAGAATGAACTTGGATTCCTAACCCGAATACATTGCGCATAACCATCACCAATCACTACTTCAAATCCGAAAAAAGAAGATTTGAAGAAATACATGCCGGTATAGATTTCAGTTATGATTATTTTGACTATATAAAATTCTTTGAGACGGGCGAGTTTATCTGGAAGTCGGACATGAGCGAATCACTGGACTTCGCATCGTTACTGAAAGGTATATCTCCCGATGAAATTGCACAGCACAAAAACCATCTGCAAGACTTTAACTATAAAGACTATATCTCCGGCCGCTGGAAACACGAAGACAACATGATTGTTATGGATTGGAGCATAGAAGACCACCCTCCTCCTGCCAAAGGATTTAATCCTTACAGACTATATATTGAATGGCTGGACGATGATGCTATTCGGGATAATATGGGATGGGTATACCGCAGGGTAGTGTGAATCGTTATCCGTTAATCGTTATAGGTTACATGTTAATAGGAATACCGGCTAACAAATATCGAATAACGAACACGGAATAATGAATGTAGAAGTTGAATACAGTAGTGGTGTCAGTTTGTTCCCAACTGACATACGGAAAAAGGAAGCTATATCTCTTCGGTATAGAGTATCGTCCCTAAACAAATATACTTTCCATTTGCACCTTGACGATTAACAAATAACGCCTGACGAACTACTCAAACCTCAATGACTCGATCGGGTCGAGCTTGGATGCTTTGTGAGCCGGGTAATAACCGGAGATCAGTCCCACAACGATACATACTACCATCCCCACGATCATCCACAGCCACGGTACTACAAATACTTCTATACCCATGGCGCGCGACATTAGATTACCGATTATTATACCGAGTATAACTCCGGCTATACCTCCGAGTAAACATACTACTATAGCTTCTATCACAAACTGCTGGCGGATGCGCAGCGGTGTAGCGCCCAGTGCTTTTCGCACACCTACTTCGCGGGTGCGTTCGGTTACAGATACCAGCATGATGTTCATCAACGCTATCGATGCACCGAGCAGGGTAATAAACCCTACACTAAAACCTCCTATACGAAGACCACTGGTAATAGACGCCATGTTCTCAGCAAGCGTTTCACTTTTCTCCAATTCAAATGAGTCCGGGTCTCCTACTCTATCATGACGAATATTGCGCATGAGTCCGGTAGCTTCGCCCATGGCATATTCCAGTTGAGTCGGGTCGCTTATACCTATCGTAAGTTCATACCAAAGTCCTTTACCTTTTGCCATCTGGTTGGCTTTGAGCAGTGGTATCAACACCATGTTGTCGTAATTGTCTTCTGCGAGTTGCCCTTTTTCTTTCAACAGTCCGATCACGCGAAATTGTGTTCCGAGAAATGTTACCTCCGAACCAATCACTTTCTTATCCTTATCATCATACAGCGCTTTATATACTTTATAGCCGAGTACAGCAACAGGCGAACCGTGTTCTATTTCAAGTCGAGAGAAGTTACGTCCCTCCTGCATCTCCAAAGCTTTAATAGCAGCATACTCTTCGTTACTTCCTTTGATGCGTACATTGGGATTGGTCTTCTTCGACATGTGTTTTACTTCTGCTATACCGGTGAGATTAGCCGAAAGACTTTTGGTTGCCGGCACTTTATACGAGTCGATAAACTCCTGTGCTTCTGAGAGACGTATCTGCGGATATACTTTTTCTGTAACGCCTTTGTTGTTGGAGTCGCGGTTGGTTTTCGATCGGACATCAAATGTATTGACTCCCAAGGATGAGAGACTTTCATTCACCGACTGTTCGATACCATCGATAGCCGTTAATATCCCTACCAGCGATGTAATACCAATCGCCACGATCAGCGACGTGAGCACTGAACGAAGTAGGTTGGCTTTTACAGAGCGAAGACCTTCTTTTACATTTTCAACGATATCCATGCCTGCTTAAATACGTTATGAAGTTGTATATAGGTTGGTTAACCGGCAAAAATGTTACAAAACCGGGCAACTAAATTTACACGGTGCAGGTTAGCCATCAAATTAGTGTGTGGGTGTCGTGAATGTTGAATGAGAGTTGTAAATTTAAACTGATTAACGGGTACGTGTATGAAGAAATGTGTGATTTTACTGGCAATCCTGCTGATCGGTAAAGCATCGATGGCCAATTCGATTTTTATCCCGATGGATAGCAAGCAGGCCAACCACCTGAAAGCATACGGTATTGCCTACTGGATTTTGAAAAGTGAGATGGAGGTCGACTGGCTGCTGAACTACCGTGGCGGAAGTTTTATGTGTCAGTATCACCCGGCTATTCAAAATGAATTGGTGGTGCGCGGTGTGAGCTTTGAAGTGATCTCGGACGCACAGGCAAACCAGATCATTAACGAGATTGCCAGCCCGGCAGTAAATTACGACATCATGAAGCTGGAGAAATATCCACGCATCGCGGTATACTCTCCCAAGAGTAAACAACCGTGGGACGATGCCGTAACACTGGTACTCACCTATGCCGAAATTCCCTATGATGTTATATTCGATGATGAAGTGATGAATGGCGTGCTGCCTAAATACGACTGGCTGCATTTACATCACGAAGATTTCACCGGTCAATACGGAAAGTTCTATAGCCAGTTCAGCAACTATCCCTGGTATGTGGAGCAACAGAAAGAAGCGGAAGACCTGGCGCGTAAGCACGGCTTCCACAAAGTATCTCAACTGAAGCTCGCAGTATCCAAAAAGATAAAAGAATTTGTGAGCGGTGGCGGCTTTCTCTTCGCCATGTGTTCAGCAACTGACAGCTATGATATAGCCCTGGCAGCGGATGGTGTTGACATCTGCGATCACATGTACGATGGCGACCCGGCCGATCCGCAGGCGCAGCAAAAACTGAACTACGACAATACACTTGCCTTTACAAACTTCCGACTTGAACGTAATCCGCTGCAGTATGAGTTCTCGGATATAGATAATCAACCCAACGAGCGCGGACTTCGTCAGGACAATGATTACTTCTCGATCTTCGAGTTCTCTGCTAAATGGGATCCGATTCCTACCATGTTGACCCAAAATCATACACAGGTGGTTAAAGGATTTTTCGGTCAGACCACAGGCTTCAAGAAGAACCTGATCAAGCCTGATGTACTCATCATGGGTGAAAACAAGGAGATCAAAGAAGCCAAATATATACATGGTATACTCGGCAAAGGCTTCTGGACATTCTACGGAGGTCACGACCCGGAAGACTATCAACACCAGGTAGGCGAAGAACCCACCGACCTCAATCAGCACCCCAACTCTCCCGGCTACAGATTAATTTTGAACAACATTCTATTCCCGGCTGCGAAGAAGAAGAAGCAAAAAACCTGATATTGTGTTGATGTATTCATGTGTTGATGTGTTGGTGTAAATGCCTGCTTCAACACATTAACACTTCAACACCATCATTCGCAGACCGTCACCACAAACTTCCCGTTCACGAAAGTATCGTCTTCGGAGCGGGCATCGATGTTGCCGGTGATTTGAGTGGATGAGATGGAAGTAATTTCGATTGCACCCTCGGAGGCAAGATGACTCGTGGTGGTTTCGTGATCGAACAAGGTTACAGACTGGTTATCTTCTGCATCCCAGTTATTAAAATCAAATTTGAGTTTATAGAGTCCGGTGGCGTGAGGCAGAGTAAAGAATATATGATCGCCTTCCGGCCATACATCACAGCCTGTTCCGGTGTGTTCCTGTACCAATGTGATATAGAGTGTACTCTCCGCGCTCGCTCCGTCTACGGATGCATAACCGGTTTGATACGTCCAGCTGTCATTATCAATCTTGCCGGTAAGGTTCTGATCTTTGAAAGTATAAGAAGTAGATTCGGCTTCGTCTTTACACGATAACGCAGCCAGGGAAAGAATGCTATAGAAGAGGAGATTCTTTTTCATGGAGAGGTGTTCTTATACTATACAAAGAACCATCTTCCGCTCCACTAAATATATAGTAATGTTAAGGTATATCTTACATTCCAGGTTCTGGGTTTAAAGTTTATTAAAGTCTGAAAATTGGGAAGACGGGAAGTCCGAAAGTCGTTCAAAATTACTTCAGGTCTCCTCCGACTTTCCTTCTTCGTACCTCCTGCTTCTTCAACCTTGAACCTGAAACATTGAACAAGGAATATCGAACCTTAAACTTCAAACGCCCTACTTCGAAATGTGCTTCACAAATAGCCGCTTCGCTACGGGCATAAGTGTTTCAGAGAAGGGGAATTTCATCTTCGACAGGATGAGATAAGTTGCCGGATTGGGCATGTCGGTGAAGCGCTTTATCAGGTCGAGCTTGAGTCGCTCGTAAGTATATAGCGGGCGTTTCTCTACACGGTCTACAAATTCGGTATTCAGACTGCGGAGTTGCTCCTGGCTTCCTTCAAATATACTTACCTGGTAGCGGTATATATTGGTTTCTTTCTCGGGTGGCACCGTTACAAACAGGTAGCCTTCGTTCGCATAGAGAGGTGTTACACCTATGGGCGATATCTCACACTGCGATTCTACATATTCATAGATAACAGAACCTTCCTGTAATGAGTCTTTGATGCGCGGCAAAGCAAAATCGATGATCGCTTCCAACTCACTCATCACAGCATCATCTTCCACCATCTGCCGGTAAGTGAGCTCCAGTTTTTTAAATTCTTCCAGCGATATCTCTTTGGGGAACGATTCCCTGATCAGCGTTTTGTTTTCCTTTACGGCCACCAGGTTACGGTAATGAAATACCAGGTCAGCCATGAACGGATATAGCTCTACTTTATCAAACGACTTCCTTACGGTTTGAAGGTACGCGAGCAACACATATTTCTTGTACTCGAAGTCTATCATGCCCTGCGTCAACCAATCTTTCGACAATTTTTCCATACTGCACTCTTTTTGACATTAAAATTTAACGAATCCCTGCGTGGCAATCAAAGGCAGAAGGTTGAAAAGCTGTAACAACGAAGTAAGTTTTGGGTTTCTGGTTTAAAGTTTGGGTTCAGGATTGGAAGCAGGGAAGTCCGAAAGACCGGGAGACGAAAAGTCAGGGAAGTTGCTCAAGCACCTAAACCTGCCACAATTAACTGAACAGTAAACTTGAATCACTTTCAAACTTCCGGACTTCCCGACTCCGATCTTTGGACTTTCATCACTTCCAACTCTTTTTCGCTCTGCCATCTTGCCATTGCACTCGATCTAAATTCATGTCATCGGGGGTATAATTCAGTTGTAAAAGCTGACAGTAATTGGAAAAATTGTCCGTTATTCGCGTCTCTTTACGCGCTGGCACAAAAGCTGATAAGCGCTGATCGTCAAAATTGTTTAACCTTAAAAATCCATTACGTATATGGCAAAAGTCAACTTTAAACCAAATGAGGACAGGGTACTAGTTGAACCCGCTGAAGCTGAAACAAAAACAGCATCCGGAATCATTATTCCTGACACAGCGAAAGAAAAACCACAAAAAGGTACCATCATCGCTGTAGGTGAAGGCCTGAAAGACAAGCCTGTAACTGTAAAAGTCGGAGACACTGTACTCTATGGAAAGTATGCTGGTACGGAAATCAACATCGATGGCAAGGAGTACCTTATCATGCGCAACTCTGACATCTTCGGTATTATTTAATCTATCAACTCAAAACTCAAGAAATCATGGCTAAAGAAATAACATTCGATACGTCAGCCCGCGACAGAATTAAGAAGGGTGTTGACAAATTAGCAGATGCTGTTAAAGTTACACTGGGTCCTAAAGGCCGTAACGTTATCCTCGATAAGAAATTCGGTGCTCCTACCGTTACGAAAGACGGTGTCTCTGTAGCAAAAGAAATCGAATTGAAAGACCCGATCGAAAACATGGGTGCTCAGTTAGTGAAAGAAGTTGCTTCTAAAACTGCTGATGCTGCCGGTGATGGTACTACTACCGCTACTGTTCTTGCACAAGCTATCTATGCACACGGTATTAAGAACGTGGCTGCTGGTGCAAACCCGATGGATCTGAAACGCGGTATCGACAAGGCTGTTGATGCTGTTGTTGAGAACCTGAAAAAACAATCCAAGAAAATTAAAGATTCAAGTGAAGTAGCGCAGGTGGCTACTATCTCTTCTAACAACGATGTGACTATCGGTAAGATGATTGCTGATGCCATGGACAAAGTTGGTAAAGATGGTGTAATCACTGTGGAAGAAGCAAAAGGTACTGAAACTGAAGTAAAGACTGTGGAAGGTATGCAGTTCGATCGCGGTTACCTCTCTCCTTACTTCGTAACCAACACAGAGAAAATGGAAGCTGATCTTGACAGTCCTTTCATCCTGATCTATGACAAGAAGATCAGCAGCATGAAAGAATTGCTTCCTATACTCGAGCAATCTGCACAAACCGGCAAGCCGCTGGTGATCATCGCTGAAGAAGTAGAAGGCGAAGCCCTTGCTACCCTGGTGGTGAACAAGATTCGTGGTGCACTGCGTGTTGCTGCTGTTAAAGCTCCTGGCTTTGGCGACAGAAGAAAAGCTATGCTGGAAGATATCGCGATCCTTACAGGAGGTAAAGTAATCTCTGAAGAGCAAGGCTTCAAACTGGAGAACGCTACATTAGATATGCTTGGCCGTGCTGAGAAAGTGAATATCGATAAAGATAACACGACTATCGTAAACGGTGCTGGCAAGAAGAACGACATCCAAGGTCGTGTAGCACAGATCAAAGCGCAGATTGAAACAACTACATCTGACTACGATAAAGAAAAACTGCAAGAGCGTCTTGCTAAACTTTCAGGTGGTGTGGCTATACTCTATGTAGGTGCTGCTACTGAAGTTGAAATGAAAGAGAAGAAAGACCGTGTAGACGATGCGTTGCATGCAACACGCGCTGCTGTTCAGGAAGGTATCGTTCCTGGTGGTGGTGTAGCATACATCCGCGCGATCGAAGCTCTGAAAGATCCTAAAGAAATTGGCGTTGATAATGAAGACCAGGCAACTGGTGTAAACATTGTTCGCCTGGCACTGGAAGCTCCTCTGAGAACAATCTCTGAGAACGCTGGTCAGGAAGGTTCAGTGATCGTAAACAAAGTTCGCGATGGCAAGAAAGACTTCGGTTTCAATGCACGCGAAAACAAATACGAGAACTTCTTCGATGCAGGTATCATCGATCCTACAAAAGTATCTCGTCTTGCATTGGAGAATGCAGCTTCTATCGCAGGTCTTCTGTTAACTACTGAAGCAGTCGTATCAGAAATTCCTGAAGAGAAAGAAGCACCAGCTATGCCACACGGTGGCGGCATGGGCGGCATGATGTAATCGATATATAGCTCGCTATAAATGAAAAGCTTCACCTTAACAGGTGAAGCTTTTTTATTTGCTATAAGCTGAAGCTTAGGGCAAATCATTAGAGCTAGTTTATTATCTGCCTATCTTCTTCTTTTCTATCGGTATAGAATCGGAGAGATTATACTTTGTCTTATCGATACCTTTTGCAGAGGTGAGTTCGCCCGTAGGAAGAAAACGCAGCTCTATTTTTTCTGATTTACTTCGCTTGGTATAGCAATACCACAGAGGCTTGGCTGCAGTGCGGGCTCCATCGGGTTTTGTTTCGGTATATACCGTCCAGTAGCCATCTTCGGGCAATGCTCCAAAATCTTTCTCGTATGCCTGCTGTACTGCGAGCGGCACTTGTTCTGCCGTAATACGAATAGATTGCTTCACCGGTGCCTGGGCAATTGCTATCATCAGCAGGCACATCATCATTCCTGTAACCAGTATTTTTTTCATGAGGCGCTGTAGTTTTGTTTGTAACTTTTTTAACGACACCTGCACCCGGAAGTTAAGGTAAATACATCCCGTAAGATTCCGTATTTTGCACACCGTTATCCCCCGAAGAAAAACAGACAACGGTACCCCCACACGACACAGTCTGCAGCTGGTATACCTTTAAAATATACTGGTAAATCTTACAACAAAAACAATTGTTTATTAACTATAACACGATCCCCTCTGCCTGAATGTGCCTGTTACGTGCATCGTGTCTCCGTCACTATAATTTAGCATGGAGCCAGCACACTGCGGATTTATATACCTGCAAGGGCATTTAAGAGAGTATACACGATTTCAAATATTCGTTAAAACATGGATTTTTATAACTATAGCATCCATCTTCCAATAGATATTGCCTTCTGTAAACTGCCTATAAACGGGTTTAACCTTACACATAAAGGAATTGTAAACCTCCGTAGGGTTATGTTTAAAAGAAGGTAATCCCAGTATTTCCTATAAATTTGGGACAATTAAATTTCGAACTACCCTGTCTATGAGCAAACGCATTCCGAATATCTGGATAATCGATGATGATCCTATGTCATCTTTTATGCTCAAACGACTGGCTGAACTGGGCGAACTTGCCGACATCATTACAATCTATAACAGTGCGCGTGCTGCACTGGACTATCTTCAGGCAAACCCGAAAGCACAAAACCAACTGCCCGATGTTATACTGCTGGATATCTATATGCCTGTAGTAAACGGCTGGGATTTTTTGGCAAAGTTCAGAGAATTGAAACACGAACTCATCAAGCACATCGACATCATGCTGGTCAGTTCGTCAGATCACCCGCGTGATATAAACCAGGCTAAAACTTTCGAAGAAGTGATGGCGTATGTCACCAAACCCGTATCGCTCGAACGTCTCAAAGAATTACTGGAAAAAAATTAATTCTTCGCAGGTTCTTGATCTTCCTGCAGGTTCTTTATAATCACGCCATTTACCGGAAGGTAAACGGTGAAGATGGCACCTTTATCTAATTCACCGTGGCCATCAATCACTCCGCCATGGATCTCTACAATCTTCTTTGCGATGGATAAACCTATACCGGTGCCTTCATAGTTTCTGCCATGAAGACGTTGAAATATACCAAAGATCTTTTCTTTATACTCGTTCTCAAATCCTATACCGTTGTCTTCCACTTTCACGCACACAAAGTCTTTTGGATCAATACCCAGTCGTAGTGCCACTTCCGGAGCTATAGGTTGCTCTTCAATAATTATCTGAGGCACTTCTTTATTGGAGAACTTCAGCGCATTGGCAATGAGATTCTGAAAGAGCTGTCGCATCTGGCCCGGTACAGCATTCACCACAGGGAGTTTGCCAATGATAATCGATGCATTCTTTTCCATGATCGCTATATCCAGGTCATCGCATATACGTTTGATCACCCGGTTAAGATCGGTCTTCTCTTTATTTACTTCACTGTTCGATAACTTCGAGAGCGTGAGTACATCTTCGATAAGGGTTTGCATGCGACCGGATGACGACACGATCTTGTTCAGGTAGCTTTGTTCACCATCGGTAAGTTTATCCTGGATCTTCGACTGAAGTATATTTCCGAATGCCTGTATCTTGCGCAGCGGTTCCTTCAAATCATGCGAAGCTACTGAAGCAAATTGCAGCAAGTCAAAGTTCGATCGCTCAAGCTGAGCATTCGACTCTACAAGCTTTTGTGAAGTCTGCTGCAGATCAGCATAACTTCGCGCGATCATATCAGCTGCTTTTTTCTTATCGGTTATATCCGTAAAAGTTGCCACCAGTCCATCAAGCATCTTTACCGCGATAACTTCAAACCAGCGATCATCGCTGTCGTAATAAAACTCAAAGCGCTGCGCATCTCCATGTTCCATAACACGCTGAAATATACCTATATATTGTTCGTGTCCGGCCGGCAGAACTTCTTTTATACTCTTCCCCACTACTTCTTTGTTCTTCAAGCCGAGCATACGTTTGGCTGAATCATTTACAGCCAGGCAAATAAAATCGACAACATGATTATGCTGACTGCGCACAGCTTTTAAGGCTGTAATACCACTGGTAGAACTATAAAATATACCTTCTATTATACTCGACAGTCGCTTCGATTCGGTTATATTAATAAAGTTTACTACAGCACCATCGATCTCTTTGGTATGCCTTACATAGGGAGTTATACGCATAGAGTAATACATACCGTTACCCACATTTACTTCCTGCTCGATCGATTTATTGGTCTCAAGAACCCGTCTAATCATATTTACCAGATCTGTTTCCGTCAGATTCGTGGTGATATCCATGATCGAACGGCCTATATCTGTCTCAATCACGTTTACGATCTTCTTTACAGCAGGAGTAAACCTGCGTATCTGCATATTCTTGTCTACAAGTATCTGGCCGATCTCGGAATTGAGAAAGTAATTATTAAGATCATCGTTTAATTCCAGCAGCTCCTTTATTTTCAGTTGATGCTCTCCGCTTACCGTATATAGTTCTTCGTTGAGCGATTGCAGTTCTTCGTTGGTACTTTGTAATTCCTCGTTGGTAGAGATCAACTCTTCATTGCTCGATTGCAATTCTTCGTTTGTTGTTTCTGACTCTTCAATGAGCGCCTGCAGATTCTCACGCGTTTCGCGCAGTTCACGTTCAAGATCCAGTACACGATCGTGGTTTACAGCGGGTATATTTTCTCCACCAACAGCGTGCATTTCTTCCTGCTGCTCTTCTTCCAGTATTACACAGAGATACGCTTGCCCGGGTTGCTGAAAGAACGGTTTCACAGTAACATTTACCAATTCATTAACTCCGTTGTGTACCGGTATATGTTTTATCTCTATGCGTTCATTCTGTGCTACAGCCTTGCGCACACAAATGCTGAGCATCGTTGCCAAGTTGGTATCTACCAGTTTCAGCAAGTTGAAATTGAAATTATCTTCCGGAAAGTTGAGGAAATGCTTGAAGTTGCCGGTAGCCTGTTTAATAGAAAATTCTTTATCAATCAGAATACCGGCAATCTTTCTGTTCTCGATCAGTGTTTCGCGAAAGGCATCCGCCATCAGATTTGCTCCCTGCTTTACATGCGCCTGACGGCGCGTTGCATAGACACGGTTCTCCAGGGGAGAGAGTATAGATTCTTCTGTTGTATGCGATTTGGTTATACATCTATATATCTTCCACTTGCGATTCACCTCCTGCATCACATCTTTTAGTATACCTATATTTTCGCTGGGCCCCAGCATCAGGAACGAGTTCACATTCAACGCAAAATGAAAACGCTTCAGGGCTTTTCCCTGCAACTCCTGGTTCAGGTATATGAACATGTTACGGCAGGTGATCATATCCAGTTTGCTGAAGGGCGGGTCACGCAGAATGTCATGATTAGCAAACACGACTACTTTTCTTAAATCCTGCGATACCCGATACATATTTCCATCCGGTACAAAATACTTCCGCAGATAGTGCTCCGGCATATCGTTCGCAATAGAAGCACTATATATACCACGCGAAGCAATCTCCAATGCTTCGGTATCTATATCGGTGGCAAATACTTTCAGGTTCAGTGCCTGTCCTGTTTTTTCCAACCGCTCCAGCAACAGCATTGCCACGGTATAGGCTTCTTCACCACTGCTGCACGCAGCCACCCATACCTTTACAACATCTCGCGGATGTTTGTTTGCCAATATTGCCGGCAACGCTTCATTCTGCAAAATTTCGAATGCATCCGGATCGCGGAAGAAGCGTGTTACATTGATCAGGAATTCCTTACACAACGTTTCCATCTCCTGCTCATTGTTCCGCAGGTAATCGCGGTATTCTTTCAGGCTATGTATATCTACCTCTGCCATACGTTTGGCAAGACGCCTGAATAACGTAGGCCGTTTATAATTCATAAAGTCGTGCTGCGTTGCCATTCGCAACATCTCCAGCATTTCTTTTAGTATAGTTTCTTCTGCTGCCGTAAGTTTCGAGAATGATCGCACCAGTGGTAATTCTTTCAGAAGCTCCAGCAATTCACTGCCAATCATTTCCGATGGCAGAATCATGTCGACTAAACCGGTAGCGATCGCGCTGTTAGGCATACCATCAAATGCTGCACTCTGCGGATCCTGAACAATTACAATACCATTGCTACCCTTAATGGCTTCTATACCGCGCGAGCCATCGGTGCCTGTGCCCGACAATATAATACCGATAGCATCTTTACCTTTATCGCGTGCGAGCGATTCAAAGAATACATCTATAGCCTGATTCGGAAAAGAAGAATTCTTCTTCTCCATTAAATGAAGTTTGTTACCTTCAATCGTCATCAGTGTTTTGCGGGGAATCAGGTATATACAATCCGGCTCAACCTCCATTCCTTCACTTGCTTCCAATACCCGCATCGTAGTATGCTTGGAAAGTAATTCCAGCATAAGACTTTTATAGTCGGGCGATAAATGCTGAATGATAACAAACGAAAAACCTGTGTGTTGACTAAGGTTATCGAAGAGATCGTGGATGGCTTCCATGCCACCGGCAGAAGCGCCTATTCCTACTATATAATGTTTTGAAGCTCGTGCTACCGTTGCCATTATCGATAATATCTGAACATCTATGCTGTTTGCGGGATAAATTAATGTGCCTATATTTAAAGAATGAACTCTATGAACATTCTTTTAGTGGAAGATGACCCAGATGACGTTGAACTTCTGTTAGAGGCGTTGCACGACAACAATATAGAGTTCATGATGGAGTCGATTAAAGAGGGTGACAAAGTGTTGTCTTACCTCGAATTGTGTAAAAATCTCCCCGATATTATTATTCTGGATTTGAATCTTCCGAAAATGCACGGACGTGAGGTACTTATTTCCCTAAAAGGGTCGCGCTTTAGTGTGATCCCTGTAGTTATATTAACAACCTCTTCCTCCAGGGAGGATATTGATTTTTGTCTTAAATCCGGAGCAGATACATTTATCAGCAAACCTTCTACTGTGGAGGGTTTCAACAAGACGGTGATGACTATTGCCGCAATTGCATCGCAGACAGAAAAACATCTGCGTTAAGAATCTCATTGTTTTTCGAATTTCCTGCAGACTACAGAAAATATAGTATAGCTAGTGCGGAAGTTTTTCGCGCAGGCGCCCATATACCCATGTGCCCGTTAAAGCGCTTGCCAATGTTACTGTTATTACAACAGCTCCTGTACCGATTTGTGCATATAGTGGCCCCGGACACGCACCGGTAAGTGCCCAGCCAAAGCCGAAGAGAAGTCCGCCATAAATAGTGCCCTTGCTAAATTGTCGCACCGGGTACATGATTGTTTCACCATGAATGGTTTTTACCTTCAGCTTCTTCATGATCAACAACGAAATTATACCGGTAACTACTGCGGACCCAATAACCCCATACATGTGAAATGACTGAAACCGAAACATCTCCTGGATACGAAACCACGAGATCACTTCTGACTTTACCAGTAATATCCCAAAGAATATACCCGCTACTACATAACGTATATAGTATACCCATGCATGCGAGCGCTCATTTTGTTTCTTGTCATGGTTAAGTGAACGCACCTCTCCATCGAGATTTTCCGATAGTTTTGATGGGACAGATGATACGGGCTTGTTCATAGTGACACTATAATTGTAATATATAGGGAAGAATAAAGTTTGCTACAATTATACCACCCACCATAAAGCAGATAGTAGCAACCAGTGAAGGCCATTGAAGATTGGATAACCCGGTGATAGCATGACCGGAAGTGCAGCCACCGGCATAGCGTGTGCCAAAGCCAACCAGAAAACCACCTGCAACCATAAGTATAAATCCTTTTAGTGTAACAAGATTTTGCCAGTCGAAAAGTTCGTGTGGCACCAGTCCGCTTGTATCCGTTATACTATAGGTTGCAAGCTCTGTTCGCAGTGCCTCAGTGATCTGCACAGGTTCGTGTGAGTTGAGTAGTGAGCCGGCAATCACGCCTCCTAACAAAATACCCGCAGCAAAGAAAAGATTCCAGATCTCTTTCTTCCACTCGTATTGAAAGAACGGAATATTGGCCGGTACACAAGCCGCGCAGATATGACGCAACGTAGAGGAAATACCAAATGACTTGTTACCCAGCAACAACAGGCACGGCACAGTAAGCCCGATCAGCGGACCAGCTATATACCACGGCCACGGTTTGGATAATACTTGGAGCAGATCGTGCACAGGTATATAGTGTGTTATTTATTAGAGGAACAAACAAAATCTGTTTTCGGTACATTGGTGGCAGCAATTGCTTTGAAGCCACCGGCTACTTCAATAAGGTTATTCCATCCGCGTGCTTTCAGAATAGAAGCCGCGATCATGGAACGATAGCCGCTCGCACAGTGAATATATACTTCACCTTCTTTCGGGATTTCAGCAAGATGCTCGTTCAGAAAATCAAGCGCAGTGTTGGCCGCACCTTCTACGTGCTCCGCCTGATACTCGCTTGGCTTGCGTACATCGGCTATGGTAAGTTTACTTTGACTGAATCGTTTAGCAAACTCATCCGCAGATATAGTATCAATCGTATCTACATCTTTACCTGCCTGCAGCCAGGCTTTGAAACCACCTTTCAGATAACCGAGTGTGTTATCGTAACCCACACGAGCGAGACGTGTTACAATCTCTTCTTCGCGTCCTTCATCGGCAATCAATAATATAGGATGCGTTACACCTGGTATAAGCGCTCCAACCCACGGAGCAAAACTTCCATCTATACCTATATTGATAGCGTTGGGTATAAATCCTTTTGCAAAAGTTTGTGCTGCACGGGTATCCAGTATCAATGCACCGGTCTCGTTGGCAGCAGTATCAAATTCTTCCGGACTGAGAGCCTGTGTTCCTTTACTCAGCACAGCATCTATACTCTCATATCCTTCTTTATTCATTTTTACATTCTCGGGGAAGTATGCAGGCGGTGGCAGCAGGCCATCCGTTACTTCGGCTATAAATTCTTCGCGCGTCATATCGGCACGCAGTGCATAGTTACGGGTGCGCTGATTGCCCAACGTATCCACCGTTTCCTTCATCATACTTTTACCACAGGCAGAACCTGCACCGTGTGCCGGGTATACAATGATATCATCGGCCAGCGGCATGATCTTGTTACGCAGTGAATCATATAGCATACCAGCCAACTCTTCCTGTGTAAGATGCGAAGCTTT
This sequence comes from Ohtaekwangia sp., assembly GCF_036568665.1. Lineage (GTDB taxonomy): Bacteria > Bacteroidota > Bacteroidia > Cytophagales > Cyclobacteriaceae > Ohtaekwangia. The sequence goes on along the minus strand of NZ_DATCSD010000274.1, from coordinate 7,371 downwards.
CTGTGCGAGATCCGGACGACCAACATCACCGAGAAATAATGTATCGCCACTGAAGATTGCATAATCTTTACCTTCTTCGTTCTTCAACAAATACGTTGTCGACTCGAGTGTATGCCCGGGTGTATGCAATACTTTTATCGTGAGCTTGCCTACATGAAGTTCTTCACCATCGGTAGCTATATGTGCTTCAAATTTTGGATTAGCCTGCGGACCATATACGATCGTAGCACCTGTTTTAGCTGCCAGGTCCAGGTGGCCTGAAACGAAATCAGCATGAAAGTGCGTTTCCAATACATACTTGATGCGGGCACTGTCTTTCCTGGCTTTCTCCAGGTAAGGAGTAACTTCGCGCAGCGGATCAATAATAACTGCTTCTCCTTCTGACGCTATATAGTAGGCCCCCTGAGCCAGGCATCCGGTATAGATTTGTTCAACTTTCATGTTTACAATATTCACTTTCTGTAACAAAGATAGGCATAAGTTTCTTCCTTCTACCATGATCATTGTCAGGATTCATTGGCCGTTATTCGTTAACTGTTATTCGTGAATGGTTATTCGATTAAGAACCAGAACGTTTCGCACACCCGCTCACATCCACGATTAACGATTATACCAATAACCGATAACAATTAACGGATAACCGCCACCGAATAGTTCACAAAAGTGGTTCAGCTTTATACCCCGCTTTTTGCAAGGCATCCTGAATAATTTTCTCCGAAGTGTCACCTTGCACAGTAAGCGTCTTCTGCGGATCCAGTATATCTACCCGCCAGTTACCCGTGCCAGCCGTCTCATCCAGGTAAGGTGTAACCTTTGCCACACACGCAGCACACTTGATCGTTGTTTTATACTTTTTCATATCATTTTCTTGATTATTCTTTTCAAAAATTTTAACATCCCAAAAATCTTAACCATTTGAATCTTGAACTATAAATCGTAAACAAAGAACTCAAATCCTCGCCATCTTCAATCTCAAACTATTCATCACTACCGAAACCGAACTCAGCGCCATTGCTGCGCCTGCTATCATCGGGTCAAGCAGAAAACCATTTACGGGATATAGTACACCGGCAGCGATTGGTATGCCAATAACATTATATATAAATGCCCAGAAAAGATTTTGTCGCACAGTCGCTACGGTGCGTGATGAGAGTTTTAATGCTTTGGGGATGGATTGCAGATCAGACGTGATCAACGTCATCTTTGCAGTGTCCATCGCTATATCAGAGCCCTTGCCCATTGCTATACTCACGTCTGCCTGCGCCAGTGCATGCGAGTCATTTATACCATCGCCAGCCATGGCTACTACTTTGCCTTGCTTTTGCAGTTCGGCAATAAAAGCAGCTTTATCAGCCGGAAGCATACCGGCCCGGTAGTGTTGCAGACCTACCTGTTGAGCTATAGCTTTGGCAGCCTGCTCATGATCGCCCGTGAGCATATATACTTCTATAGCCTGTTGCTGCAGCGCAGCGATCGCTGCACGTGAGCTTGCCTTTACACGATCGGCTATAGCGATTATCGCCAATACCTTTTGCTGATCCGCAAAATATATAACCGTGTGTGCCGATGCCTGCCATTGTGCCGCCTGCTGATCTATAGCAGGCATTACAGTAATCGTATTCTCTTCGAGCAGCTTACGATTACCGGCAAAATATACTTTACCGTTATACTCGCCTTTTACACCGCGTGCTGTTATACTTTCAAACTTTGCAACGGCTGTTCCCGCTACACCTTCTGCTTTCAGTTTATTTACCACAGCATCAGCCAGCGGATGTTCAGATTGTACTTCCAGTGCATATAGTATACTTTTTTGTTCTGCTATAGCAGGCATATCAATCCACGCCTGATCAGTTACAGTGGGATGACCTTCTGTTATCGTACCGGTTTTATCGAGGATCACTACATTTACCCGATGCGCAGTTTCAAGACTCTCGGCATCTTTAATGAGTATATTATTTTCAGCTCCTTTACCCATGCCTACCATAATGGCAGTAGGTGTAGCAAGGCCCAATGCACACGGACATGCAATTACTAATACAGTTACTGATGTGAGTAACGCATGTGTAAAAGCATGTTCGCCTCCCGCCATCATCCATACAATAAACGTAACGATCGCTATACCTATAACCACCGGCACAAATATACCGGCAATGCGATCAACTAGTTTCTGAACGGGCGCTTTACTACCTTGTGCTTCCTGCACCATACGAATAATAGTAGCGAGCACAGTATCTGCTCCCACCTTCTCGGCGCGAAACTGAAAACTTCCTTTTTGATTGATCGTTCCTGCAAATACGTGGTCATTCGTTTTCTTTTCAGCAGCAAGTGGTTCACCGGTTATCATACTCTCATCTACAAACGAAGCACCGCTTGTTACTATACCATCCACCGCAATCTTCTCGCCCGGCCGCACAACGATAAGGGTACCCGCCAGCACGGAAGCTACCGGCAATTCTTTCTCCACGCCATCAATGATAGCACGCACAGTTTTCGGTTGCAGTCCCATCAGCTTGCGAATAGCATACGAAGTACCAACCTTAGCACGCTCTTCGAGTAATTTCCCCAATGAAATAAAAGCAATCACTACCGCTGCTGCTTCAAAGTATACATGCGGATGCAGACCCCGTGCATGCCAGAATTCCGGAAAGAATGTATTGAACAGGCTGAATAAAAATGCTATACCGGTAGACAGCGCCACGAGCGTATCCATGTTGGCATTGCCATGCAGCGCCTGCTTCCATGCATTGACAAAAAATGTTCTGCCAAAGTAAAAGACAACGGGCGCGGAAAGGATCATTGATATATAGTTTACATACGGCAGATCCATAAAGAACATGGAGAGAATCACCACCGGCACAGCCAGTATAGATGCCCCTATGGTTCTGATCTTTACTGCCTGGTAATATTTTTTTTGCGCTTCCTCTTTTACGGCCTGTGGATCCTCTACATCATCTACGACCAGGTCATACCCGACAGCGCGCACAGCCTGCTGTAGTTCGGCTGGCGTTACCTCACGCTCATCATACTCTACCCACGCAGATTGATTGGCAAAATTTACAGCAGCGTTTGCCACGCCCTGCACAGCCTTTAAACTGGACTCAACGCTTACGGCACACGCAGCACAACTCATTTCCAACACCGGAAAACTTTGATGCTGCAAGTGCTTCGCAGATTTATGAATAACATCCTTCATACCTTATTACTGTTTATCAGGACTGCACCGGAGATGCTCGCGTATATAGTCCAATTACACTACAAGTATACAGGGAAAAGAAGGCTGAAGTTTTACAGAATTATCGGAGTGATTTACAGGATTGTCTCTCCTACTTTTTTGGATGGACAGAATCGATCGGTGTACGCACATCTTCTGCCTTGCGCGATTTTTTTAATTCGGAAGGTGTAAGGCCCGTGATCTTTTTAAACTGTGCTGATAAATGTGCCACACTGCTATAGCCCAGTTTATGGGCAATCTCGCTCAGGTTAAGCTCATCATAGAAAAGCAATTCCTTGGCGCGTTCAATTTTCTGGTGAATAATATACTGCTCAATGGTAGTGCCCTCTACGGAAGAAAAAAGGCTGCTGAGAGAGTTATAGTCATGATGCAGTTCTTCCGCCAGTATATCCGACCAGTTAAATTTCCGGTCGATCGTATCCACATGATGAATGCGTTCTATGATATTGTTCTTGATGCTCTCAATCAATCGTGCACGTTTGTCATCAATACGCGCAAAACCCACCGCCGTTAACGCGACATCGATGGTATCAAGCTGTTCTTTGCCAAGCGATGTTTCTGATAGCTGCACTTCGCCCAACGTTACCTTCTGCGGATGCAAACCCAACCGGGTCAGTTCTTGTGTCACCACTATTTTACAGCGGTCGCATACCATGTTTTTTATGTGCAGTGTAGTCATCTCTCTTCTTTTTACAACCGCAATATTAACCAAGTTTATGATGAATAAATTCCGTTTGCCGAAATGTATACTTCAAAACAATAAGCCGCATAATTAAGCTTCGAATACTTGCTTAACTACCCGTTTATTGATAATTTAATTAGAAATTAACCTGTGAAAGTATACTCCTGAAATTCCGTGTACTCGTGTGCCTGCAGGCGATTATCGACAGGAATTTTATGGATGCTTCTTTCAACCTGACCTAACCCAACATGAGACGGCCCCATCTCAAATTGTACCTGATCTGTTTGCTCGCTTTACCAGCAGCAGCACAGAAAAATACTCCGCTCTTTACTTTGCTGAAACCGGAAGCAACCCATGTAAAATTTACCAACAAGATACGCGAAGACGATTCGCTGCACGTGCTGGTATATGAATATCTCTACAACGGACACGGTATTGGCGTGGGCGATTTAAATAATGACGGGCAGCAGGATATTTTTATATCGGGTAACACAACACCCAACAAACTCTTCATCAACACAGGAGCACTCACGTTTGACGATGTTACCAAAGATGCCGGAGTAGCCGGCAACGGAACATGGAGCACCGGGGTAAGTATAGCAGATGTAAATGGCGATGGCCTCTCCGATATATATGTATGCCACTCGGGTAAATATAAAGCACCACAATTAGCAAACGAACTCTTCATCAATACAGGAGCAGTAAACGGAAAACCGCGCTTTATCGAACAGGCTGCACGTTACGGTATAGATGCTCCGGGTACACAATCTACACAAGCTGCCTTTTTTGACTATGATCGCGATGGTGATCTCGATATGTTTTTACTGAATCATTCCATCAATACATACTATGCTTTTTTAAATACACGCAAGCAACGCGCAACGCCCGACCTGCGCTATGGTAACCGCTTGTTTCGACAGGATCAGCAGAAAGATGGCTCCCCTATATTTACCGATGTTACCCTGCAGGCAGGTATCATCAACAATCCACTCAACTATGGATTGAGTGTGAACATCAGCGACATAAACCAGGATGGCTGGCCGGATATATATACCACCAGCGATTACTCTGAACATGACTGCTACTATGTAAATAACCAGAACGGAACATTTACACAGTCACTGCAAAAATCGTTCGCGCATATATCCAAGTTTTCCATGGGAGCCGATGTAGCCGATTATAACAACGATGGTTTACCGGATGTCTTTACACTCGATATGTTACCAGCCGATAATCATCGACAGAAATTATTGAAAGGCCCGGATGAATATGATCAATATCACCTCTTGCTGGATAGTGGATATTACCGGCAAAACATGCGCAACATGTTACAATTGAATCGCGGTAAAGATGCCGATGGTAATGTACGTTTCAGTGAGATCGGTCAACTGGCCGGAGTATCAAACACCGACTGGAGCTGGTCAGGATTGTTTGCCGATCTGAATGCCGATGGCTGGAAAGATCTAGTGGTAACCAATGGCTACCTGCGTGATTTTACCGATCTCGATTTTCTGAAATATACCATGGCTGATGCCCAACTGGCAGCTGCGGCAAAAGGAAATATGAATTTTAAATCCTACAGCCTGGTGCAGAAGATGCCCTCTAATAAACTGAGTAACTACCTGTTTGCTAACAAAGGTGATCTTACCTTCGAGAATATGACAAAAGCCTGGGGCTTTGATCTGCCCACGATATCTAATGCAGCGGCCTATGCCGACTTTGATAACGATGGCGATCTCGACCTGGTAATCGGCAACAATAACGAACCAGTAATGCTCTGGCGAAACAACGCTGCCGCTGACAGCCACACCTGGCTGCAAGTGAAACTGGAAAGCAACAGCAAGAACCGGCAAGCACTGGGCACAAAGCTATATCTATATACCGGCAGCACGTTTCAATACCAGGAGCTATACCCGGTGCGTGGCTTTCAATCAACCGTAACACCGGTGGTATATTTCTCAACCAAAGCCTCTGCTATAGATTCACTTGTGGTGCAATGGCCCTCCGGAAAAACATCAGTCATGCGCAACGTTACCCCTAAGCAAATTCTTACACTTCATGAAGATGAGAGTATCGTAACGACATCGAATAAAACTGTAAAAAAAGAAGCCGGGTCAAAATTGTTTACACCCGCTCCTGTCGGTGAGCAAATTGATTTTCGTCACCAGGAAAATGATTTTGTTGATTTTAAGGCAGAAGTACTTATACCCTATCAGCTCAGCAGAATGGGACCTGCGCTTGTAAAAGGTGATGTGAATGGCGATGGCAATGAAGATATATTTCTCGGTGGTGCCATCGGACAATCGGGTATACTATATTTCCAGAATAACGATGGCTCATTTAGTCGTGCACCCAGTCAGCCGTGGAAGAACGATCTGCAAAGTGAACAGGTAAACGGACTCTTCTTTGATGTTGATAATGATCATGACCTTGACCTATATATAGTATATGGCGGCAACGAATACCTGGACGACTCACCAGAATTTCAGGACAAACTTTTCATCAACGATGGCAAGGGCTCATTCAGCTTTGCCGGTAAAGTTTTACCCGTGATGCGAAGTAATAAACAGCCGGTAGCCTCCGCAGATTATGATCAGGACGGAGATCTTGATCTCTTCGTTGGCGGAAGAGGTAAATCCGGATATTTCCCCGAAGCATCGCGGAGTTATATACTGCGAAATGATACAAAGGATGGCAAGATACTTTTTACCGATGCTACCCGCGAAGTATGTGCCGATCTGCAAGCGCCCGGTATGGCTACCGTTGCAGCGTGGGCTGATCTGGATGGTGATAAATTTCCGGAGCTTGTTCTTACAGGTGACTGGATGCCTATACTGTTTTTCAAGAATGATCACGGCAAATTAACCAATCATTCCAAAGATGCAGGCACGGATAGTATGTACGGTATGTGGAGTGCATTGGAGATTGCAGATATCGACCAGGATCACGATGCCGATATTATACTTGGCAACTGTGGGTTGAATACTCAATTCAAACCTACTCCCCAGGAACCGATGACTATTTATACCAGTGACTTTGACAACAACGGCACACTTGATCCCATAATAAGCTATTATATACAGGGGAAGAGTTACCCAATGGCGAGTCGCGATGAGTTATTGGATCAAATACCGATGCTGAAGAAAAAATTCATCAAGTATATAGATTATGCAGATGCTACTCTTCAAAGTATATTCAGTGGTAGTCAACTGGCGCTGGCGAAAGTATTAAAATGTACAGAATCACAAAGCATGATCCTTCGGAATGATGGCAATATGAATTTTTCCAGGCATGTGTTACCTACAGAAGCACAGTTCTCTAAAGCTCAAGGTATAATTGCTGACGATTTTGATCATGATGGTATACAAGACCTGGTGCTCGCAGGAAATTTCTATGGCTATAGAACACAATTGGGCGACAGCGATGCGAGCCTTGGTTCGTTCCTGAAAGGCATGGG